>JAAZMP010000102.1 GCA_012798755.1 Bacillota bacterium
AGGATAGTGTAACTTTTTCACCGTTGCGGTAGGCGAAGAATATGTTTTGGCTGCGATCATAGAGAACGGCATTATAGGATTCTTTTTGTTCTTCCAGATAGGATCGCAGAAAAGTTCTAGTTTGTTTGCTGTTGTCAGCAAGGCACCATAGGGCAAATGGTGCTTCAAAGACAGCCCATTTTCGATCAAGATCCAGGGCTATAAAATTATCATTGCTGTAATAAAGCTGGTTGTAAGCATGGTAAAAAAGGCTTTCAGGGAGCTTCCCGGGTTCTATAGGTTCCGGGCAGGGTGCTGCCTCTGTCCCGAAAACCCGGCAGATCAGGGGGCGAGCCATGTAGATGCTGCAGTGTTCCTCGCTGGCTTCTTCCTGCAGGAAAGGGCAGAGCAGAGCATCGGCGTTTTGTAAAATGCCCACCTTATCCCGGAACAACTTTTCAATCCTTTCCCGTGGCCAGTTTTCCTGGATATAAAGCATGATATAGGTAAATTCGGTATAAGACATTAAAATAGAACCGTAACAGCACTGTTTACAACAAGAGGGGCAATTGTAAACTTCATAATCACGTAAGATTTGCCTGACATGTTCCATTTTTTCCCGGGCAAAAGCGTTTAAGGTCTCCGGTCTTTGAAAAATACCCTCTAAGGATAAAAAATCGTAATTTATTTTCCCTTCCATGCTGTGTGCCTCCTCATACATACTTAAAAACTGCCTATGATTTTATTACAATAATTATATGGAAAATAAACCTGGCTGCCTGGAACTAAAACCCATGGGCCTAGCTAGGCTTTTGGAAAATCATGATATATTCATGAACTTTATTAACGCGGAAAACATAGGGGAAACCCAGCGGGCGCAAATTGTTATATTCTAAGCGGCGATCCCAGATGATAATATCATCCAGTAAAAAGCCCAGGGAAACCAGTTGCCGGCAAAGATCCATATGTAGCGGATAAAATTTGCTTCTCTTTCTTATGTCCATAACCACGACAATACAGTGGCGGCCTTTTTTTAAGGCTGCATAAACACCGGCAAAAATAGTCTTTAATTCTTCGAGAAAAAGATCATAATCTTCTATATTGCCAAGATCATCCACATTATCACCGTAGTGCCTCCTGGATTTAAGATCGGCGGTGCGTTTTTCCCTCAAAATATCCCAGTAGGGAGGTGAGGTTATACAAAGGTCCAGTGAAAAGGGTTCTACATATTTCTGCAATTTGCGGGCATCTTCGTTGATAGCCTTAACCGTGGGCGTGTCGATCTTTTCATCCGACAAACGTTTTTCAAAAAGTTTGATATAATCCTCAGATATATCCAGGCCCAGCCCCTTCATGCCTAGTCGCTGCGCCCCAATCAAAGTACTGCCGCTACCTAAAAAAGGATCCAAGATCATTTCGCCGGGATGTGCGTATATTTCTAACAGCCTTTCCACCAAGGCTACCGGAAACAGGGCCGGATGTTTTAATCGTCTTTCCACAGATGACTTTTGAATGTCATTCCAAACGCTTATGCTGTACCTTGTCCAGGTGCGTCCATCTAAATTAATACGTTTTTTCTTATCCAATTTGTAACTTTCTTCCCCCTTTTTGCCTTTTTTATCTTTCTATGATGATTTTTACACTAATCTTCTTGTTTTTCTGATCTGTTTATAGTAAAATAATATTAACAATAGGCTGAAAAGTCTTTTTTGCCCTTATAATTTTTCTCCGGCAAAAAATGAGAGGATACATCTATTATGCCTATAAATTATTTTTATGAACCCGACTGCCTGAATTTAAACCAAGAGGCACGGCTTAACTGTATCCCTCCAAACTGGCTGGCACATTGCATAAAAAAATTATTCCAAAAAAAACAAAGCAAAAATGCAGAAAAACACCGGGCAAATAAAGAAATTATAAATCAAATTACAACAAAGCTACAGGATATCAAGGAACAAATAAACTGGAAACAGAACCTCTTGGAGGCCTCTTTCGTCATTTTTGATAGCGAAACGACAGGTTTAGACCCTTTAAGGGGAGATAAAGTGATCTCCCTATCAGGGGTGATCCTGGAAAACGGCGCTGTTAAAACTGATGCTGTTTTTGATAAATTGATCGACCCTATGCGTTCCGTCCCTCCCCGCTCCACCAGTATAACCGGAATAACTGATTCTATGGTTTCCAATGCCCCTACTTTGTTTGAGGTGCTTCCCGAATTTTTGGATTTTATCGATAATAAAATCCTGGTTGCCCATTATGCACCCTTTGATATGGCTTTTTTAAATATAGAGCTGGGACGGCATGCGCCACTGCGCATCCATAATCCGGTAATAGACACATGCTTGCTTGCCCGGAACATCTTGCCCGGCATTCCCGGATACTCCCTGGATAGCCTGCTTAAAAAATTCAATATAAAAATAGAAGGAAGGCATACTGCCCTGGGCGATTCGCTAATGACTGCTCAGCTGTTTATAAAACTGCTGGAAAAGCTAGCTGAAAAAGAAATATTTACGCTTGAACAGCTCCGCTGTTTCCTGGCCGGCAGGGAAGGAAATGGCAAAGCGGCCCTTGATTGATGTTTTCCCTGGCAACGCCTGGTTCTAAGGAAGGAACCGGAAATGGCTTTCTGTAATTCCCTGCAGGCGCCTGACCATAACGAGCGCCTCCCGGAGCAAAGATTGCTCACGATTGGTCAGCTTCCGGGGGTCGACATAATTATCCGGCCTGATGTTTTTTCTCATTTTGGCCATAGCTTCCCTGATTCTAAACATCATCAGGGTTTCATAAGCTGATGATATGTATTCCACATCTTTTTTCTTGAGAATACCCCGCCGCCCTATCTCCTCCAGCCTCTCAAAGGTATTGGTAACAAGCAACCCCATCCTAAGGGCGAAAACCCTGACGCAACCCACAACGTGTACAGAAGCTGCGGTTTTCAAATTCAACTGGTGGCGATATTTCCCGGAACGTTCCGTCTGAATTTGCCGGAAAATATTGATGGCTACTGCAGAATCTAGATTGTCCTGCAGTAAGAATTTCTGTGCCCTGGTGGAATCACGAAAGTTTCGCACAACAAAGTTGCGCAATAAAAGGTAAAGACTTTTTTTACCATACAAGTAGCGAAAATCGAGAAAGATGGTCATCAGGCGAATATTTTCCGGTAAAAGGTTATCGATCCATCCTTTTATATTATGGCGCCAGCTACGAAATGAACGGCACCATTTTTCGTTGTTAGCCATAACCTTCCCTTTACAGCGTTCAAAACCGTACTGTTCCATCCCGGCAACCACCTTTTCGCCAAGGATGAGAAAATAATTTTTCACCTCTTCGGCTTCATCCTCGGGGACATCTCCGTAGATTATGCCGTTATCTTGATCGGTGCGGGCATACTGTTCTTTTCTGCCGCTGCTTCCCATGGTTATCCAACAATAGTCTACCGGCGGAGGACCGTAACCTTCCTCAACCATCTTTTCTTCGGAAATTTGGATAATCTTGCGTGTTATCCGATCATAAAACTCCGTTACCAAGGAGTTAATTTCCGTGACTGTGGCCCTTTCCACCAAAAGCGCCTGCAAAACCTGATCAACCTCATCCCTTAACATACTTACCTCTTCGATGGTACGGCTGGATTCAATACCGTTAATGATTGCAAGTGATCCGGTCTTTCGCGATTTTATCACATCGTGCATAGTTACAATCCCGGCCAAGAAACCTTCTTCATCCACTACCGCTACATGCTTGGCACGATGTTTGACCATGAGTAAAAAAGCTTGGTAAGAAAATTCCCGGGGGCTTATGGTAACTAAATCCGTGCCCATTATATCTTTGGCAGTACGGCTGGCGCGTACTTTAAAATCATCTTCCAATAATACTTTGGAAACAAGGTCCCTTTCTATAATGATCCCTTGGGGAACATTGTTGGCGGTAACGATAACGGAGCTGACATCATTTTCGGATATTATCGTCGCTATCCGCCTGATATCATCATCAGGTAAACAGGTAGCTACATTTCTTGTCATAATATCGGATACACGCTTTTTAAACCCTTCCTCTTCTGACAGATCTTCCTCGTTAAAAAATTTTTGATACATGATGCGCAGTCTTTCCGTCAACAATTTGGTAAAATAGGCAGCAAAGTCAGGGTTTTCAATTAGAATTTCTTCAAAACTTTCCTGCGGCAGGGTATAACAGAGAGTATCGGTCACGGCTTTAGCAAAAGCAGGGTGTTCTTCGCCGGAAAAAAAGACGGCCTCTCCCATAAATTCATAAGGGCCCCGGTACCCGGTTACTACTGCATGGTCATTTTTGTCGCCTACCGTTATCTCTATTCCTCCCTCAACAACCAGGTACAAAAGATGCTGCGAGGGTTCTCCTTGTTTAGCAATATAGGTGCCCGCCGGAAAAAATTCTTCATCCACAGAACCTGCAATTTTATACAGCGTGATATTATCCAAAAAATTGAAGGCCTCAAACCTTTTTAGCGTTTCTACTTTATGCTGTAAATCAACTCTTTTTACGACCATGATTCTTTCTTCCTCCTCCTTTCTACTTGTTTTTTTCAATTACTTATAATAAGATTTGATTGGTAACGCCACAATAGGGAGATGCTAAACAGACGGGGGTTTTGAAATGACAACTGTATTGCCAATAAAAGGTCTACGTTTTAATAATGAAATGGGACTAAATCTTGCTCAAATCATCGCACCGCCTTATGACGTTATAAGCGAAGAGCTTCAAAACGCTTACTACGAAAAAAACCCTTATAACGTTATACGTCTTGAATATTCAAAATCCCTTCCTGGGGATAATTACCGTGAAAACAAATATACACGGGCGGCCGCACATTTTAAAGATTGGCTGGAGGAGGGCATCCTTTTAAAAGAGGAAAAACCCGCCTTTTATTTATATGAACAACATTTTAGTTCAAACCGGAAAAATTATATCAGAAAAGGATTTTACTGCGGCGTGGCTTTGTCGCCTTACAAGGAAGGCAAGATCATCCCCCATGAAGAAACCTTAAGCCAGCCCAAAGTCGACAGGTTAGAGCTTTTAAGACATTGCCAAACCAATTTTAGCCCCGTTTTTGGATTGTATAAAGACAAAAACGAATTATTAAACAATTATACCGAAGGCTATAAGATAGAACAGGAGCCGGTTATTGATTTCACGGATGATGCTGGTCAGACGCACAAGATCTGGACGCTTACGGATGAACATTTAATTGGGGTTATTAAAGACTTTTTTAAAGATAAAAGCATTTATATAGCTGATGGGCATCATCGTTATGAAACAGCTTTAAAATTTTACCTGGAAAAAAAAGATTCGGGGCCCGATGCAGAAAAATATGGGCATGTGCTTATGTCCCTTGTCAACATCTACGATGAGGGGCTGCTCGCTTTTCCCACACACCGTATCCTCACAAACAGTGGGATTGACAGTGCCACATTGCAGGAGAAACTGGCGGCCCGTTTTACTATAAAAGAGCTGCCCCCGGCCGAAAGCCGTGATGAATTGAAATATGTTTTAGAAAAACATTTGACGGGAGCCGCGGAAGAAAATCTGCCTATCGGGCTTTATACCTCAGAGCAAAAGCTTTTTATCCTTACTTTAAAAAAGCTGGCGGAAACAGAAAAGCCCTACCCCTGGCTGGATGCAGTTATCCTTCAGAAACTCGTGTTATCCGATATATTTGGCCTTAGTGAAGCGGAAATAAAAAAAGAATCGGGGTTATATTACCTTAGGGACGAATGGGAGGCAAAACAACAAGTTGATCGCCACCAAAACCAGGCACAGTTTGCTTTTTTTCTAAATGAACCCCCAAAGGAAAAGATATTTGCCCTGGCAGAAAAAGGTATCCGGCTACCCCAAAAATCCACATATTTCTTTCCCAAGTTTGTTACAGGCCTAATCATGCTGCAGCTGGGTAACGTTTAACTCTTGCAAAATCCTCCAGAAAAAAGGATTTTGCTTGCGCAGCACAATCGGCCTGCCTTTTTGGTTTACAAAAGCATGAACTGTTTCGCCGGTTACCAATAAGGTATCCGTTTCTTTATTGAATATTTCATAATGGAAACCCAGTTTGACGTTTTTAAGAAAGCTGAGCCTGGTTGTAATCTGCAGTAGATCATCATAGCGGGCCGGGTGTTTGTATTTACAGAAAGCTTCAATCACCGGCAGAAATATTTTACTGCGCTCCATATCCTTGTAACTCATTTCCAGATCGCGGAAAAATTCACACCGGCCTACTTCAAACCAAACAAAATAATTGGCATAGTAGGCCATTCCCATTTGATCGGTATCTTTGTAACGAACCCGCACGGTTGTATCAGATTGTTTCATAAAACCAAACCCTCTCCCCAAAACCAAGCTTTAAAGCTTTCCCAAGAACAATAATATATTACATCCCGTATACTGTCATATAGCTTTTTTAGTATACTGTAGCCCGCCCACGATAGATCAGGCCCCTTACCGTATCGACCGTTACGAGCTGACCGGAAGACAATTCCTTAGTAGCATCTGAGACCCCTACCACTACCGGCTTGCCCAGATTCAACCCCACTATGGCTGCGTGGGAAGTAAGACCACCGGTTTCGGTAATAATAGCTCCGGCTTTTTCCATGGCCGGTAAAAATTCTTTATCGGTGAACGCACAGACCAATATCCAGCCTTCCTCGATCTTCAGCGCTTCCTCAGGCGTCTGTGCAACATGTACGATTCCTGTTACAGCCGTCTTGCCGATTCCCTGGCCTTGGACAATTACTTCCCCTATGGTATCAATTCGCATAAAATTTGTTGTCCCCGGCAATCCAACCGGCACTCCCGCTGTAAGAATCACCAGATCCCCACACTGGATCAGCTCTGACTCCAAAGCCACCTTAATGGCAGTATTAAATATTTCATCGGTGCTTGCGGTTGGCGGGCAAAGCAAGGGATAAACCCCCCAGGTAAGGGACAGCGCCGAGGCAACCCTTTCAGAAGGGGTAACAGCTATAATCGGTGCCTTGGGCTTGTATTTGGAAACCATGCGCGCTGTATGCCCCGATTGGGTGGCAGAAATAATGGCTGAAGCCCCCAAATCTTGTGCCGCGCGGCAGGTCGCATAGCTGATGGCATCAGTTACGGTATTTTGGATGGCTGATTCCAGGTTTTGCATAATCGTTCTATATTTAAGCGCTTTTTCTGTTCTTTGGGCAATGCGGGCCATATTTTCCACAGCCTCTACCGGAAAAGCCCCGGCAGCCGTCTCCCCGGAAAGCATCACGGCATCTGCGCCGTCAAAGATAGCATTGGCCACATCATTGGCTTCAGCCCTGGTAGGCCTAGGCCGGCGCATCATGGAATCAAGCATTTGTGTTGCAGTAATCACCGGCTTACCGACACGGTTGCAAGCGGCAATCAGATTCTTTTGCACTAAAGGAACATCCTCGGCCGGGATCTCCACCCCCAGATCCCCCCTAGCAATCATGACCCCATCAGCCACCTCAAGGATTTCCTGAAAATTTCTTACCCCTTCACGGCTCTCTATTTTGGCAATAATCCCTGCAGAGGTTTTGTTCTTTTCCAGCAGACGCCTTATGGCAAAAACATCTTCCGCACTCCGTATGAACGAGGCAGCAATAAAATCAACATTTTGCTGAAGTGCCGCCTCTATATCTCTTTCATCTTCTTCCGAAAGAATGGGAAGGTTGATGTGTACACCGGGCACGTTTATTCCTTTACGATCGGAAAGCATGCCGCCATGGACTACCAGTGTTTCTATTTCCGTGGAAGTAACTTTTTCCACCTTAAGTTCGATTAGCCCGTCATCCACCAAGATTCGGGCACCCAAGGGCAGATCCTTGGGCAAATTTTTATAAGTAATACCAACCCTTTGGCTATCGCCCTCTACATTTTCAGTCGTCAGCACGAACCGTTCCCCATCCTTGAGTTCAACTTCTTTTTCCCGAAAGGTTTTTATTCTAACCTCCGGCCCACGGGTGTCGATCATTATACCTACTCTTTTATTCATCTGCCGGCTGGCTTCCTGAATCCTTTTGATCCTTTCCTCGTGCCCCTGTGGAGTGCCGTGAGATAAATTTATCCTGGCTACGTCCATACCGAGTTGGATAAATTCTTTGAGCATCTCCAGATCCTCCGAAGCAGGCCCAACGGTACAGACTATTTTTGTTCGCCTCATTAATAGATCCCCCTGTTTTAAATAGCCAAAATACCGGCTAAGTCATAGACATTCCATAAAAATTCCTTTTCACTGTTAAACAATTCCTCATAAGGTATCGCCTTTATTTCGCCTTTATGATAGCCAACAATATGGCCGCCCCATCCTTCCATGAGAAGATCTACAGCCTTGGAACCCATCCGGCTGGCCAGGATACGATCAAAGGCGGTAGGTGTACCGCCCCTTTGTATATGGCCCAGGATAGTGACCCTCACCTCTAACTGCGTAAGCCTTTCTATTTCCTCCCCTACATGCAGACCACTGGCCGCCCCTTCGGCCACAAGTATGATACTGTGCAGTTTGCCCCTTTGTACTCCTCTCATCAAACGGCTGCATACCTTCCCGAGATCAAAAGGGGCCTCGGGTACTATTATGGATTCGGCGCCACCGGCCAGGCCTGCAAACAAAGCTATCTGGCCTGAATCACGCCCCATAACTTCAATAACGTAGATCCGTTCATGCGATGTGGCTGTATCCCTTACTCTGTTAATAGCATCGGTTACCGTATTAATAGCTGTATTAAAACCAATACAAAAATCTGTACAGGGAATATCATTGTCAATTGTTGCCGGAACACCAACGGTATTAAAACCGGCATCCTGCAAGACCTTTGCCCCTTTAAAAGATCCATTCCCGCCGATGACAACAATGTTTTCAACGTCTTCTTTGCGGAGAAATGCAAACGCTTTTTCCTGCCCTTCCTGCGTCATGAATTCCGCACTTCTGGCCGTCTGTAAGATCGTGCCCCCCCTGTGGATGATATCCGCAACTGAACCAAGCTCCATAGGGCGAAGTTCCTTATTTAACAATCCGGCAAAACCATGCCGTATCCCGTATATACCCAGACGATGATAGATACTTTTGCGCACCACGGCCCTGATAGCGGCATTCATTCCGGGGGCGTCACCCCCGCTGGTCAAAACAGCAATTTTTTTCAAGCCTTCACCCCTCCATGATTTCGAACCTGTCGGCTTGCCAATTACGTTTTCAGTATTGACAAAGAAGGAATTTTTAATCCATAATAATCTCTCAAACAGTTTCCAGCTGCCGGATCCTCAAAGAACCGGGACCAAGCAACTTTGTGATACGTGTATAAAGTTCTTTTTCGCTGTCCTTTACCCAGTATTCCTGGCCTGTAAGCAGCAACTTGCCGCTTTTTTCCAAATAAAGACAAACCGGGGTTCCACCGGGATAGGAGGCAAGTATATCCCTCAGGGAAAGCATCTCTTTAGGAGACTTTTCCCCTTCTATTTTGATAAACAGCTGCCTGGGCTCCTCCGGGAAAAAAATTATATCCCTGCAGATAATTTTAACCTCTTCCTCTTCTTTATAATCAGTAGTCCCATAGATGAGGACGACTTTATCTTCTTTCAGTTCATTTTGATATTTTTCATGAATATCGCTAAAAACCACCACTTCGACTTCCCCCGTTAAGTCCTCCACTTTGAGAAAAGACATGGGGCGGTTTTTCTTGGTGTAGATCATCTTCAGAGAAACGATCATTCCGCTGAAAGCTACGCTACGCCTATCGCCTATTTCGCTGAGTTCGGCAGCGGGAACCACCCCGCTAAGATTTTCCAGGATCGGGCGGTACTGGTTTAAAGGATGTCCGGAAATATAAAGGCCGACCATTTCTTTTTCCAGGAAAAGCTTTTCTTTAGAAGAAAATTCCGGTATGGGCGGAAGCACATCTTGGACCTCATTGGAACCTGGAGAATCATCCCCATCGCTTAGATAAGAAAACATGGAAATCTGGCCGTCTAACTTGTCTTTTTGCAGCTGATAGCCGCTGGCCAGAGCCTCTTCCATAATGTTGAGGTACTGCGAACGCAACCCGCCTAATGAATCGAAAGCACCGCTTTTTATCAAACTTTCCACTACTTTGCGGTTGCAAGTGCGCAAATCGACTTTATTGCAAAAGTCCTGAAGACTGGAAAATTTGCCTTCCTTTTCCCTGGTTTCCATAATTGACTCTATGGCAGCCTTGCCCACATTCTTTACGGCGGCCAAGCCAAAACGGATGCGGTTTTCGCCAACTACAGTAAAGTTTACATCACTTTCGTTGACATCAGGCGGTAAAATTTCTATGTTCTGGCGACGGCAGTCCGCAATGTAAAGGGCCACTTTTTCACTGTTGGCCATGACCCCGGTTAAAAGTGCCGCCATGAATTCCAAGGGATAATTGGCTTTCAGGTAGGCCGTCTGGAAAGCTATGAGCGCATAGGCAGCGGCATGGGATTTATTAAAACCGTAGGAGGCAAACTTAACGATAAGATCATACAGATCTTCGCCCAGTTTTTTTTCGTAACCTTTCTTAACCACACCCTCTACGAAAGCTATTCTCTGCTCATCGAGGACTTTTTTTTCTTTTTTGCCAATAGCCCTACGCAACAGATCAGCTTGTCCCAGCGTAAATCCGGCCATTTTGGCGGCCACTTCCATGATCTGTTCCTGATATACCATCACCCCATAGGTTTCCTTAAGAATCTGTTCCAGATCGGGGTGTAAATATTTGATGGGGCTGTTCCCATGCTTGCTTTCAATAAATACAGGAATTTGTTCCATAGGGCCTGGACGGTACAGGGCTACTACAGCAATAATATCTTCGAATTTACTGGGTTTAAGATCACGCAGCACGGAACGCATACCGCTGCTTTCCAGCTGAAACACGCCAGCCGTTTCCCCCTGTGACAGCAGCTCATAGGTAGGTTCATCTTCCAAGGGGATATTCTCCAAAGATAGTTGTTCACTTTCTTTCCGTCGGCTGTTTACCTGCCGAAGGGCCTCCCCCATAATTGTCAACGTGCGCAAACCCAAAAAATCCATCTTCAGCAAACCCAATTCCTCTAATGTATCCATGGGAAATTGGGTAACCACTACCCCATCTGCTGTTTTTTGCAAAGGTACATGTTCGACAAGGGGATCACCGGCAATGACCACGCCGGCAGCATGGGTGGAAGAATGCCTGGGCAACCCTTCCAAAGCCAAAGAAGTATCTAACAAAAAGCGAATTCGTTCATCGCCTTCATAAAGATCGGCTAGATCATTGTTCATTTCCAATGCTTTTTCGATAGTCATGCCCAGTTCCAGGGGAATCATTTTGGCAATGCGATCTGTTTCCCCATAAGAAAAATTCAGGGCTCTTCCTACATCCCGGACTGCCATCCTCGCAGCCATGGTGCCAAAAGTTATGATTTGTGCTACTTTGTCTTCACCGTATTTATCTACGACATAGCGGATCACTTCATCGCGACGTTCGTAACAAAAGTCGATATCAATATCGGGCATCGACACTCTTTCCGGGTTCAAAAACCTTTCAAACAGCAGCCCATAGCGCAAGGGGTCAATGTTGGTTATAGATAAAGCGTAGGCTACAAGACTGCCCGCTGCCGAACCCCGGCCGGGGCCTACAATAATATCATTTTCGTGGGCAAAACGAACAAAGTCCCAGACGATCAGAAAATAACCGGCAAAGCCCATTTCGTTAATGAGATTCAGTTCATAATCCAGCCGTTCTTTCAGTTCCGAAGTCACCTGCGGGTATTTCTTAACCAGTCCCTGATAGCAAAGATCTTTTAAAAAATCGGCGGCATCTTCATAAGAGGCAGGTATATCATAAGGCGGCAGGTACATTTTATCAAAAGAAAATTCTAGCTCTATCTCATCGGCTATTTTAAGAGTGTTCTTCAAGGCTTCGGCAGGCAGTGCGCCAAAGCTCTCCTTCATTTCCTGTGTATCCTTAAAATAAAATTCATCGCCTTCAAACTTGAGCCGGTTTTCGTCCTCCACGTTTTTACCCGTCTGTATGCATAAAAGAACATCCTGGGCCGCTGCATCCTCACGTTCGAGGTAATGCACATCATTAGTGGCAACCAAGGGGATGCCAGTTTTTTCCGCTAACTCCAGCAGTTTGGGGTTGAGCTTTTTTTGATCGGCAAGCCCATGTTCCTGCAGCTCCAGGTAAAAGTTGCCCTTACCAAAAATATCCTGGTAGGCAAACGCAGTTTGCAAGGCCTTCTCTTCTTCTTCTGCCATCAACAGCTCCGGGATCTCCCCGGCCATGCAGCCGCTTAAAGCAATCAGCCCTTCGCTGTATTCGCTGAGCAACTCCTTGTCCACACGAGGTTTGTAGTAAAATCCTTCCAGGTAGCTAGCGGTAACAATCTTCACGAGATTGCGGTACCCCAGCATGTTCTTAGCAAGGAGAACAAGGTGGTAGCGAACTTCATCACGCTTGGGTTCTTTTTGGAAGCGGCTTCTGGGAGCCACATAGACTTCACACCCTATAATGGGCTTTATTCCTCTGCGTTTGGCCGCCTTATAAAAGTCGATAACCCCGTACATGTTGCCGTGATCGGTAATGGCAACAGCCGGCATTCCCAGTTTATGTGCCTTGGCTACCACTTCCTCAATGCGTGCGGCACCATCAAGAAGGCTATATTCTGTATGGACATGCAAATGAACAAACAAATGTGTTCCTCCAACCAAATTTTTCTTTGTTTTTATCTGGTATAGTATTCGACTTTTACTGGAAAAACCCTTTACTTTCCTTATAAAAAAACAAGCTTCCCTTTCCGCCCGATCAGGCCGGAAGCAAAAGGAAGCCCTAAAAAATGTTGCGGCAGCGTTGCTTTTTTTAACGTTTTGTATGAAAATTTTTCAAAAATGCAGCAGCCACCAGCACACAAAGTGTCGTCCAGGCTGCGGCAAAGATTCCTTCGATTGAATAAAAGCCAATTCTGGGCAACGTAAGCATGCCCACTGTTAAAAGAAGACAAGTTAAAATGGAACCCAATTCGTTGATCCTCAATTTTCAGCCTTCCCCCCCTGCCATCCGTTATTTCAAAACATACATACAATATATAAATGTGACAGCTTAAATAATCTGTGACGGAATCAAACTTTTTTCTTGTAGATAAATCAAAACTAGTTTAAAATATATACGCCCTACTATAATATTTCTGCCTCCTGCTTACAGTACACCTGGTTCATGGTTCATTTTCCCCTCAGCGGCAATTTATAAAAAAATGCTTTGGAGTATAAAGAAAACATGGATGCAAAATTAAAATCAAACATGAAGCTGGTGCTTTTTACTTTCGCCCTAATTTTGGGGCTTTGGTTTCTTAAAATAATTTTCCCCGTTATTTCTTTGGTTATCATTGCTTTATTGATTGTTTATCTGATTTTACCTTTGGTGGAAATACTGGTAAAACTTCATCTCCCCCGGACGATAGCAAGCATAATCATCTTCACTTTATTTATATTCATTATATTGCTTTTTTCCTACTTCATTCCCCCCTTAATTTTTCGGGAAATACGCTGGTTGGCTGTTTATATCGCCACCGATTTTCGCCAATATATTATTTTGCTGCTGGACCAGCTAAAACAAGCTGACCTCATACTGGGCACAAACATTGTCTCGACCCTAACCTCTGCCGCTATCTCTTATATCGAAAGCATCCCTTCTTATCTTATGCAGTGGATAGGCCGTGCCCATTACCTACAGGCTTCATTCCTGGGTGGAATATGGTCGCTGCTGGGGCTTTTTTTCCTTGTTTTATTCCTGCTTTTCGATATCGACGGGATCAAGGAAGCCCTGATCGGTCTTTTCCCCCCGCGCTATCGCAATAAAGCAGCCCACGTCGTCAGTGTTGTCGATGATAAGGTGGGTTCTTACCTGCGTGGTAACCTTGTCCGCTGCAGTCTGGTAGGTTTTGCTACAGGAATTGGGCTTTTGATCATTGGAATGCCTTTTGTTGTCATCTTGAGTCTTACCGCAGGTTTGCTAAATATTATCTATAATATAGGGCCTATTTTGGCTGCCATTCCGGCTATACTGATTAGCTTTACCCCAAGCACGCCCCATATCGCACTTATCATAATCCTTTATGCCGTTGTTCAGCTTATTGATATTTTCCTTCTGGCACCGGTTTTTACAGGCAAAGCCGTTGATCTTAAACCGGTTACCATAGTCTTTGCCATACTTTGTGGGGCAAAGCTCATGGGTTTATTGGGTTTGATTTTGGCTATTCCCTTTACAGCAATTTTAAAAGTACTGCTCAACCATTATTATTTTTCCCAGATGAATGGGGAAAAAAAATAAACATAGTACAAATGGATGTTAGTAATATTTTTTAAAGCAAAAAAAGAAGGAAAATTTGATATATTGGTTGAATAATTGTTTAACAATATAATCTTTTAAAAGGAGGGGAAAAATGTACAAGATCTTACTCGCTACGGATGGATCTGCAAATTCATTAAGAGCCGCCGAAGCAGCTGCAAAGCTGGCCGGCCCTTTAAAGGCCAAAGTTACAGTCATTTCCGTTGCCCAAGAAACATATTTGCCACCGGAGTTTGCTGAAACACTGCGCAAGTCCATAAAAGAAAATGCCCAAAAAGCAATTGACAAAACAAAAGACCTGTTGGAGGAAAAAGGGATCAACACTGACACTCTTTTGCATCGTGGAAGTCCGGGAAATGTTATCTGTGAGGTTGCGGACAAAGAAGGCTATAACTTAATAATTTTAGGAAACAGTGGTTTGGGAAGTGTTGAAGAACTTTTCCTTGGCAGTGTTAGTAATACAGTCGTCCATCGCGCCAAAACATCTGTAATGATTGTAAAGTAGAGAAAAGGGGGAAAAAATGTACAAAATCTTACTCGCCTCAGACGGATCGAAACATTCTTTTAAAGCTGCAGAAGAGGCTTACAAATTGGCCAGCCCTTTGCAGGCAAAAATCACAGTTATAGCTGTTGTTCAACAAATGTCTGGCTTGCCTCTGGAAATTAATAAAACCTTAGAAGACAATACACTGGAAGTATTAGAGAAAAACAAAGATTTTTTCGATAAAAAAGGAGTGGAGATCGAGACCCTCTTGGAACATGGTGACCCAGGAAATATCATTTGTGAAGTAGCAGATGAAGGCGGCTATGATCTGATAATTATTGGCAGCAGCGGACTGGGTAGTATCGAAGGTCTTTTCCTGGGAAGCGTAAGCAATAAAGTTGTCCACAGTGCAAAAACACCCGTAATGATTGTGTGATTGGATACTTAAAACAGAAATCTATTTCATAAAAAGAAAGGAGAAAAAGTAATGTACAAAATCCTGCTTGCCTCAGACGGATCGACAAATTCTTTTAAAGCAGCGGAAAAAGCTTTTAGATTGGCCGGCCCTTTACAGGCAGAAGTCACGGTTATAGCTGTCGTTCCCAAAATATCCTCCATACCCCCGGAAGCAAATGAAACCATGAAAAGAAATGCAAACATAGTACTTGAAAAAAACAAGGATTTTTTTGATAAAAAAGGGTTAAAAGTCGGACTTCTATTAGAATATGGAGACCCGGGAAATATCATCTGCGAAACAGCGGACAAAGAAGACTATGATCTGATAATTTTAGGTAGCAGCGGTTTAGGGACCATAAAAGAACTTTTTTTGGGAAGTGTTTGCAATAAAGTCGTTCATTGTGCAAAAAAACCTGTAATTGTTGTAAGATAATATAAAGCTGTATACGCACTATTGTTACAAAGCCGCTATAACAGCGGCTTTTTCCTCTTAAATTTACTGAGCATAATTTTGTTCTTTGGTTCTTAAGGAGGTAAATATGCAAAAATCTTATAAAGGCCTGGCCCGCATCTATGATTATCTGTTAAGTGGGGTAAATTACCAGGAGTGGGCCGATTATCTGGAAAAATTATTCGAACATTTTAAGATAGAACCGAAGCAAAAAATTATAGACCTGGCCTGTGGAACCGGCAATTCAACCTTCCCCTGGGCGTTAAGAGGTTACACGGCCTGCGGAGTAGATATTTCAGCGGAAATGTTAGCTGTGGCCCAAGAAAAGGCGGAGAAAAAGAATCTGAAACCCGGTTTTTACCGTCAGGATATGCGTAACCTTAAGCTTCCTTTCCAATCAGATATAGCCGTACTTTACCAAGATGGCCTCAATTATTTACTTACAAAGAAAGATTTGGAGAAAGCTTTCGTGAGCATATGCTCTGTTTTGCGTCCAGGAGGTTTTTTTATTTTTAATCTCAACCTGGTGGAAAAACTTCCGGCAAGTACTACCCCTGAAATTTCCTGGCTGGAAACCGAAGAATTTACCCTGATTTGGGAAAGCTTTCTCGAACCGGAAAAAAAAATATGGCAGATCAAGCTAACCGCTTTTATATTAGAAGAAAATGGACTTTACACCAAAATTCAAGAAGAACACAAAGAACGCTCTTACTCTTTACAAGAAATTGAACCCCTGCTAGCCCGGGCCGGATGGGAACTGAAATCTTGCTATAAAGCCTTTACCATGGAAAAACCATCAGCGGAAGACAGAAACATATTCTGCATCGCCCGCCGAAAGGATTAAAGATAACATTCGCTGTACAATGACAGAAACAATATCGGAGGACCGGTATCAGTAAGTGGTGCCGGGGAAACGGGTGTCAAGGGGGGTGTCGGGGGGATGGTGTCAAGGGTGGTGTCAAGGGGACGGTTCTCTGTCACCTTGGTTAAGGTGTCAAGGGAACGGTTCTCTGTCACCTTGGTTAACCACTTTTTCTAACAGGCCGCAGCGTTGTTTAGGTGACAGAGAACCGTCCCCCCGACACCTTTTCTAACAGGCCGCAGCGTTGTTTAGGTGACAGAGAACCGTCCCCCCGACACCACCCCCCGACACCAGATCGTTTTGCTATCCTCTGGCATTCTCTTTTTAGCGCCCTATCGTAATGTTTGCTTTTGGTCCGGGGAAAGGATCAATTTCAATAGTTCGCCGAAAACCAGAGGAAGGAAAGAAAGTATAACAACGGCAATCCAATTTGCAGAAGTCAGTGCCATCACCTTGAAGATCAGCATAAGTTGAGGTACTAATAGCACAATTAGTTGAAGCCCTGCTGAAACAGCCACTCCTGCCAATAGCGATCGGTTGCCAGCAAAACCTCGGCTAAAAATAGATTCGTGCAAGGAACGGAAATTAAACACATGCACAAGCTGGCTAAAAGCCAAGGTAGCAAAAGCCATGGTCTGTCCTGTGGATATTGAATCTTGCTGGCCAAGATGGAAAGCAAAAAGCGCAATTGAAGCGATAAAAAGGCCGTAAAGCAACAGTATGGAACTGCTTCCCTGTTCAAAAATACCCTCCTGGGGCCGGCGCGGCGGTCGTTGCATAGCCCCCTTTTCCGGGGAATCCACTCCGATAGCCAATGCAGGCAAACTATCGGTTACCAGATTGATCCAGAGGATCTGGATAGGCAGCAAAGGCAATGGCCAACCTAACAATATTGCACCTAAAATGGTAAATATTTCCCCTACGTTGGTGGAAAGAAGGAAGTAGACGGCCTTTTTAATATTTTCAAAGATGATGCGGCCTTCCTGTACTGCTTGTACAATAGTGGCAAAATTATCATCGGCCAGGATCATATCGGCTGCCCCCCGGGCCACATCTGTGCCCGTTAATCCCATTGCAGCTCCAATGTCTGCTTTTTTTAAAGCCGGGGCATCGTTGACACCATCACCGGTCATGGCCACTATTTCGCCCCTGTTTTGCAATGCTTCCACAATGCGCACCTTGTGTTCCGGGGAAACGCGGGCAAAAATTGAAATTTGGTCAACTTTGCTTTGCAGTTCTTCGGGGCTAAGCTGATCCAGTTCTATTCCGCTGATTGCTTCCTCATCTGTATGAGCCAGGCCCATTTCCCGTGCAATTGCCAAAGCTGTTTTTTTATGATCGCCGGTGATCATCTTTACCTTAATTCCGGCACGGCGACAAGTTTTCAGCGCTTGCCCGGCTTCAGCCCGCGGTGGATCGATCAGGCCTGCCAGCCCTACGAATATCAAATCCCGTTCACTTTCCTTTGCTTCCTGTAATGGTTCTTTTAAGGGACGCAGAGCAAAGCCCAGTACGCGCAGGGCCTGTTCAGCCAAAGCCTGGCTTGTGCCTAAAAATTGTTCCCGCATGGGTTGATCCAGTTTACAGATACCTTCGGGGCCCAAAAAACGGCAACATCTTTCCAACAGCGGCCCGGGTGCACCTTTGGCCAGCAACAGATCCAAGCTATTGTTTTTACTATTTTTAAAAGGCCAATCTGCCGATGTCTGCCGGTGAATTGTGCTCATTATTTTACGATTCGAATCGAAAGGATATTCTTTTACACGTGGCAGCGTTTTTTCCAGCTCCTCTTTTTGCAGGCCGGCCTTGGCAGCCGCCGTGACAAGTGCTCCTTCGGTGGGATCGCCTACCATCCGGGCATCCCCGTTTTCTTCATTCAAAACAGCGTTACTGGTTAATAAGGCTATTTTCAGCAGAAGAAAAAGCCGCGGAACGGAAGCAGGTTCGATTGCCTTTCCTTTGCAAAAAAATGAACCCTCCTGTTCATAACCTTCACCCGAAATGCGGAAATGGCCATCCCCTGTAACTATATGTCGCACGGTCATGACGTTGCGGGTTAAAGTGCCTGTTTTATCGGAACAGATTACTGTTGCAGCCCCCAAGGTCTCCACTGCAGGAAGTTTGCGTATAATGGCCTTGTGCCGGGCCATGCGCTGCACCCCAAGAGCAAGCACAATAGTCACAATCGCCGGCAGCCCTTCGGGGATGGCAGCTACAGCTAGGCTAACAGAAGTAAGAAACATTTCGTAGATGCTGTTCCCTTTTATCACACCTAAAACAAAGATCAACAGGCATAAAAGTAAGGCCAAAATGCCTAGCTGCCGCCCGAATTGTTCCAACTTTTTTTGTAAAGGGGTTTTATCGTCATCAGTTTTTTCGAGCATCTTGGCAATGCGGCCAATTTCAGTATCCATACCCGTAGCTGTAACAAGGGCCTTGGCCCTGCCGGAAACAACAGCGGTGCCCATATGTACAATATTTTCTTTTTCTGCCAGGGGAATGTCTTCCCCGGCGATAAAGGAGGCGTTCTTACCTGCGGGTTCGGACTCACCTGTTAAAGCTGACTGATCCACCCTTAATTGGGACGATTCCAGCAAACGGCCATCAGCCGGTACAAAGTCTCCTGCTTCCAACAGGACAATATCACCCCTAACAAGTTCTCGGGATGCTATTTCTGTAACTACTCCTGCACGGATCACCTTGGCGGTGGGAGCGGAAAGGGTTTTAAGAGCTTTCAGCGCTTTTTCGGCCCGGTATTCCTGGATTGTTCCCAAAACAGCGTTAATGCCGACCACTGTCAAAATAACTAGGGCATCGGTAACCCCACCCAAAAAAAGCGAGATAACAGCTGCCGCCACGAGAAGCAGTATCAGAAATTCAGCAAACTGGGTTAAAAAGCGGCGCCAAAAAGGTGTTGGTTGTAATTCGCGGAGCTGATTGCTACCATATTTTTGTTGCCGGCGTGCTGCTTCAACTGTAGAAAGCCCTAGGAGAGGATCTGTTTTAAAAGCTTTTAACGCTTCTTTTACGGTACAAGTGGACCATTTAGTCATCAACAGTACCTCCTGTTCTGATCTTTAGCTTTCCCAATTAATAAAAAAGGAAAGACCTTTAACATGTTTTTATGTCAAAGGTCTTGCTACTTGCAAATGCACAAATACAAGCGGTGGGCCAGGTATATCTACCGTGATTGTTGGCCTTGACCGGCAGGTAACCTGCCAGCTACTCCCCTTTTCGTCAATATTATATAATAACCGGCGTTGCGGGTCAACGGATTCACCCGTGCAAGTTTTCCCCATTCTCGATCTCAGAGTTTGCGTTTTGCTCCTCCGCTTTTTCCTGTTCTTTAGCTTGTTTGCGCAGCGCTTCATGGTATTCTTTCAATTTCTGTTCTACAAGATAATTGATCGTCCCTTCAGGATATTTGCCGTCTTCATCCCGTTTCCCCACCGGTTTGCCCGTGAGTATGGCCATGCCTTCATCTACAGTTTTGACGGCATAAATATGGAATTTCCCTTCCCGAACGGCATCTATAACCTCGTCGCCCAGCATCAGATTAATAACATTTTGGTGAGGAATGATAACGCCCTGATCCCCTGTCAAGCCTTTCAGTTTGCAGGCACTGAAAAAACCCTCTATTTTCTGGGTGATACCTCCTACAGGCTGTATTTCGCCCTTTTGATTTACAGAGCCGCTCACGGCTATATTTTGTTTTAAGGGTACACCGCTGAGACTGGAAAGTAAAGCATATAGTTCGGTGCTCGAGGCACTATCCCCATCCACTCCGTCGTACGACTGTTCAAAACCGATGCTGGCAGAAAGATTCAGCGGTATATCCTGGGCATATTTTTGACCGAGATAGCCGCTGATGATAAGCACGCCTTTGTCGTGAATACGCCCACTCATCCTGCTTTCTCTTTCTATGTTGATAATTCCCTTGCGCCCCAGGTAGGTAGAAGCAGTGATACGGGAAGGACGGCCAAAAACATAATCTCCCATGTTTATAACGGCAAGGCCATTTATCTGACCAACCTTTTCCCCTTCCAGATCAAGCAGGATCTGCCCCTCCTCAACAAGTTCTAAAAGCCTTTTTTCATACTTATCGGAACGAAAAGTTTTTTCCTTGATGGCTTTTTCCACATGGCTCTTGCTTATATATTCGTCGCCCTGTATACCAGCCCAAGCATCGGCTTCATAAAGGATCTCTACGATGTCGTTGAAACGAGTGGACAATTTTTTTTGGTGATCGGCAAGACGTGAACTGTACTCCATAATCTTGGCCACCCCCAGACGATCAAAATGTTTTAGCCCTTCTTCCTGACAATGCATGGAAATAAAATTAGTCATCTTGGAAATATTTTCCGCGGAACGCTCCATGACGGTGTCAAAATCAGCCTTTATTTTAAACAATTTCCTGAAATCTTCATCAAGACGGTACAAAATTTGGTAGAGCATGGGGTTGCCGATCAAAATTATTTTTATATCCAGGGGAATGGGCTCCGGCTTCAAAGTGGTCATGGCCAAAGCCGCATACTGCTCCCCCATGGTTTCGATGCGCACCTCTTTTGTTTTCAAAACTCGTTTCAAAGCCTCCCAGGATTGGAAATTCATAAGAACATCGTTGGCCTGTAAAATCAGGTAACCTCCGTTAGCCTGATGCAAAGCGCCTCCTTTAATCATAGTAAAGTCAGTAGTCATCGCACCCAATCTGCTTTCATGTTCTACCCGGCCGATGAGGTTATAATAAGTAGGGTTGGGTTCCATAACTACGGGGGCGCCTTTGGTTTCTTTGTTATCTATGAGAAGGTTAACAGTATATTTTTTGGAGACGGTATCAGGCCTTTGTGTCAACAAGGGAAAAGGAAATTGTTTGGCTTCATCATCTTCTTCTTTAAAAGCATTCAAATTTTCCAGAACATCCGCTTTTAAGGCTTTCAAATAATCAATGACACGGGGATATTCCTTATACTTGTCTTTTAGTGCAACAATGAGGTAGCCCACTGCATGCAAACCTGTTTCGTATTCCAGCTCCTTATAGCGATCCCTGGTTTTTTTCTCTTCCTGCTGGATAAGCCTGACGATCTCCATGGTTTTAAGCTGAATTTCGGTGGATTTTTTCTCCAGTTCTTCCCTTTCGGGCTGCTCCAGCTGGCTGAATTCCTTTTCACTCATTTCTTTTCCGTCTTTTAATGGTACGCTGACAAAGCCGGTACTGCTTCTTTTTAGCACGAAACCGCTATCTTGAGCAGCCTTGTTTAGTTCTTCCATTAAAGAATTTCTTGTTTCTTGGAATTGTTTAAAAATCGTGGCTTTTTGCCGTTCATAATCTTCGGTTTTAAAGATCTTGGGAATCTCTTCTTTCAATTCTTCCAACAGACCATCTATTTCCCTGGCAAAAACGCTCCCCATACCGGCTGGCAAATTTAAGGCCATGGGCTCGCCGGGGTTTTGGAAATTGTAAAGGTAACACCAGTCATCGGGAACAGGCTCCTTTTCAGCAATTTCCCGGATAATGGAACGAGCATAGCTTGTTTTCCCCGTCCCGGTAATTCCAGTCATAAAAATATTGTAGCCATGCCTTTTGATAGTTAAACCGAAATCCATGGCTTTAACGGCTCTTTCCTGGCCGATGATATCTTCCATGGGTTTGACATCCTCCGTTGTTTCAAACTCAAACAGGGATGGATCGCATTTGTTGACCAATTTTTCCGGCTCCAGCCTGTTGTTGTACATTTTTTGTTTTCCTCCTTTGTAAAATTTATATAATGAACATTAAAGGGGCAGCCGGGTACAGGGGACCGCCCCGTTGGGTAAACCTTGATATCAGTCAATGCGTGTTGAATATGTGTCATAATGTTAGATTCTTTTTTGTTTCTCTTTTTCCTGTTTAAAGTCCAAATTTTTGCTAAAATGCTTGTCTTTTATTTTTTCACTGATATACTTTTAAATATAGGGAATACTTTTTGTTAGCAGGCATCACTGGAGCAAAGGAGCAGCTAATTGTCGGAAAAAGCACAACATCTGAGCAAACTTTTTGCCCCGGGGAGCATCGCTGTAATCGGTGCTTCGCAAAACCCCGGCAAGGTTGGGTATGCCATTGTTAAAAACCTGCTGGAAAGCGGTTACCCCGGGAAAATTTATCCTGTTAATCCCCGAGAAAAAAAAATTCTGGGGCTGAAATGTTTCCAAAGCGTGAAAGATATCCCTCCTTCGGGGAAAAATGGAGAAAGTGTCGATTTGGCTGTCATTGCCATTCCTGCTGCCAGAGTGCTGGAGGCTGCAAGGGAATGCGCCCACAGCAATATTGGTTTTCTCATCGTTGTTTCGGCTGGTTTTAAAGAGGTTGGTTCCGAAGGCTTTGAACTGGAAAAGGAACTGGCGGCGTTTTGTCGCCAAAAAAACATTCGCCTTCTGGGGCCTAACTGCGTTGGCCTTATCCATACTCATACCCCTGTTAATGCTTCGTTTGCCAGGGGGTTCCCGCAAAAAGGGCATATCTCCTTCATTTCGCAAAGCGGTGCCATGCTTGTTTCAATCATCGACTGGAGCGAAATAGCCGGTCTAGGATTTTCCCACTTTGTAAGCATGGGGAATAAAGCTGATTTACATGAAACAGATTTTCTGGAATATGCCGGTGGGGATCCTTCTACCAAGGTAATTTTGTACTACCTGGAAGATATTGTGGATGGGCAAAAATTTTTGGAAAAAGCCCGCTTCATTTCCGCCGTCAAGCCCATTATTGTTTTGAAAGCAGGAGCCAGCCCCGCTGGAGCCAGGGCCGTCACCTCTCATACGGGTGCTTTGGCAGGTTCTGATGATGCCTATAACGCCGCCTTTAGGCAAAGCGGCGTGCTTAGGGTAGATAATATGGAAGAGCTGTTCGATATGGCCTTTGCTTTTGTTAACCAGCCCCTCCCCAAAGGAAACAGGATAGCTATAGTAACTAATTCCGGGGGGCCGGCGATCTTGACTACGGATCAATTGGAAAAAGCAGGTCTGCAAATGGCCCGCTTTTCGCCGGAAACGTCTAAGGAACTAAGATCATATTTGCCGCCGGAGGCCAGTATCTACAACCCGGTGGATGTTTTAGGCGATGCCACGGCCGAGCGTTACAAGTTTGCCCTGGAAAAGGTCCTGCAAGATTCAGAAGTAGACGGCGTTATAACCTTATTATGCCCTACAGCCACAACGGATACAACCCATATAGCCCGGGCTGTCCTGGAAGTAAGAAAGCAATATCACCAAAAACCGCTCTTGGGCGTCTTTATGGGTGGAAAAGAAATCCAGGAAGGGCAAGCGCTTCTAAAGGAAGCGGGAATACCCTGCTATCTTTTCCCGGAAAGAGCCGTTGCCGCCATGGATGGCATGATTAAGTATTATAAAAATGCCACTGAAATACGGCAAAAAATTGCGCTTCAAAAAAGCGATCCCCGGAAATGGGAACCGGACAAAACTGAGGAATTATATGATACTGCTCCGGTTAAAGCTGCTTTCTATGATGCCTTAAGGGAAAGGAGACTGGTTCTTTTGGGACATGAAGGAGCCAGGGTCCTTTCCGCCTTCAACATTCCGGCAGCACCGAGCCGGCTTGCCCGTGAGCCCCGGGAAGCAACGCGGATAGCGGAGGAAATAGGTTTCCCCATTGTCCTTAAAATAGCTTCCCCGAAAATCCTCCACAAAAGCGATATAGGCGGCGTAGTAACAGGGTTGGCGAACACATCTGAGGTGGAAAAACATTTTAAAGAAATAATGCTCAGGGCACAGCGCGTCACTCCCGATGCATCATTTTATGGCATAGAAGTGCAAAAAATGATGCCACCGGGCATGGAAGTAATCATCGGTTCCTCCTATGATGTACAGTTTGGCCATTTGCTGGTCTTTGGACTGGGAGGTATTTATGTAAATCTTTTTGAGGATGTATCACTGCGGCTGGCCCAAAATCTGGAAGAAGCAGATATTGAAGAAATGATCAGGGAAACAAAAGCTTATCATCTTTTAAGGGGATTTAGAGGAAGTAGCCCGCTGGATGTGCCCTCCTTAAAAGAAGCTATTCTAAATGCGGCGCGCCTTGTCACCATTTTCCCCGAAATAAGGGAAATGGATATAAATCCACTGCTTGTTTATGAAAAAGGAGTCTGCGCCGTCGATGTAAAAATTACCCTTTCCCACATTTTTATGAATGATACTCACCCTATATCTGAGCATGAAGAGCTTTTAGCCGGGCAATTTGCAGAAAGGAGAATTTGAATTGCTTAAAAAAATATACATCATGGGCCGTGCCGGTTCCGGCAAGACCGCTGTCGCTTTGGGGCTATCGCTGCTCTGGCAAGAAAAAGGGCTAAAAATTGCCTATTTTAAACCCAAATCAACAGGAAAAGATCTGCACCGCAAACATGATGCCGACGCTTTACTTTTTAAACAAGTGCTGGAGCTGCCTTGGGGGCCGGAGCAAATTGCACCGCTAAATTTCGATCCCACCTACATTTTTGGCACCCCTGACTACAATCGGCCCACAATAGAAAAAGCAGATGCCATGCTGGAGGAAAGTTTCAAAGTCATTGCAGGTAACGATGAAGGAATCATGGTTGTAGAAGGCGGGAGATCCCCTTGTGCCGGAATGTCCTACTCCCTCGACGATTTTAGCCTGGCTGAAAAGTGGGATATCCCTGTTCTTTTCATTTCCACTCTGGAAAAGGATGATGATCTGGATCAAATAATTTTCTATAATAATTTCCTGCAAGCCAAAGGGCTTAACATGCTAGGAAACATCTTCAATAATGTCCCCGCAGCTATCCTCGACAAGGTCAGAAATACCTATCACCCCTTGTTGGAAGAAAGAAACTGCAGTGTCAGGGGTATAATCCCGGCCCATCCCGATGTAACCTTTCCTACAGTAGCTGAATTCCAAGAAGCTCTTAAAGGAGAAATTCTATGCGGGGAAGAAAACATGGGGCTGCCGGTGGAAGAAATAGTGGTTGGAACGATGACCACGGAAAGGGCATTGCGCTACCTGCGCAGGGCTCTTAACAAGGCAGTTATCACCGGCGGGGATCGAAGCGACATGGCGCTAACGGCCTTAGAAACCAGCACCTCAGTCATTATTCTCACCGGCGGCTTGCATCCCGATATTCGCGTGATCTCCCGTGCCCGGGAAAAAGGCATCCCTGTAATTCTCGTTCCTTCTGATACCTATGCTACCATTGGAGCACTGCAAGGCGTCGTCAGGCAGATCCGTCCTCAAGATAGCAGTACTGTAGCACTGGTCAAAAAAGAAGTGGCGCGCTATTGCTCTTGGGAAGAAATTGAAGAAGAACTTTAAACCGCCAAAACTGCAAAAGAACTTAAAAAAACATTGAGAGCGCTGAAAACAGACTTTATGGCATCCGGCTTTCAACTATCGGGGCAGCAGCCGTATGATACCGTTTTCCATAAACAAACGGGCCTGTTCCTACGCCCCCTTAATTTTTCCGGCAGTAGTCTGGTACACCCGTTTTGCGATCCAATTTCAAGCAGGCTACCTCTTCTTCTATGTCCTGCCCGGCTGTAGCTGCAGCTATCCAGAACACCTTCCTCATCCATGGTCGTGAAGTATTTTTTCCGCACTTAGGCCTTTTCCGGCAGCACATGCAGCCGGTTCAGCCGGCTCCTCCGCAGTTTTCAAGTAATACAAGCACATAGTACCAGAAATAGTGTTGGTTTTGAACACCCAGCATAAACCTATTCTTTTACATGTTCTTGCCGGCTATTTTTCCAGCTGTTTCAGTTTTTTTTGCAAAAGTTTAGTGGCCAATTGGGGATTGGCCTGCCCCTTGGTTCGTTTCATTACCTGCCCCATAAGAAAACCTACCGCCTTCTTGTTTCCGGCGAAATAATCATTTACAGCATTGGGGGTATCTTCTATGACTTCGTCAACAATACGAAGAAGTTCCTGTTCGTCGCTGATCTGGACTAAACCTTTTTTTTGAACTATTTCCTTGGGGTGCCTACCGCTTTGGAATGATTCTTCCAGCACATCCTTGGCCAACCTTCCACTTAAAGTTCCCGCAGCCAAAAGTTCCAGCAGTGCAGCAAAATGCTGCGGGGTAAAGGCTACCTCATCTATTTCCTTCCCCATGCTGTTCAAAAGTCCCGAAACATCGCCCAGCAGCCAGTTACTCACTGTTTGAGGCTGAGGAAATATTTTAAGCGTTTCCTCAAAAAAATCTGCCATTTCCCTGGATGAGGTAATAATCTCTGCTTGGTAGGGTGAGATCCCTTGTTCTTCCATGAGTCGAAAATAACGGTCCACCGGCAGTTCCGGAAGTTTACTTTTTACCGCGCCGATAAACTCTTCGCTTAATATAAGGGGCGGAAGATCCGGTTCGGGGAAAAAGAGGTAGTCGTGTTCATCTTCTTCCTTACTGCGCATCTCTATTGTGGCTCCATCCTCTTCACTCCACCTTCTGGTTTCCAAAGCCACTGTTCCCCCTGCTTTCAAGATTTCCTTTTGGCGGCCGACCTCATATTCCAGGCCTCTTTGTACGGCCCTGAAAGAATTCATGTTTTTTATTTCCACCTTACGGCCCAAAGATTTCGTGCCAGCCGGCCTTAATGAAATGTTGGCATCGCAACGCAGGCTGCCTTCCTCCATTTTGCAGTCCGAAACGCCTGTATATAAGAGAGTTTTCCGCAATGATTCCAAAAAAAGATGCGCCTCCTCCGGGGAGTGTATATCCGGAGCCGTAACGATCTCAATTAAAGGAACGCCGCTGCGGTTATAATCTACATAAGAACGCTCCCCGGCTTCGTCATGCATGAGTTTTCCGGCATCCTCCTCCAAATGCAAACGTTCTATGCGCACTTTCCGGATCAATTTGCCGTCTTTTACAAGTTCCAAATATCCATCGCGGGCCAGGGGCCTGTCGTGCTGGGAAATCTGGTAAGCTTTTGGCAGATCGGGGTAGAAATAGTTTTTCCGATCAAACTTGCTATAGTGTGCAATTGTGCAGTTTAAAGCCAAGGCGGCCTCCAAAGCTAATTTTAGGACGTTTTCATTGAAAATAGGCAGAGAGCCCGGCAGTCCCAGGCAGACGGGGCAAACATTTGTATTGGGAGCCTCCCCAAAGCGGTTAGGGCATGCACAAAATATTTTGCTTTCCGTCAGTAATTCGACATGCGTTTCCAGCCCAATAACAACTTCATATTCAAAAGACATCCTTTTAATGTCCCCCTTCTACAGATATTTCCGGTTTATACCCTTTTACCCCCAGCATGTCTTCCAGGGCATAACAAAACTGCAACATGCGCCCCTCCTCAAAAGGACGCCCCATGATCTGTAAGCCCACCGGCAGGCCTTCTACAAAACCGCAAGGAATAGATATGGCCGGAATGCCGGTAAGGTTGGCCGCTCTGGTATAATTATCGCGGCTATGCACAGTTTGGGGATCATCATTTTTTGCCCCGAGCTTAAAAGCAGTAGTGGGAGAAGTCGGCGTCGCGATCAGATCATAATCACGAAATACCTTTTCAAAATCCTGCTTGATAAGAGTGCGCACTTTGAGTGCTTTCCAATAATAATCATCATAATGTTCAGTACGCAGAACATGCGTTCCTAAAATGATGCGTTTTTTCACCTCTGAACCAAATCCCCGGCTTCTCGTTTGCCGGTAAAGTTCGGAAAGGGTATCCCCTTCCCGCGCACGAAAACCGTACCGAACACCATCATAACGAGCCAAAGCGGAAGAAATTTCCGCTGAAACTACAAGATGATAACAAGGCAGAACATAAGGGGTTTTGGGCAAGGAAATTTCATCCACCTCCGCCCCCAATTGTTCACTTTTTGCCAACGCCTCCATGATAACTTTTTTTACAGGTTCCTCCAGCCCTTCCCCAAAAAATTCTTTGGGAAAACCAATTTTAAAACCCTTTACCTCCCGCCCCAGATAATCCACATAATTATCTTTGCTTTTAGCAGATGTGGAATCCCGGGGATCATGCCCGGCGATAATATCCAGCACCATGGCGCAATCTCTGACGTCTTTGGAAAGTGGGCCGACTTGATCTAGGGAAGGAGCCAAGGCAGCCAGGCCATAGCGTGAAACCAACCCATAAGTTGGCTTCAAACCAACCACACCGCACATTGAGGCAGGTTGGCGCACAGACCCCCCGGTATCGGATCCTAAAGAGAAAAATATTTCGTCTGCAGCCACCAAAGCAGCTGAACCACCGCTTGAGCCCCCCGGAACCCGGCTGATATCCCAGGGATTGCGTGTAGGGTGAAAAAACGATCTTTCAGTGGAAGAGCCCATGGCAAATTCATCCATATTGGCTTTTCCCATGAGGACAGTTCCGGCCTCTTTTAGTTTTTCTGTAACATGGGCATCATAAGAAGGACGATAATTTTCCAACATTTTGGATGCGTACGTGGTGGGAATACCTTGTGTACAAATGTTGTCTTTGAGTGCCATAGGGATGCCGGCCAAAGGTGATAGTTTTTTGCCTTCGGCCAAAAGTTTATCGATTTTTTTAGCTTCCTGCAAAATTTTTTCACTTTCAAGAATAGTTATAAAACCTTTAATAATGCCTTCAACTCCCGAAATACGTTCCAGCACCGATTCCGTTAGTTCCTGGGATGTTACTTCTTTTTTTCGTAGGGCTGCAGCTGCCTCGCAAGCAGTCATCTCATAAAGCTTCATATGTCATACCCCTCCGTTTAAACTAATCAATTATCAGCGGCACCAAAAAGTAGCCCTCTTCTTGATCGGGTGCTTCTTGTAGAACGTTATGCAAAAAAGCGCTGTCGCTGGAAACAGCGCGATCTTCTCTTAAAACATTTTTTAACTGCCAAACATTGATGGTAGGTTCAACATCTTCAAGTTCCAGCTCCTCGAAGAGACGACTATATTCCAGTATAAGATCGATCTGTTCCCTATACAAGGTCTTTTCTTCCTCGGTAAGATCCAACATCGACAATGCAGCCGCCTGTTCAACGTCTTTTTTACTAATGTTCAAATTTTATCACCTCTTCAAAAAATGGTAGCAGGAGAGAGAAACGCAGCTGTCGAATATAGCAGGTAATGGTTTGCAATATAACTTAGGAGGGAAAACGACTATGCCTGTTTTGAGAAACCTGATGGAGGAGATCGTTTTAAAGGCTATACCGGATTTAACAGTCAAACAAAATGTCTGTTCCTGCGAGCAGTGCCGGCTGGATATTGCTGCCTTGGCTCTTAATGACCTGCCCCCGCGCTATGTAGTCACGCCCAAGGGGGCCTCCTATGCCCGGGCCGATCTTCTGGAAATACAAAAATATGTCGATGTTATCGGTGCTATCACCAAAGCTATCAAGCTGGTCAAGGAGCATCCCCGGCATAACATAAAAACGATCAGGAAATAAGTTGAATAAAATCGTCTTCCCTGAGAATTTTAATACCTAACTCCTGGGCTTTTTGCAATTTGGAGCCCGGAGCTTCGCCTGTCAGGACAAAATCTGTATTTTTGCTGACGCTTCCAACCACCTTCCCGCCTTTTGCTTCAATTAGTTCCTTCGCCTCCTGACGGGTATAACCGTCTAATGTACCTGTAAGAACAATAGTACAACCTTTCAAAGGGCCGTCTTCTTCACCTCTTTCCGGTTCTTCATAGAAATTGACTCCGGCTTTTTCCAATTTATCCATGATTTCACCGGTTTCTTCCTGTTCGAAAAATTCTCTGACAGAAGAAGCAATCTTGGGGCCTATTTCGTCCAAACCGGTTATTTCTTCCGTAGTTGCTGCAGCAAGCTTGGTCAGACTTTTGAAATGGGCTGCCAAAAGGCGAGCCGCTCTTTCCCCTACAAAACGGATCCCCAAAGCAACCACCAGCTTGTGCAGGGGATTTTTTTTGCTCCTATGCAAGGCCTCCAGAAGGTTGCCTGCCGACTTTTCACCCATGCGTTCCAGTTTCAGCAGCTCTTCCCTGTTCAAGTAATATAAATCTCCAACGTCTTTTACCAACCCGGATTCATAGAGCTGCCGGGAAAGGGATTCCCCCAGCCCCGAAATGTCCATGCCTCCTTTGGAAGCAAAATGGATGATTCTTTCGATCAACTGCGCCGGGCATGTCGGGTTAAAACATCTTAGGGCCACCTCGTCCGTTAAACGCTTCAGTTCTTTTCCACAGGAAGGACATTGCTCCGGCATAACAAAGTCAAGTTCCCGGCCCGTTCTTTTTTCCTTGTTTACTTTTACTACTTCCGGTATGATATCGCCGGCTTTATGAACGACGACCTCATCTCCTATCATGACTTCTTTTTCCCTTAAAACATCTTCATTATGCAAACTGGCCCGTTTCACCACTGAACCGGCCAAAAGCACCGGTTCCAGGATAGCCACCGGTGTGACAGCCCCTGTACGCCCCACATTTACCTCAATACCTTTTACGCGGGTGATCCCTTCCTCCGAGGTAAACTTTAAAGCAACAGCCCAGCGGGGTGCCCTGCTGGTGGAACCTAATTTTTGCTGAAGGGTAAGTTCATTTACTTTCAGGACAACACCATCTATTTCGTAAGGTAGTTCGCGGCGTTTAAGTTCCAGGGAACGATAAAAGTCTGCTGCCTGTTCAGGGTTTTCCACCAAAGAAACAAGAGGATTGACCCTAAATCCCAACTCTTTAAGGTATTGGAGCATATCCCAGTGGGTAGGCAGATGTTTTGTTTTAGAGATTTCATTTAAGGAAAAGACAAAAATATCGAGCGATCTTTGAGCAGCAATTTTGGGATCCAACTGCCGTATGGAACCGGCGGCGGCATTGCGTGCATTGGCAAACAAGGATAGCCCCCGGGTTTTTCTTTGTTCGTTTAGTTTCAGAAAATCTTCGCGGTGTATAAACACCTCGCCTCTGATCTCCGCCGTAATACTTTCCTGTAAACGCAGAGGCAGGCTCCAAACTGTTAAAAGATTATGCGTGACATCTTCCCCCATGCTGCCATCGCCTCTGGTGGCGCCCCTTTGAAATACCCCGTTTTCGTAATATAAAGAAACCGCCAGCCCATCTATCTTCGGTTCGGCTACGAGGGAAAAATGTTCCAAAGAAAGATTTTTTTCCAAACGCCGGTAAAAATCCCCCAATTCGTTTTCGGAAAAAACGTTTTCCAAGCTAAGCATGGGAACGATATGGCGTACCTGCCGGAAAGCAGCTATGGGTGTGCCCCCTACGCGCCTCGAAGGCGAATCAAAAGTAACCAGATCCGGATAAAGCTTTTCTAACTGCAAAAGCTCTTTAAGCATCAGATCGAACTCGGCATCGCTTATCCGGGGAGCATCCAGGACATGGTAGTAATAATTATGTTCTGTTACTTGTTCCCTTAGTTCTTTAAGGCGCCGGGCGGCGGCCTTTTTTTTCATCCGCCTCGCCACTCCTTTTTTATTTTTTTACGCTTTTATTATACCTCATATTTCCAACAAATACGCTTGTTATGTTTATTCTGTCCGGCGCAAGGCGCGATGGCCTATGTCCTTGCGGAAATATTTACCTTCAAAATCAATTAGATCGGCCATTTTATAAGCTTTAGCCAAGGCATCCTTAAGTGAGGGATCCCAAGTTGTCAGCCCCAGCACCCTTCCCCCGGCTGTAAGCGTCCGGTTGCCTTCAAACGACGTTCCGGCATGGAAAACAGCGGCATTTTCAAATTGCGATACTTTTTCCAGCCCGCTTATTTCTTTACCTTTTTCATATTTACCCGGATAGCCCTGTGAAGCAAGTATCACACAAACAGCGGCGTATGAAGACCATTTTGGAGGCGATACAGATTGCAAGTTTCCCCGGGCCGCCTCATAAAGAAGCGGGCATAGATCAGATTCTATAAGTGGTAGCAGGACCTGTGTCTCCGGATCGCCAAAACGGACGTTGAATTCCAAAACCTTAAGCTTTTCCTCCGGAGTGATCATCAGCCCCCCGAAAATAACCCCTCTGTAATTTATGCCTTCATTTTTTAGTCCTGCCAGCAGCGGTTCAAAAATGTCCCGGATAACTTTTGCAGCCAACTGTTCCGATAAAATTGGGGCCGGGGAGTATGCGCCCATGCCTCCTGTGTTAGGACCGCGATCTTGTTCATAGATCGCTTTATGATCCTGTACCGAGGCCAAGGGATAGTAAGTTTCACCATCAGTGATAGCAAATACTGAAACTTCTTCGCCCCGCAGAAATTCCTCGATGACAATAGAATCGCCGGCCGCACCAAAAGCCCTGTCTTCCATTATGTAATGTACAGCTTCGGCCGCTTCCCGGGCATCTTCAGCTATTATGACACCTTTTCCGGCCGCAAGCCCGTCTGCTTTAACGACTGCCGGATAAGAAACATCTTTTAGGTAACGATATGCTTCCCGGGGTTTTTTGAATATTTCATACTGTGCCGTGGGAATGTTGTATTTTGTCATAAATTCTTTAGCCCAGGCTTTGCTTCCTTCGAGGCGGGCACCCCGGGAGCAAGGCCCAAAGATTAATTGGCCGTTTTCCTGAAATAGATCCGTTATGCCAATCGACAGCGGCGCCTCCGGGCCTACTACAGTAAGATGAATTTCTTTTTCACGGGCAAATTTCTGTAGCTTTTCAGTTTCTTCTGCTTTTACGGGAATGCATTCCGCCAACGAAGAAATACCGGCGTTGCCCGGGGCGCAATATATTTTTTTTACTGCGGGGCTTTGGGATAATTTCCAGATAAGAGCATGCTCTCTGCCTCCTCCACCCACCACCAAAACGCGCAATTCTTATCACCTCTAGTGCTTGAAATAACGTTTTCCTGTAAACAACATAGCTACATTATACTTTTCACATGCCTCTATAACTTCCCCGTCACGGGCTGAACCCCCCGGCTGAATGACGGCTGTAACCCCTTCTTCCGCAGCAGCTTCCACGCCATCTTTAAAAGGAAAAAAAGCATCGGAGGCCATGACACTTCCTTTAACACTTTCGCCGGCCTGTTTAACGGCAATTTTAACTGCTCCTACGCGGCTCATCTGACCGGCGCCAATGCCCAAAGTTTGCCGCCTTTTGGCAATCACGATTGCATTTGATTTGACGTGTTTGACCACTTTCAGGGCAAAAAGGAGATCCTCCTCTTCCTGCTTTGTTGCTTTCCTGCCGGTTACGTTACGCCATTTATCAGGAAAATATTTTTCTGTTAGATCATCCTGTAAAAGAAGCCCGCCACTGACTTTTTTAAAGTCAAGCCCCTTTTCCTGATTTTCCGGAGAATCGAGATCTATCTCCAGCAAGCGCACATCTTTTTTTTGTGAAAGCACCTCCAGGGCCTCCTTGGAAAAGGAAGGGGCAGCGATCACCTCTAAAAATATTTTGGCCATCATCCGTGCTGTTTCCCCGTCAACCTCCCGGTTTAAGGCAACTATTCCTCCGAAAATAGATACGGGATCAGAATCATAGGCTTTGCGATAGGCCTCCTCGATATTGTCAGCAGATCCGACACCGCAGGGATTAGTATGTTTTACGGCTACGGCAGTCGGTTCCGAAAATTCTTTAAGAAGTTCCCAGGCCGCGTTCAAGTCGTTGATATTGTTGAAAGAAAGTTCTTTGCCTTGAAGTTGTTTGGCAACGGCTACAGAACTTTTTTCCGGCAAAGGATCGCTGTAAAATGAAGCCCTTTGGTGGGGGTTTTCCCCATAACGCAGGTCCTGGATTTTTGTAAAAGGCAGTGCAAACCTAATTGGAAATTGCGCATCGTTTTCCTCCCTCAGCCCCCGCAGGTAGTTGCTGATAATACTATCATAGTAGGCAGTGTGTGAAAAAGCCTCCACAGCAAGGTTGTAGCGTTTAGAAAGGGATACATCTCCCAGGTTGCGCAGTTCTTCAATAATCATACTGTAATCGGCCGGTTCCACGACAACAATTACATCTTTATAGTTTTTGGCCGAGGATCTCAGCATAGCGGGTCCTCCGATATCAATGTTTTCGATAGCCTCTTCCAAAGTAGCATCATCTCTTGCCACAACTTCCGGAAAGGGATACAGGTTGACAGCAACAAGGTCAATAGCTTCGATGCCATGTCTTTGCATCTGTTCCAGATGTTGCGAAGAATCCCTCCGGCCTAAAATCCCACCGTGTACCAAAGGGTGGAGGGTTTTCAGACGCCCCCCGAGAATCTCCGGAAAGCCGGTAAGATCGCTTACATCTTTAACCTTGATTCCCGCTTCCCTCAAAGTTTTTGCTGTACCCCCCGTGGAAATTATTTCCCAGCCCATAGCTTCCAGTTCCTGAGCAAAAATTACCACCCCGGTTTTGTCAGACACGCTGATAAGAGCCTTTTTAGCCTTCATTTCTGAAACATTTTCTCCCTTCTATGCTTAATTTACCCTGGATAAAGAGTTGTATAGCCCGGGGGTAAAGACGGTGTTCAACTTTGTGAATGCGGTTTTGTAAAGATTCCACCGTATCATCGTCATAAACAGGAACGGATTCCTGTAAAATAATAGGGCCCGTGTCCAGTCCTTCATCGACTAAATGAACGGTACAACCGCTGACCTTTACCCCATAATCCAGAGCCTGTTTGATACCCTCCAGGCCGGGAAAGGATGGCAATAGCGAGGGATGTATGTTCATTATCCTGCCCCGGAATTTATTAATAATAAGCGGTGAAACGAGGCGCATATAGCCTGCAAGAACGATAAGTTCAACCTTTCTTTTTTCCAGCACGGCAGCAATAGCCTCATTGTAAGCCTCCCGCCCGGAATAATCTTTTATATCAATAAAGACGGCCTCAATGCCATGCCGCCTGGCCCTCTGTAAAGCATAAGCATCCTTTACATCGCTGATTACAACCTTTATGTGGCCCTCTATTTCGCCTTTATCCACAGCATCAATTATAGCTTGCAGGTTGCTCCCATAACCTGAAGCAAGCACAGCGAGGTTCATTTTACCTACACCCCCGGTTATAAGATATCCAAAGCAGAATCCTTACCTGTTTTTTCCACCACCGAGCCGATTTCCCAGGCCTTTGCCCCTTTAGCTTCGCACTGTTTCAACAGCGAAGCAGATATTTCCGGCGCAACTGCCAAAACCAGGCCAATTCCCATGTTGAAAGTACGGAACATTTCCTTTTCCTTTATACGGCCACGTTCTTGAATGAAAGGGAAAATGGGTGGCACTTCCCAGTTTTTTTTCCGGATGAGCGCTTTTAGTCCTGCAGGTAAAATACGCGGAAGGTTTAACACCAAGCCGCCCCCGGTAATGTGGGCTGCTCCTTTAAGTTCATTTTGGCGCAACAAAGACATAAGCAGGGGAACATAAATGTTAGTCGGTTTTAACAGTTCTTCGCCAAGAGTACAGCCAAGTTGGGGCCAAAAGGTTTCCAAGTCCAGGCCGGCATGTTCCAGCAAAACTTTTCGGACCAAGGAAAAACCGTTGCTATGCAGACCATTGGAGGATATACCGATGAGGACATCTCCGGAGGTGATGTTTTTACCGGTAATGATTTTTTCCCTATCGGCTATGCCCACGGCAAAGCCCGCCAGATCGTATTCCCCCGGTGGATAAAAACCGGGCATTTCCGCCGTTTCGCCGCCCAAAAGGGCACAACCGGCCCGGCGGCACCCCTCCACTACTCCGGACACTATTTCCGTGACACTTCCGGCATCGAGTTTTCCCACAGCCAGGTAATCCAGAAAAAAGAGTGGTTCAGCGCCTTGCACTGCCAGATCGTTTACGCACATGGCCACAGCATCTATGCCGATCGTATCATGCTTTCCCAGCTTAAAAGCAATCTTCAATTTCGTACCCACGCCATCGGTGGCAGCCGCAAAAACAGGCTCTTTATAATGACCAAGTTCGGGGCGGAAAAAACCGGCAAAACCTCCGATATCCGTTAGCACCTCCGGCCGAAAAGTGGTACGGACCATTTCTTTAATCCCCTGAACCACCCTCTCGCCGGCGTCAATATCAACTCCTGCTTTTTTATAATCAAAACTTTCCACAGCAACTGAACACTCCTTATACCGGATATTCACCGGAAAAGCAGGCCAAGCAAAAGCCGTCCGGCGGAAGGCCCACTGCATCTAGCATGCCCTGGGGGCTCAGATACTTCAAGGAGGTGGCTCCAATTTCCCGGCAAATTTCTTCTATTTTCATTCGTGAACCCACCAGCTCTTCGCGGGTCTGCATATCTATGCCGTAATAGCAAGGTGAAATTATAGGTGAAGAACTGATACGCAGGTGGACCTCCTTGGCCCCCGCTTTAAAAAACATATTAACCAGATTTTTGCTCGTCGTCCCTCTGACGATAGAATCGTCCACAACCACAATTCTTTTACCTTCCACTACTTTTTTGACAGGGTTTAGCTTCAATTGCACCCCAACATTGCGACTGTCCTGCCAGGGCTGGATAAAGGTACGTCCGATATAGCGGTTTTTGACCAATCCCATTTCGTAGGGAAGGCCCATTTCTTCGGCAAAACCTGAAGCAGCGGTAATGCTGGAATCCGGAACTCCCGTGACGATATCCGCCTCCACGGGGTGTTCGCGAGCCAGCAGATTGCCGAGTTTTTTACGCACCGAATGAACATTTTTCCCGCCAATATTGCTGTCGGGCCGGGAAAAATATATAAATTCAAAGATGCAAAGTGCAGAGCGATGTGAAGGCAAAACTTGAAGGCTTTTAATACCTTCCTTTGTAATAATAATCATTTCCCCGGGAGCGATATCCCTTAACATTTCCGCTCCAATAGCATCGAAAGCACAGGTTTCCGAGGCCAGCACATAACGATCCCCCCAGCGCCCCAAAGAAAGGGGCCTCATTCCGAAAGGATCCCGCAATCCCACAAGTTTATCTTCCGCTAAAAAGAGAAAAGAAAAGGCACCGTGAAGATGCGGCAGAACACTCTTAAGGGAAGATTCGAAATCATCACAGCCATAGCGGGCTATGAGATGGGCAACAAGTTCGCTATCAGTCGTTGTTTGGAAAATAGAGCCTTCCTTTTCCAAATTACCCCGCAATTCATCGGCATTCACCAGGTTGCCGTTGTGGGCTACCGCCAGGTTGCCATGACGGTAACGGACTAAAAGCGGCTGTGCATTTTCCGGGCTGTCTTTCCCAGCAATGGAATGGCGAACATGCCCGACAGCTGCCAGGGCCGAAACATTTTTTAGGCTCTTAAAATGGGGAAAGACTTCGGAAACCAATCCTGCTTCCTTTTTTAAATGAATGTTATGGCCATCGCTTATGGCTATTCCGGCGCTCTCCTGTCCACGATGCTGCAGAGCATACAAGGCATAGTTTGTCAAACGCAGCAAGTCCTGTCCCGGAGCAAAAATGCCAAATATTCCACAGGCTTCCTTCATTTTACTACAGCGCATCCCGGTTGGTTTTTTATTTTTCATTTAATCGCATCCTTAAAACCTCTTCATAGCCAATTTGCTGCAATTGTTGATTTTTGGCTTTTACCCGGGTGGCAAGCTCTTCTTTGTAGGCAATGATCTTTTTCCTAATCGACGGATCCTTGATACCAATGATTTGCGCGGCCAAAACCCCGGCATTGTAGGCACCGTCAACAGCAACCGTCGCTACGGGGATACCTCTGGGCATCTGCACTGCGGCAAAAAGAGCATCGACCCCCTGCAGGGGGGAACTACACAGCGGAACAGCGATAACCGGCAGCGGGGTTAAAGCTGCAATAATCCCGGCAAGATGGGCAGCACCACCGGCCCCGGCAATGATCACATCAATGCCTTTAGCAGCAGCATTTTTGGCAAAATCCGCAGTTTCTTCCGGTAAACGATGGGCCGAAGAGATAAGCACTTCAAAAGGGAGTTGAAATTTTTCCAGCGCATGAAAGCACTGTGACATTACAGGCAGATCCGAATCACTACCCAAAACAACGCTTACCTTAACCATAGAATCCCCCCTTGGGATTTTTAGTATGATTTGTTTTTAATGACTGACGCTACACTCTCGGAGTTTTTCGGTAAAATCGAACCTTCATTTATTCCCACTCAATCGTTGCCGGAGGTTTAGGGGTGAGATCATAAACAAAACGGTTGATTTCGGGAATTTCGCTTACCAACCTATTGGAAATCGCCCCCAGCACTTCGTAAGGCAAGGGATACCAATCGGCGGTCATGCCATCCCGGCTTACTACCGCCCGCAAAACTATGGTATGGACATAGGTGCGCCGGCCGTCTTTCACCCCTACGCTTAAAATGTTGGGCAGCACGGCAAAAACCTGCCATATCTCATTATACAGGCCAGCTTTTTTGATTTCTTCTATAATAATGTGATCAGCCTCTCTGAGAATGGAAAGTTTTTCAGGGGTGACTTCGCCAAGAATGCGCACGGCCAAACCCGGTCCGGGGAAAGGATGTCTTTGGATTATTTCTGCCGGCAATCCCAATTCCCTGCCTACTTGGCGGGCTTCATCCTTATAAAGTTTTTTTAAAGGTTCGATCAACGATAGCTGCATATCTTCCGGAAGCCCTCCCACATTGTGATGTGATTTAACCACCACGGCCTCAGCTGTGCCGCTTTCGATCACATCGGAACGAAGGGTGCCTTGGACAAGAAAATCAACATCCCCTATTTTTGCTGCCTCACGTTCAAAGAGACGGACGAAAAGGTTGCCGATTATTTTTCTTTTTTCTTCGGGATCGGCAACGCCCCTAAGAAGATCTAAAAATTCTTTTTCGGCATCTACAGCGATAATCTTCATAGCAAACTTATCCCGAAAAATGGAAAGGATCTGTTCTTTTTCTCCTTTGCGCATCAACCCGTTGTCTACAAAAATACAGGTCAATCTTGAGCCGATCGCCTTGTGCACCAGCATCGCCGCAACTGAAGAATCGACACCGCCGCTTAAGCCGCAAACAGCCTTGCCGTAAGAACCGGTTGTTTCCCGGATATCCCGGATCGTTTTTTCTATAAAATTTTTCATGGCTACCCTCCGCAGCATAGAAATGGTTATTTTGTTTTGCCTGGCTTTCCTTTTATTTTTGTTTCACTGTCAATATCTTATCCTGTCTGTGCTACGAATCTTCATATTCGTCAAACCCCAACATATTCCCTGCCATTTGCTATCAAATTTCGAAAACGATTTAACTAGAAACCCAGGTTTGGGTTTTGCTATTCTTGCCAGTAAACGCCACTTATGGTAATGTTTATCCAAGTGCATATTTTATTTTAAGGAGAATACAAATGCGAATTGCCATGCTCGGACCCATTGCCTGGAGAACACCTCCTCGTCACTACGGGCCCTGGGAAAGGGTTACCTCCCTGCTCACCGAAGGGCTGGTGGAAAAGGGAACCGATGTAACCCTTTTTGCCACAGCTGATTCTCAAACAAAAGGAAAGCTTAGGGCTGTCAGCCCCAGCGGCTATGAAGAAGATCGTAGTCTGGATCCCAAAGTCTGGGAATGCCTGCACATTGCCGAAGTTTTTGAAGCGGCTAAAGATTTCGATCTTATCCACAACAATTTTGACTTCTTGCCGCTAAGCTACAGCGGACTTGTCGATACGCCGGTCGTTACCACCATCCACGGTTTTTCTTCCCCCCGCATTTTGCCGGTATACCGGAAGTACAACAAGCGCACTTTTTACGTTTCCATAAGCGATGCTGATCGCTCGCCGGAACTGGATTATATTGCTACCGTCTACCATGGCATAGACCTTGAAAACTTTACTTTACGCTTCGAACCGGGGGAATACCTGCTCTTTTTTGGCAGAATCCACCACGATAAAGGCGCAAAAGAAGCAATTGAAATTGCCCGCCGTACAAACATGAAGCTAGTCATGGCTGGAATTATCCAGGATAACGCCTACTACGAACAAGAAATAGAACCTTTCGTAGACGGCAAAAAAATACAATACATTGGAAGCGTAGGACCTGAAGAGCGCGACAAGGTTTTAGGAAGGGCTTATGCCTTGCTTCATCCTATTAATTTTAACGAGCCTTTCGGACTTTCCGTAGTAGAATCCATGGCCTGCGGAACACCGGTAATCGCCTTTCCCCGCGGCAGCATGCCTGAGATCATTGAAAATGGTGTAAATGGGCTGCTCGTTTCCAACATCGATGAAGCTGTTGCTGCTGTAGGAAATATAAAGGATATTGATCGCCGTGGATGCCGCCAAAACGTGGAGGAGCGCTTTTCCACGGAGAGGATGGTTGAAGACTATCTAAAAGTTTACCGCCGCATACTTGGCCGTGGCTGAAAAAATCCGGGTACCGAAAGTGCAACTACGATAATGATTACATATGCTTACTTATGTGTACAGCTACATGTTATACTAATGAATAGTCCTTTATCGTATGGGTGGTGCAAAAAGCCATGAAAAATATTTTAGCTAAAAAAGTCATGACCTCTCCGGTCGTTAGCGTAAACCATGATACATCGCTTAAAGAGCTGGTGAGAATCCTGGATGATAATATTTTTAGCGGCCTTCCGGTGGTAAATGAAGAAAAAAGATTGGTGGGCATCATTTCCCAAGAAGATGTAATGAAATATACCCAGTGGATCATCGGCTAAATCCATATATTAGTCGCCGTCCTTTTCCCCTGCTCGATCCAAGAGATAGTCAACACTGGGAAATTTATGTTTTTTATGTGGAAATGCCAAAGCTTCGGCAAAACGAATCTGGAAATCGGGCTCACTTGCCATTTCCACGAATCCAACTTTTTGGGCTACCCCTTCCGCTTCCCTGCGTTTTTTCATGCTCAAAAGCGCCAGTTTAGCCCCGTCACCGGCCGCATTGCCCACCGCCTGAACCTTTTTCAAACTGCAGTCAGGAACCATCCCGATCACCATGGCACTTTCTTTGTTGATATAGCTGCCAAAGGCCCCGGCAAAAACAATCCTGTCCGGGCTGGTCGCACCAAATTTTTCCAACAAATATTCTGCGCCGCAGTAAAGGGCCGCTTTGGCCAGCTGGATAGCACGAATATCTTCCTGGGTAATTACAATATCTTTACCAATGGAAGTGTCTTCTGCATAGCAAAGCACATATTCCATTTTCCCATCAGCATCACGGCGTACCCTGGGGCTGGCAGATTGTTGGTTGAAACGCCCGGTGCTGTCTATAATTCCCGTTTTAAACAGTTCGGCACAAACATCGATTATTGCCGAACCGCAGATCCCTTTGGCCAGAGGTTCATCACCTTTTTTAAACCAGCCCTCCCGGCCAATAATTTTTATTCGGGGGTCCTTAGTCTCCGGATCTATTATTACCTTTTCAATAGCACCAAAAGCTGCCCTCATGCCATATTTGATCTGTGCACCTTCCAGCGCCGGCCCGGTTGCACAGGATGTGGAAAATAATTTTTCCCTATCACCAAATACTATTTCCCCGTTGGTACCAATATCAACTATAAGCATCTTTTCATCCTGCCGGTACGGCTCCTCGGCAATGAGAACAGCAACATTATCTGCGCCGACAAAACCGGCCTCTAAAGGAAGCCAGTGCACATAAGAACCACTGTTGATTTTTAAACCAAGATCCCTGGCTTTAAAATTCATGCCGCCTTTGAACGCCGGAGCGAAAGGAGAACGCCCCACATATTGCGGATCGATCGAAAGCATGATATGGTGCATAACCGTATTGCCTACCAACACCAGATCGACTATCTCCGCGGTAACCAATCCAGCCTCTCCTGCCAGCGCTTCCAAAAGCGAATTGATCGCCTCCACAATGGCCCTGTGTAACTTAGCCAATCCTTCTTCATTCATTATAGAATAAGTAATACGGGAAAGAATATCTTCACCGTAAACGATCTGTGGATTCATCATGGACTTTTTAGCAACAGTTTCCCCGGTTCTCAGGTTACACAAATAGGCTGCCAGCGTAGTACTGCCTACATCAATAGCAACCCCCCAGATGTTTTCCGCAAACCCCGGGGAAACCTTAATGATTTCTTTTTCGTTCCAGATACTAACGGTCACTTTCCAGCCCGAGCGGCGGATTATCCCGGAAAGATCCTTTACCACGGGGTAATCTAAAATAATATCCCTTTGAAAACCGTATTTTTGCTCCAGCATATCTTTGATGCGTCTGAAGTCATCTCTTTGATCTTTCAGCGTAGCAGGACACATTTCAAGATAGTAATTTTTTACAACCGGGTCGATAAAAAATTCTCTTTCCCTTCCCGTTTCCAAGATTATTTGTTTGCCGGCGCGGGATTCTTCGGGGACGTAAACCATAACATCTCCCTTTATGGCTGCACAGCAGGCCAGGCGGTAATTTTTACTTATTTCCTTTTCCCCGAGTTTTTCTATTTCTTCTTCAGTAGCCGGTGAAAGATGATCTGTCTTCGATTCGATACCAAGTCTTTGGAAACTGCCTTCCTCAACCCTTACCTTACACTTGCCGCATATTCCCGCCCCCCCGCAGGGCGATTCAATATCTGCACCAAATTCCCTGGCTGCAGCAAGAAGGGTCATTTCCGTATCTACAATCCCGCGCCGTCCCGAAGGTTGAAAGATGACGGTGCACTTCATCATTTATTCCTCCCATCCAGCCCCATTACTTAATAGCGGGCAAGTTTTCGGGCCGCACTGTACATATTTATAGTTTTAGGCCCCCTGTTATAGTATTTTTACCTAACATAGAAATATATCTTTTGGTATTCATCTTTTTATTTAAAAGGATCCCAACGGTTAGTAAGCCCCTCGTACCCCGAAGGGAAATGTTCCTGGAAAAGCCTGTAGTAATAAAGTTCCTTAGGAGACTGCAGGGAAATATCGCCAGGTATCGCCTGGTTAATTCTACAATATTTATTAGCAGAGATCATACCACAATTTGGGAAAGGGGGCAACTTTTTTTCAGATTTACCCCGGGCAAGCAGCTGGAAAAACATTTTAGGGTTTAGGAATTCTTGCCTGGAAGCACCCCTTATGGTAGCATTTGCTGTAGAGCATACTTTTTGGAAACCTGGAGGTTAAAAAATGAAAACGCCCCTTGTAAAAAGATACCCCGGCAATCCGATCTTGACCAAGAAAGACGTACCCTACCCTGTGGCAACAGTGCATAACGCCGGCGTAGTAAAACACAAAGGCCGCTACATCATGCTTTTCCGTTCGCATCGCTATAACGGAAGGTCGATCATCGGACGGGCCGACAGTGAGGACGGTTTTAATTTTACCGTGCATCCGGAGCCGTTCCTGGAGCCGGCCAAAGAAGGACCCTTTGCTTTGTATGAAGAATTTGGGGTGGAAGATATGCGCATCTGCCCCCTGGAGGGAGAATATTTGCTGACTTACAGCGCCTACTCCAGACATGGAGTAAGAGTGGCCCTGGCCAAAACAAAGGGTTTTGGGCAGGTCAAACGCATTGCCCTTATTACTGCCGCGGATTATCGCAATATCGTCATCTTCCCGGAACGTTTCGGCGGACGTTTTGTACGGCTGGAAAGACCGCATTCGGAGATTTCGCCCTGGTCTGTCTGGATCTCTTATTCCCCGGATCTGATCCACTGGGGAAATGCCCGCCTGCTGATGAAACCTTTGCCCTACCACTGGGATGAAATGAAAATAGGGCCCGGAGCCACTCCGCTAAAAACCCGCTGGGGCTGGCTGCATATCTACCACGGGGTCTTTTCCACCATGGATGGCGCGATCTACAGGTTAGGCGCTGCCCTCCACGATCTGGAAGATCCTGCCAAACTTTTAGGAATTGCAGATGACTGGATCTTGCAGCCGGAAGATCCCTGGGAGATTACCGGCTATGTGCATAACGTAGTTTTTACATGTGGGGCTGTAGCCGAAGAAGATGGTACTCTCAAACTTTACTGGGGCGGTGCTGACAGTGTGATGTGCGCCGGAACGGCAAATGTAGAAGAACTGGCCATGCTCTGCCTGCAGCACCCCCGGCCTGCAGTTTTAAGTTGAAAGCCGTTGAAACCCATAAGAAAAAATCTCCAACTGCAAATGGTTGCAAAAAGACTGACAGGAGATCCCTAAAAAATCCGTGAAAAAGAATTTTCCGCCTCTCTATTCTTAAATTCGAATGCCTCTGTCATCGATCCTCCGTTTTTTACTGTAAGCCAATGCAGCAAACCCGCTTATTGCCATTGTTCGCCCTAGATGATATAATTTTGATGATCATTCAGTTTTGCGCATATACTTAGGATCGTTTGCATCTGCCCAAGGCAGTTACTATATTTGTATGATTATCAAATTGCAATTTGGAGGTCAAGGTGAAACCACAAAACATAAGAAACTTTTGCATCATTGCTCATATCGATCACGGGAAATCCACCCTGGCGGATCGCCTCCTGGAGGTAACAGGAACACTGTCTGCCCGACAAATGAAAGAGCAAGTGCTCGATCAAATGGATTTGGAAAGAGAACGGGGCATTACCATAAAGCTGCAAGCTGTGAGGCTGAAATATGAGGCCAAAAACGGGGAAAAGTATATCCTTAACTTAATAGATACTCCGGGCCATGTTGATTTCAGCTATGAAGTATCCCGCAGCCTGGCGGCCTGCGAAGGCGCCATTTTGATCGTTGATGCCGTTCAGGGAATAGAAGCCCAAACTCTGGCCAACACCTACCTTGCCCTGGAACAAAATCTGAAGATCATACCGGTTATCAACAAAATTGATCTCGAAAACGCCGATCCGAAAAGAATAAAAAATGAAATTGCCGAAATCCCCGGCATAAATGCACAGGAAACACTTTTAATTTCTGCCAAAGAAGGCCTGGGGATTGAAGCAGTTCTGGAGGCTGTCGTTGAAAAAGTGCCCGCTCCCGATCCGAGTAGCCCCGATACACCCTTGAAGGCTTTAATTTTTGACTCTCATTACGATGCCTACCGCGGTGTTATAGCTTATATCCGGATCGTAGAAGGCCGTATCCGTATAGGTGAAAAAATAAAACTTATGCATACCGGAAATGTTTTTGAAGTAATAGAAACAGGCATCTTTCGCCCGGATATGGAACCTACCAACGGTTTGGCCGCTGGTGAGGTGGGGTATCTAATCGCCTCCATAAAAAACGTTGAAGACGCCCGCGTCGGCGATACAATCACCCAAGAAGACAATCCTTCGGCAAAGCCTTTACCCGGCTATCGTCAAGTAACACCTATGGTCTTTTGCGGGCTTTTTCCCCAAGACAACAATGACTTTGTAACACTTAGAGAAGCTATCGAAAAGCTTAAGCTCAACGATTCCTCACTTGTGTATGAACCGGAAAAATCCACGGCTTTGGGGCTTGGTTTTCGCTGTGGCTTTCTGGGGCTTTTGCACATGGATATTGTCAAAGAGAGGTTGGAAAGGGAATACGGTTTGGACCTGATTATTTCCGCGCCCAGTGTAATCTACAAGGTTTATAAAAAAGACGGCAGCGTGGTAAAACTGGACAACCCATCCCTGCTGCCGCCGCTGGAAGAAAGGGTTGCGATAGAGGAGCCCTATGTAGAAGCTTCAATCTTTTTGCCTGACGATTATGTGGGACCCGTCATGGAACTTTGCCAAGAAAAAAGAGGGGAGTTTATCAACATGGAGTATTTGGAATCCGGGCGGGTAAAGCTGTCCTACCTCCTCCCTTTGGCAGAAATCATCTATGATTTTTTTGATGCTTTAAAATCCCGAACCCGCGGTTATGCTTCCCTTGATTACACCTTGTACGGTTATGAAGGATCCGATTTGGTACTGGTAGATATACTTGTAAACGCTGAAAAAATAGATGCTCTTTCTTTCATAATTCACCGGGACAGGGCCTATCAGCGGGGCAGGGATATGGTAGAAAAACTAAGAAAAATTATTCCCCGGCAGCTGTTTGACGTACCCATACAAGCTGCTATAGAAAACAAAGTCATTGCCCGGGAAACCGTGAAGGCCCTGCGCAAAAACGTTACCGAAAAACTTTATGGCGGAGATGTAACGCGTAAAAGGAAGCTGCTGGAAAAACAAAAAGAAGGTAAAAAAAGGATGAAGCAGGTAGGCCGTGTGGAAATTCCCCAGGAAGCCTTTACCGCTGTGCTAAAAACAAATTAGAATCAAACTGCCGATAATTTTCATTTTTACGTGGCTGCCGGGCTGGCAATTTAGACTTGATCACCGCTGTAATAATATTAATATATAGGATACAGGTATAACGAACAGGTTTCTTAATAGCTGACCGAAGACAACAGAATGACCCTTTGCATATGAATAAGAGAACTGGTCTATCATGCCCTGATGAACAACGGTTTTAAAGCCATTGTTAAGTCCTATATGTGGATCGCCTAACAACAGTGCTTTGAAGCTAAAAAGACGTTCTTTTTAAAAATTACGGCCTATTTCTTGCCAAAACGAAACCTATCATATATAATGCAATAAAATAGAATATTACAGGGGGTGCTCCCGAGCGGGGGCTGAGAGAAGAACGCCATGAAGTTCTTAAACCCTTTGAACCTGTTTTGCGGGCCGGTATCACGGTCTGTCTGGGTAATACCAGCGTAGGAATGTTTGTAAAGCTTAATCTGCTTACACAACAAAGCGGGCCCGCAGCGGCCCGTTTTGTATTACTAAATTGTTTTTGTATATTACTAGATCAAAGGATCTATCAGCGCCACAAAAAATGTTGGGGAGGTATAAAAAATGTTAAAGGATACACAAATTTCCAAAATTATTATCAACAGATACCTGGAAGAATTAGATTCATACTTAAAGTCAGACGTTGCTATCGTCGGCGCGGGGCCGGCCGGTTTGGCTGCAGCTTATTATTTGGCCAAAAGTGGGCACAAGGTAGCTATTTTTGAAAAAAATCTTAGCATTGGTGGAGGTATGTGGGGTGGCGGGATCATGTTTAACGCCATCGTATTCCAGGAAAAAGCAAAAGCATTATTCGAGGAATTTGGGATCAAATACCGCGGCCATGATGACGGCTACTATTCGGCAGATTCGGTTCTGGCAGTTACTGCTATGGGAGCTGAAACGATCCGCGCCGGGGCAAAAATATTTAACCTTATGTCAGCTGAAGATGTTCTTACCGAAGGCGGCAACAGGGTAACAGGCCTGGTCCTTAACTGGACTACCACCCATATGACAGGACTGCACATCGATCCGATAACCGTTGAAGCTTCATATGTTATTGATGCCACCGGCCACGATTCCCAAGTAGCAAGCTATGTACAAAATAATTTAAAAGGAAAACTATCCTCTAAAACAGGAGAAATTATGGGTGAACGCACCATGTGGGCGGAATCGGGAGAAAATTTTATAGTGGAACATACTAAAGAGGTTTACCCGGGTCTTTTTGTAGCAGGAATGTCTGCTACTGCCGTATTTGGCGGTCACCGCATGGGGCCTATCTTTGGCGGTATGTTACTTTCTGGAAAAGAAGCAGCCCGTAAAATTGATATTCTTCTTAAAAACAAATAGCATACGCCATGCCTGGGACAGGGGCCCATTTTAACCGGGCACCTGTGCCTGTCTCAATTGAACCAGGATCAGGCTTTTTTAAGTGTAGAATATATTTGGGTTGTATAGTATCGAGGAGGGTATGGTAATGACTCAATTAATAAGAGCACGTTCAGGAGAAATAACACCTGAAATGCAACAAGTTGCACTCCAGGAAAAACTGGAGGCGGAAAAAATAAAGGATTTGCTTGCCAAAGGTTTAGTGGTTATCCCTGCCAATAAGAACCATCAAAATTTAAATCCCATCGGGATTGGCCGGGGATTGAGAACCAAGGTCAATGCAAACCTGGGAACATCGCCAACCTTTCCCGATTGGGAAAATGAAATAGAAAAACTAAAGGTTTCTTTAGCCTGCAAGGTGGATGCTGTTATGGACCTAAGCACCGGCGGAGAAATTCAAACCTGCCGCCAAAAAATAATAGCCCATTCCCCCGTACCGGTAGGGACAGTTCCTATTTATGAAGCCGCAGTAAAGGCCCGGGAAACACATGGCGCAGTGGTGGAAATGGATCCCGATGATCTTTTTGCTGTTATTGCCAGCCAGGCCAAACAGGGAGTCGATTTTGTTACGGTGCATTGTGGCGTAACACAGCGCATAGTTGAAAAGTTAAAAAACAAACCCCGTGTACTGGGAATTGTCAGCCGGGGAGGTTCAATGATGGCTGGTTGGATACTGCATAACCAAAAAGAAAATCCTTTGTACGAGCAGTTCGATCGGCTTTTGGAAATTTGTTTATCCTATGATGTTACATTAAGTTTGGGCGATGGGCTAAGGCCCGGCTGCCTCGATGATGCAACCGATGATGCCCAGATCGAAGAGTTGATGGTTCTGGGAGAACTTGTCGAGAGATCCCGCGCAGCCGGGGTTCAAGTCATGGTGGAAGGTCCCGGGCATGTTCCCTTTGACCAGATTGCAGCCAACGTTGTACTCCAAAAAAGGCTTTGCCATGATGCTCCCTTTTATGTTTTGGGACCTCTGGTTACCGATATTGCTGCCGGTTATGATCATATTGCTGCAGCAATCGGCGGGACGGCAGCAGCCGTGGCTGGAGCAGATTTTCTCTGTTATGTAACCCCTGCTGAACATCTGGGGCTTCCCACGATTGATGATGTGCGGGAAGGAATTATGGCTTCCCGGGTTGCCGCCCATGCAGCTGATATAGTCAAAGGTTCCCCCTACATCAAGGAAAAAGATAGCGCCATGGCCGTAGCCAGGCGCGATCTGGACTGGAACGAACAAATGAATCTGGCCTTAAATCCCCAAAAAGCCAGGGAAATTCGCCGGGATCTTAATCCCGTGGAACAAGAGGTCTGCTCCATGTGTGGCGAATTTTGTGCCATCGAAATGGTAAACAAATATCTGGGCGAACTGGATAACTGAAACGGTCGACAACAAACTGCCACAATCCCCGGCGGGGCAGGATAGAAGAAAAATTTTTGGCATTTAGCCAAAAACTGTTCTAAAAACCCCGCCTGGGATTTAAGCAGTTTAGATAAAACAGGTATTTTCATACAAGTCTTTCAACTGGCTATCTCACATAATATAAAATAATGCATCGCTTGCGGGGAGGCATGAAAACCGGCCCCTGCAATGTCAGACCATATTTTGCTTCTATTTTTGGTGCATATAGTGCACTGGAAAACCGTCCCTAATGCACGAAATAAAAGGAGCCCCCTAAAAGGACCCCTTTTCGCTTACCTACCAGTAAATAGTAATATAATTATTTCATCTCTCTGTCCCGATTAACCATCATAAAGATGCAAAAGACGCGCAGAGTTTTTAAATAATACCTTATCCAATACCTCCGGTTCACTTGCAAAAGCTTTTTCACATTGTTCCAAGGAATGTTTAAATGAAAAGAAAGGATAGTCAGTTGCAAACATCACCCTGTCTTCCCCGAACAGTTCCACTGCCTTATACATATATTCTGCATTTCTAATGCTGGTGTCGGTATAAACGTTTTTTAACCCCTTGGTTTCTTCGGCCAGGATCTCCATTTCCCCTCCCGTGGTTCCTCCCCCGTGGGCTGCCACGATGATATAGTCCGGGTATTCATGAAACAATTCTATAACATATTTGACATCACCGTATTCTGCATTGGTTTCATAAGGTTTATCAGGAGTGTAATATTCATTTACACCACAATGGGGCGTAACAGGAAGTCCAGCTTCTCCAAACACCTCAACTGCTGCATGAACCCTGGGGTCACTCAAGCTGGTATTTTGTAAAACCGGATGAATTTTTAGCCCTTTTGCTCCCCTTCCAATATCTTTTTTCAATTTTGCAACCATTTCCTCTATCGGAAGTGTAAAATCAGCACAGGTAAAAGGAATTATTCTTTTATCCAACATGGATGCGGCAAGATACTCTTCAAAGGTAGTATTGGGGAGAATAGGTAATAGGCATACATAATCAAGTTGGGATTCATCAATATCTTTTGATAACTTGGCCAATGTGGATTCCCAAACCTTATATTGTCCTGCTTCTATTAAAACCGCATGTTGCTTTTCATCCTGCACTATTACAGGCCTATCAAAACCAGATTCCTCCAAATCGGCAAAAGGGTCCATGTACTCGTATTTTTTTACGTTGGTCTTAAAAGTTATGTTTTTGTTTTCATGAAAGATATCACCAACATGTGCATGAAAATCAATCACTCTTCTTTTTTTCATTCCTTTTTTCCCCTTTCCACATTTTTAATAATCGTTGTTACCCTGAACAAACAAATACAATATTTCAACCATTCAAACCATTAAAGTTGAAAACTGCAGGTAATATTTTCACTTTTGTTTTCCACTAAAAATTTTTAACCAAAAGCCACCTCCCTCTTCAAAATGCTTGGCAATATTTTCACCATTAGCATTCTTTGGCATAGGAGACCTATTAAAAGATTTCTAACAATGTTAATTGTATCACAATATTTCATTATGTGCTACAAAAATGTTTGCTTTTTTTGCTCCGGCTATTCTAAAGCCCCGTTCATTTTTAAAAAAGGCCCCTGGCATCAAAGCCGGGGGCATCTCTTCGGATTTTTTTTCAAATTCACCATATCATTGGAATCACTTTGATTTTTTAAAAAAAAGGTTGGAATGTAATTTTATTTAAGGATCATTTATATTAAAAATAGTACTCTGCTTTAATCCGGGCCGTTATTTCAACATCGTCCGGAAGGATTGGTGTAGGAGCCATTCCTTTTGCTCCTTCGTTGAAGGCGGCCATGTCCATGGTGGCACGATAGGGGGAATAGCCGGTCATTTCTTCTTGTATGACTTTGATGCCTTTAATCGTCACCCCCGCACTGGAGGCGATCGCTTCCGCTTTTGTTTTGGCCTGGGTTGTAGCATTTTGCAAAGCCTGCAACTTCAAACTTTCGGCATCTTTTATTTCAAAAAGAACGCCTAGCACCCTGTTGGCTCCGGCCTTAACAGCTACATCAATTACATTTCCCACCCCATCTAAATCGTAAAGGTTTATGTTTAGTTCATTATATGCCCTGTATTTGGTAATATATTTTTCCTCTTGGCGCGGATCGACCGGCTCAGAAAAACTATATAGACGGTAACCGCTTGTTTTGATCTGTTTTTCCTCAAGACCTGTTTTAGCCAACGCTTCTATCACTGTGTTTGTTAAACGGGCATTTTCTTCTGCCGCTTTTTGGGCTAGTTCGTGTGTCGTTTCCACCGCCAGCATTACCCGGGCCAAATCCGGCTGCGCTGTTATCTCTGCCTCTCCATAGACGCTGATAATACCATAACCCTCGCCAGAGTTCGCTTCAGCAACAGTGGGAATGGCTAGTACCGGCAAAAACGCTACCGATAAGAACATCAACCCCACAAGCACTATTGTTATATTTTTCCGTTTCATGAAAAACCCTCCTGTAATTAATGTTTACCCTTTAGACGGTAGAAGGCAAGACAGGGTTCCCGAACCATTAAAAGATCGTTGTTAAAGTTTTAAAAAGGCTAAAGCCGGTAAGCACAGTCAAAGCCTTCATGAATAGCCTCCAATATTTTACGTACTTCCTTGCAATCGCCAACAGAAAAAACTTCATATTTTCCGCTAAGCCGGGCAAATAAATCATTGTTGGATTCATAACCGGCAGCAATAACTACCGTATCAATGTTTCTAAATTCTTTTTTTTCTCCATCATGTTCGGTAATCACCGCTTCTTCTTTTATTTCTTTAAGGGTGGTTTTCGGGTAAAATTCAATGCCCTTCTTTTGCATCTCCGCCATAAGTAATATTTTGTAAAAAATGCCAATATCGGTTCCTATTTCGGCAAGCATTTCCACCAAAATAACTTCTTTCCCCTTTTTGGCAGCAAAATATGCGGTTTCGCAACCGACAAGGCCACCGCCTACAACCAGTACTTTTTCACCAAGCTGCGTTTTTTCGGATAGGACATCTTCCGCCAAAACTACGTTTTTTTGTTCTATGCCGGGCACTTTTGGCAGAAGCGGTTTGCTGCCCGTAGCCAGAATCACCGCATCAGGGGCGACTTCTTCTACAGTTTGCAGATCAGCCTCGTGGCCGGTCATGATCTTCACAGGCAGCTTTTGTAATTGAATGCTTAAAAATTTTATTAGATCTTCTACCTCTTTTTTGCCAGGAGGCACCGCAGCTAAAGACATAGTTCCCCCCAACCTGTTTTCACGTTCGTACAGCAAAACCTCATGCCCGCGCAAGGATGCGCAACGTGCTGCCTCCATCCCTGCAGGCCCGCCTCCTATAACCATAACTTTTTTCTTTACAACCGCTTCTTTCATTTCGTAATCGCCTTCGTACCCACAAAGCGGATTGCCCAGGCAAGTGATATCCTTTTGCATGAGCAGGCGATCCATGCAGCCCTGGTTACAACTTATACATTTTCTAATCTCGTCTATTTTACCTTCTTTAACCTTGTGGGGAAATTCCGGATCAGCCAGCAAGGGCCGTCCCAGGGCCACGAGATCAGCTTTACCTTCCGTTAGCACTTTTTCCGCTTCAAAAGGATCTTTTATGCGGCCGGTTGCCGCTATGGGAACACGTCCTTCCAGAGCCTTTTTTATTTCCCAGGCATCTTCCACATGGAAGTTTTGGGGAAGGAGCATGGTAGGAACCATCATGGGGCCGGATTCATAGATGGCCCCGGAAACACTTAGCAGCTCTATGCCTTCTTCTATAAGCCGCCGGGCAAAAATTATGGATTCTGGAAGATCCAGTCCACCTTCTACAAATTCCCGGGCACTTATGCGGCAGGATACAGGATAATCTTTTCCCACAGCTTTTCTTATTTTAGAAAGAACCATCAAGGGAAAGCGCATCCTATTTTCCAGGCTGCCGCCGTATTCATCTTCTCTTTTGTTGGTATATGGGGATAAAAATTGGTTTATGAGTTGTCCATGGCCGGCTAAAAGCTCCACTCCGTCAAAACCGGCTTCTTTGGCCCGCCTCGCTGCCTGACCAAAAGCATCCGCCAACTGTGCTATTTCAGTCTCCGTTAGTTGGCGGGGCGTTTCCTGCATCGTCATACAGGGTATAGGTGAAGGGGCCACGATATCCTGGCCGGTTAAAACAGAAAGGGTCTGGCGACCGGCATGAAAAAGCTGTATAAATACTTTAGCTCCTTCTTCATGAATCTCATCGGCCAGCTCTTTTAATCCCGGAAGAAGCTCGTCATTATGTATCCCCAATTGGTGCGGGCATTCTTTTCCGTTTTGGGAAACATAGGCTCCTTCCGTAATAATAAGACCCGTCCCCCCCTTGGCCCTCGCCTTAAAAAAAGCCTTCAGGCGTTCGGTAACCTCGCCTTCGGGGGTACAAAAGTTTGTCCCTATAGCAGCCATCATGATCCTGTTTTCCACCTGCAGTTGTCCGATTTGTAAAGGTTTGAACAAATTTTCAAAAGAGTCCACTGCTAAAAATCCTCCTTCCAATCTAGGAAAGCAAATATTTGCAACGTCTTTATCTTTTTTCAACGCCAAGGCACTTATTACCTTCCGAAATTGACATTTATTCGACACTGTTTACAGATCAGATTTAGTCAAAGCTCAATTGCCAAAGCCCGAAATTTCATAGTATAATACCGATAAACAATAAAATATTTTTCGCCGGAAATTGAAGAGCCCATAAAATGACAGAGTAACCTTTAAAAGTTTTCGGGATATTTTAAACATTTTTTTATCAACGCGGAAAAAGTTTTGGTTTGTCGAAACTGCTCGGGAAGGAGCGAATAAATGATATGCCTTCACAGTCAACGGAAACATCCTCTGTTACCGCACGGCGATATATGGTACTTGCCGCTGTCATGCTAGGGGGAATCATGGGCCCCATAGATGCCAGCATCGTCAATGTCATTTTGCCGACTATTACCGGATTTTTTGGCACTTCAATTGCAACGGCGCAGTGGGTTCCGCTGATTTATCTGCTCACGATCAGCAGCCTACTTCTGTTTTATGGCCGCCTGGGAGATATTTTTGGCTATAAACGGGTCTATCTTGCGGGGCTGGCTTGTTTTACCATTACCTCCGGCCTCTGCGGTTTATCACCTACTATCCACTGGCTGATAGTTTTTCGTGCCGTGCAAGGAATTGGCGCCGGTATGATGATGTCTGTTCCTTTTGCCATCCTCACCGCTGTCTTTAAACCACAGGAACGTGGCCGAGCTTTGGGCATCAACGCGATTAGCATCTCCGCGGGGTTGGCTCTTGGCCCCACCCTGGGTGGGTTGCTCACTTCGTTATGGTCCTGGCGCCTGATTTTTTTGATCAATATTCCTATCGGCATTGTCGCATTACTTTGGGCTATAAAGATCATCCCCGATTTAAAAGGACAGCCGGGCCGCATTGACACTGCCGGTGCTGTATCTGCCTTTGTATGTCTTTTTTCCTTCCTTTTTTTTATCAACCAGGTGCAAACAGCGGGGATGGGGTTTATTACCGTTACGGCCATAACAATAGCTGTTATAGCCGGGATCTGTTTCTTTTATATCGAAACACATGCACCTCAACCTATGGTTAACCTGGCACTTTTTAAAAACCGCACTTTTGCACTGGGTACTATCAGTTCCCTGCTTAATTTCTCTTCACAGTACATTATGGTTTTCCTTACACCCTTTTACCTACAACGGGTTATCCATTTTTCCCCGGATAAAATCGGTTTCCTTATGACTTGCTTTCCCCTGGCAGTGATGGCAGTAGCACCATTTAGCGGTGCTGCCTCTGATCGCTTGGGCACTAGGGGATTGGCCGTTGCTGGGGCCTCACTGTGCGCTGCAGCCCTAGTGACAATGTCCTTTTTACCTGTAGAAGCAACCCCCTTGACCGTGGGATGGCGCCTGGCTTTTTTTGGCCTGGGTACCGGAATATTTCAATCCCCTAACAACAGCGCCGTTATGGGCAGCTCGCCTCGCCCCTATTTGGGAGTTGCTTCCGGCATTTTAAGCACAGCGCGAAATACGGGAATGGCCGTAGGAATTGCCGCAGCCGGACTAATTCTTTATTCCCTGGTACCGCCGGCCAGCATGGCCTTGGATTACCTAAGCGGAGCGGATGCAGTATCCTTCCTTGGTGGCCTGAAATACGCCTACCTTTTCGGGGCCCTGCTCTCCGTTTTGGCTGCAATATTTTCCTTTGTGCCTGATTTTAACCATTAAAAAGGAGAAAGCTGATGGGTAAAGTTTTTGGCAGAATTGGAGGATCATTGGGAGGGTATTCCCTGGAATGCATTCTTGAAGAAGATCGTATTCATGGCCGTTTGGGAGGAGCGGTTGTGGGAAATGACATCAACCTTTGGCTTTCACCGGAAAAGGATCACTTGTGGGGCCGGATCGGTGGAGATGTTTTAGGCAAAGATTTGAACATTGCGTTTGAAAAAAACCGTGCCTATGGCCGTCTGGGCGGCAAAACAATCGGAAATGACATTTCGCTGAAAGAAACCGCGGGGATAATCATAGGAAGAGTAGGGGGCCCCGTGCTGGGATTTAGCTGCCGTGTCAGGGTATCCGCTGATCTTTCGAAGCTGTCCGGTCGCCTTGGCGGATCTTTTATTGGAGCCAACGTTGACCTTACGCTTAAAGATTTCCCCCCGCTGATAGCCTCCGTAATGGCGGCTACAGTGTATAAAATCTATCAGGAACATTCTAGGAGCAAAGGGGTTGGAGCAAAAACAAATCCCTAGCATTATAAAGGAGGAAGAACAATGACTAGAATGCCGGGTAATTGTTTGACGACTGCCATGGGTATCATGCCTCATGAAAATATGGAAGAGGCGCTACAGGTTTCTTTGTCGGTGGATATAGCTTTTTGGCCACAGCTGCCCCGGTATAGTTTTTTTGAGGACATGTATGTGCAAGTAAGTGAAAACTTCCCCGGCATCCAATTAGATCTGGAAAATAGAAAAATTGCCCTGGATACAGCAAGTTTTTACCAACAGTTGCCCGATTATGCCATGCACAGTGAAGATGAAAATACCTTTAAACTGTCCGGACAATATGCTGTAGCTTTAGATAGTTTTTTGCAGAAGGACCTAAGCAAGTATGAGTTGATACGCGGGCAAAGTATAGGTCCGATCAGCTACGGGTTAAAAATTGCGGATGAAAATTTAAGGCCAATTATCTACAATGATGATTTACGCTTGTTTTTGTTTGACTTTATTGCACGCAAGGTAAACAGGCAGTACCAACAGCTACAAGAGGTACACCCCCGTTCCTTCGTCTGGGTTGATGAACCGGGCTTGCAGTTTTTGTTTGGTTCCTTTACCGGTTATTCCAGCGAAAGAGCACATAGGGATTTCCAAGCTTTCCTGGATATGCTGGACGGGCCCCGCAGCGTGCATCTCTGCGGCAACCCTGACTGGTCTTTTTTGTTAAGTGGACTTGATCTCGATATTCTATCCGTGGATATTTTCGGCAATGGGCATATTTTTACCCGTTATGTTGATGAAATTAAAGCTTTCCTAAAAAGGGGTGCCATTATTTCCTGGGGAATTGTGCCCACCCTGACTGAAGAGTTGGATACTGCCGGCGTTCGTTATCTAACGGCTAAATTAGAGGAATATTGGCGTTATCTGGATTCCAGGGGTGTTGATATGGAAATGATTTTGGATCGGGCCTGGCTCGCACCAGCACGCTGTTGTTTGATTAACACCGATGGCACCAAGACGGTGGAAGAAGCCTTCCGATCTCTTGACAAAATATCCGCTTTACTGCGGCAAAAATACAACCTGTAATTATTATGAACGCATAATTCATATGGAATTGAACAAGTTCATTAGAAAAAGGGGGCAAAAATCATTGCAGGACAAACAACCCAGGAAAATACTGGCTATTGATATTGGAGGCGGTACCCAGGACATAGTAATCTATGAAGAAGGAGAGAGCCCGGAAAATTTTATACAAATGGTACTTCCTTCCCCTACCGCTATTATTGCCGAGAAAATAAAAAAAGTAACTGCAAAACAAAAAGGATTGCATCTTACAGGCACAATCATGGGCGGCGGCAGATCTGTTAGGGCCATATACAATCATTTGAAAGCCGGCCTTCCGGTAACCGCCACGGAAGAAGCTGCCAAAACCATAGACGATGACCTGGAAAAAGTAGAAAAAGACGGCATTCAAATAAAAGGGTCACCCCCCCAAGGATACAAAGTTATAGAAACAAAGGATATCGATCTGGAAATGTATAGAAAAACCCTGGCTTTGTACCATGTCGATCTGCCTCAGGAATTGGCTGTTGCCATTCAGGACCATGGTCATTCACCCGGGGTAAGCGATCGTCATTTTCGCTTTCAGCACTGGAAAAAATTTATTCAAGATGGAGGAAATATTACCGATCTTGCCTATGTAAATCCCCCGGAATATCTGACCAGAATGAAAGCTCTTAAAAAAACTGTTCCCCATGCTCTGATCATGGACACCTGTGCAGCTGCTATTTGGGGATCTTTTGAAGATGAGTTGGTCCAAAGCAAACAAAAAGAAAACATCGTGCTTGTTAATGTCGGGAACCAACATACTTTCGCCGTCCTAATAAAGGGGGAAAGGATCTATGGTTTATTTGAACATCACACACGCTTATTAAATCCCGAAAAGCTTTTAATGTTGATTGAAAAACTACGCCGCAAAGAACTGACACATGAGGAAGTGTTCGAAGATCGGGGGCACGGCTGTTATATAGCGCCGGATACGCCGGAGGGTTTTGGGTTTACGGGGATTACAGGCCCCAGGCGCTCCTTGGCACAAAAACTCGGCTACCACATGATTAACCCGCACGGCAACATGATGGTGACAGGTTGTTTCGGGCTGATCGAGGCAGCTAAAACCAGAACAAGATAATAATATAATAATAATATAAAGATTGGGTTACATGCAGGAGCTACAGGAGCTACATGTAGTGGTCATATGTAAGGACCACATGCAAGGGTTACATGCAGAAGCTACATGTAGTGGTTATTTATGTAAGGGCCACATGCAAAGGGTTAGGGGTTATATGTA
>JAAZMP010000103.1 GCA_012798755.1 Bacillota bacterium
AAAAAGGGTTTCTTCCGTGTTTCGGGGTTGGAAACATTCGTAGTAGGCTTTCAAGAACGAATCTTCATATTGCAGTTCCGGATCTTCCCGGTATTGTCTGAGCATCTCAACAAAATGCTGCCTGTCATCAACATAGCCAGCGCCATAAAGATCTACACATTTTTTTAGCTCCACCTCAAAAATAGTTGACTTTGAATGTTGGGCAGCAGCGCCGATGGGAACAGAAAAAGGCTCCGGTTCGGAGTGCTTGTTGATTAAGCACAGCGACAGGCCCCCAGGGATCTGATCATCTCCCTGATCCGGGGCAGCGATTGTTTTAAGTGCGGAGTCAGAAGAAGCTGCAATAGCGGCCAGATCAGCCTTGCTAAATTCTTTCGGGGAATGACCGTCAGAAACCCTTATGAAAAGTTGTTTGCGAGCCTTTTGTAATAAAGCTTTGAGTAGGTCTGATGCTTGCTCTTCCCGGGTAGCAAAAATATCGATATTTTTATCGGCTACGGCAATAATGACATCAAATTCAGGGATTTTCTGCACCCATTCCAAATCCACGATTTCATAATAAAATTTAGCTACTTTTTGTTCAGCCTGGAGAAGATTATCATGCCATTCACCGGCGATTACGTTAAGAATTCTTTCCTTGATGGGATCAACCGCTGTCACATCATAGCCGAAATAATTAAGATTTTTGCTGATAATACCATCTTTAAAACCAATTTCCAGCACCGTGGAGGCATTTTTGTCGATGTGTTTTTCAATGGTGCCAAGAAGCTCCTTGCGTTTCAACAGTTCCTTAGTTTTAGTGGTTACAGCCATTGCGATCTCGCCGGCCCGAATGACCGTGGAGATCTCCCCGTCCTGCGATTTTACGCTCCCGGCCATCTGGGGAACCAACCGTTTTAGAGCTGCGGCAATATCAGTTTTTTCCCGTTCGCCTTCGGCAATATAACGGGCTCGCATGTAGCTGTGATAAGCTTGTAAAATTTCTTGCTTTTCTTCAAAGATATAGCCCAAGTTATAAAGCAGATCGAAAGAAAGAGGGTGCACGGAGAGGCCCTCATTTAGAATTTTTTCCGCCCCCGACCAATCCTCTTCTGCAGCACGAATAAGCGCCTCCAAGGAATAACGATCTAAGAATGTAGGTGCAAGTTTAATATATTGTTTTAAAAGAAAACTAGCATCCCCAAGCCTGTCCGTTTCCACAAAAATAATAATCTGTTCCTTCAGTTCTTTTAGAACTAGTTCTAGCTTAGTTTGTAGCTTTTGCAATGGCAATACATCCTCCTAGGCCAAGATTGTTATCTTTGTCCGTGTTCATATTTCCGAAACATTGCCGGCGCCAAATATTATATCTCCTTTTTACGTATCGGCAGGAACACGCGGTAAGGGTAACACGCGGGGACGTACCTATTGTGTTGTTGTGATGTTACTGCCATTACCATAGATGGGTAACGCAATGGATTTGTTTCTGTGTTCCATGTATAGCAAAACGCCCCAACAACACAATAGGTACGTCCCCGCGTGTTAACAATAGTATCTTTTCAAGACCAGATCTAGCCAAACACTCATTTGCTCAAGCAGCACTTCTTATATTTTTTTCCGCTTCCGCAAGGGCACGGATCGTTTCTGCCGATTTTCTTCTTGGTTTTAAAATCAAAAACATCAGTCCCATCAAGCTTAAAGGGCTTATCCGGAAGCGGCTGTAAATAGGGTTTTTCATATTTCTCAAAAATTTCGTTGGGTGTATGCCCGTTATTTTCCCAGATTCTAGTGTTATTGGCCAATTCCCTGACCAACTGCATTACTTCATTGGCTTGACTTACATTTTTGAAATTTACACCCCCGCTATTAAATACGTCAGAGATTCCCTGCACCGAAAACCCAAACTGACATATCGCCTGAACTTCCTCAGTTAGCAATTTCGCCGCATTTTTATCCCCGTCAAAGATATTTTTGGTTATATACCTTTGCAATGCTTTGTAATGGTCAGTCACTTCAAAATAAGTGTCTTCCTTATACTTTAAAAGTTCTTCCCGGGGAGGAACATAAAGTGGCTTGCCCCTGCGCTGTTTTAGCTGTGCAGTAAAATCATCAAACTCCATGATGGTCTCATGGACAAAATAATCGCCGTAGAACTCTACGAAATTTTCAGCTAATTCTTCGGGCGGGTTATCCATGATATTCTTCATGACAGTGATATCGGTTTTTTCTTTATTTTGCCGGTTAAATATTTCCACCACTTTATCCCTGTGGACCAGCCCATAAAGATGGGTTAAGGATATAACATAATCAATAACAGCTTCGCTAAATGATTTTAACTTATCAGCCATCGTTTTCTTTTCCTTTCATTGAG
>JAAZMP010000104.1 GCA_012798755.1 Bacillota bacterium
CCCATTAAAAGCTTTCTTCCGTCATTATTAATGCCCATGGCTACAATAGCTGTATAATCGCCGAGTACCAGGCCGTCAATAAGTAAGACAGGGATCTGCTCATCTTCAAACCGTCGGCCCAATAGCTTTTTTGCTTCTTCTTTACTAGCCTTGATAAACTGCCGGCTGATCGTCCTTTTGGAGGTGCCGGATGTTTCTGCTACATCACTGTAATCCTCAATCCCATAGGTATAATCCCGTGCGGATATACCATACAGCATGCGGCTAAGGGCTGTTTCAATCAACTGTTTATCGTTGGTAGATGTTTCATAGCTTGGAATAGGTAGCTCCTGATTTCTGATGATATCCCTGGTGCGAGGACGTCTAATAGCCAAACGCTGATTACCCAGGGGAACAGTAGTATCTTGGTAGCCATGACGGCAGGCGGTTCGATCCGGGTCATGCTTGCCTTTTGGGGGCGGCAACTGCAGCTACATCCTGTTCCATCATGGCCATCAAAGCCTGGATCCCAACAGCGGTACAAAAACTTGCGAATCGGCCTTTAACAGTTTTTCGTATATCCAGCATGGTAAGCTGCTGAATAAATAGGTCCTGCTGATCACTTTTTTCATTCGACTGTTTTACGCTTTTATGGTATTCTGACATTGGCGGTAACCTCCTGGTTTGGTTTTTGTTCCAACCCAATTACGCCATAACTGGGCCGGGTACCGCCACTTTAATTTCCACGGGTATTGGGTTATCCCCCTAATAACCGGGGTTGTTTTATTTTGAACGGATAAAAAAATCATGAAAAAGACCGGTAACTTTGACTTTTATATCTAACTCTTCTTTGAGTTCACGAATCAGGCATTCTGAAGGTTTTTCTTGCTGTTCAATTTTCCCTCGGGGGAACTCTCATTTACCGGCAACACGATCCCCTTCTCGGCGTAAAGTTATTAACACTTTTTCCGCGTTTAAAATTATGCCTGCTGTTACTAAGACAGCGGGAACAGTGTTATAATGTGATGGCAAGGCTGTGAACCTCACTTTAAAAATTTTATATTGGCTATAATGGGTTTTAAATTGAACTTTTACATCAAAATAATATTTCTCTTTTTTCTGAGATTTCCTTCACCTGATCACACGTTCGGGAAAACTATAAATGTGCCATATGTTGCATTACTTGAAAGAAAATAGCAAAACAGGAAATAAAAGTGGCATTTTACACTGGAAGCCATAAATTAGGACTGCATCACGCGGCGGCTTAGCCAGTATTGACAAATGCTCTTAGGGACCTATTAAATTTGCTTCCGCTTCCAATATACTACACCGGCAGAAAGGACTGGACGAAACCGTCGCGGAAAACTGCAGGAAATCTTGAAATAATGTAAAGGGTATTGAATACTGGAGGTGCATAGATTTGTATCTTGAGTGTATCTTATCGCCGTCAATAATCGCCTATAGACACCTATAATCAGAAAATACACAGCACAAACAAAAACCCCACAGGTTGCGTGCCTGCGGGGTTTTCAATGTTCTTTACTGGTCGGGGCGACAGGATTTGAACCTGCGACCTCTTGACCCCCAGTCAAGCGCGCTGCCAAGCTGCGCCACGCCCCGTTGTTTTATCAATTTGTATTTTATCATTTTCGGCTGGTAAAGTCAACGGGTGGGGGCCTCCCCAAAGGCTTCTTTTATTAAGGTCTGCCCTGCAGTTTTAAAGTGGCTCTTTTTTTACAATTCCATGTTGGTTTATCGAAACTGCGATCTAAAATTCCCCCGTAGGAATAAAAAAAGTTTCTTAATATTTTCCGCTAATCTCTAAATAGGGTATAATTGAACCGGAAGAAAAAACCATCGATGGTGGCGATGCAAAACCAATGCAGAAGTGGAGGCCATAATAATTGACTGAGTATGAACAAAAGATTAAGGAGTATATGTATGAAAAGGGGGTTCAAGGTGAACATCTTATTTTTGAGCAGTCCTGCCATTCGGTAGAGGCTGCGGCCAAGGCGGCGAATGCTACTCCTGAAGATCTGGTAAAAAATATTTGCCTTGTTACAGGAGATGGTCGCTTGGTTATTGCTGTTGTCAAGGGCGAAGACAGGGTTAGCAGAAAGAGGGTGGGCAAGGCGCTGGGAGTTGCTACCCCGAAGATCGCCAACCCGGACGAAATTTTAGCCAAATCAGGTTATCCGGTCGGAGGTGTACCTTCGTTTGGCTTCGAAGGGCGGTTTTTGATCGATCCGCGGGTGATGGAAAAAGATCTGGTCTATACCGGCGGGGGTTCCGATAGATCTCTCATTAGAATCACTACGCAAGAGCTGCAAAAGCTGAACGGGGGTTTGGTTGTGCGCATCCGGAAATAGCTGTTTAGAGCGATTTTGATGTGCCAGCTTCGTTTTAATGCGGTATGCTTTCACTTTTAAAAATATGTTCCATAATTATTGACTTTTTCACCTTATTTGTTACAATTTAATTTGACCTTAAACCAAATTTTAAAAAGGGGGTTTTGAAAATGCGCGCTTTAGGCCGCCATGTTCTGGCTGAATTTTATGGGTGTTCTCCAGACATATTAAACGATACGGTTTTGATTGAGCAAGTTATGGTGAAGGCAGCCCTGGAAGCCGGAGCTGAGGTTAGGGAAGTAATTTTCCATAAGTTTGCCCCACAGGGGGTTAGCGGCGTAGTGGTGATCTCCGAATCACATTTGGCCATTCATTCCTGGCCGGAGTTCGGGTATGCTGCGGTGGATGTTTTTACGTGCGGGACTACTGTTGATCCCTGGGTATCCTGCTACTATCTTAAACGGCATTTTGCGGCCGAACGGATGGCGGCCAAGGAGATAAAACGCGGCATTTTCGAACTAAATGAAACCAAAAAGGGTTTCGCCCCGCAAAAATCCGCCGTTTAGCG
>JAAZMP010000105.1 GCA_012798755.1 Bacillota bacterium
ATAACGGAACGCCGGCGAAATTCTTCCCGCTTATATATGTTTGAAAGGTGAACCTCAACCACAGGAATTCCCACTCCCTCAAGGGCATCGCGAAGAGCAATATTATAATGAGTAAAAGCCCCGGGGTTAATGATCATTCCCTGGTATTTTCCCGGGGCTTTATGGATCTGATCCAGTAAATCCCCGGTGTCGTTGGATTGAAAACAATCCAACTTAAGGCCCAATTTAACGGCTTCCTGCTTAAGATGCCCGTCTAGTTCCTCCAGGCTCAGGTGACCGTAAATCTGGACCTCCCTGCCCCCAAGAAGGTTAAGGTTGGGGCCATGAAGAACTAGAATATTTCTGCTACCGGCAGCCATAAAAATACCACCCTTCCACAAATACAAGAGTAAATGATTATCTTGCCCCGCCCGCATCCTCCTGCACTCCCGGGCCGGTGCGCTGTAAACGATGCAGGCAAACCTTTGCAGAACCGCAAACAAAATGGTATGATTTTCATGAACATTTTGTTATGCGCAATACCGCTGTACGTACAGGCGGGCCACATGCCCCACGGTTCGTGCTTGCCATATACAGTTGCCAATTTTCCTGTTTTTAAAAGATCTTAAAAGGCCTGCCCTACACCATTGTAGCATCAAATTAAAATTTTTACCCTGCTAAAAACCTTAAAGATTCTTCACTTCGTTCAGAATGAAAAAGAACAATGGGAAAAGAGCCTGCGTAAATGAACAATCTGCTTGACTATTTGGGAAAGGAGCCTGCGTAAATGAACAATCTGCTTGGCTATTTGGGGCCAAAGGGCACCTATAGTGAAGAAACAGCCCTGCGGTATTCCGCCGATACCCACCTTAAGCCCAAGCCGTACCCTTCCTTTGAACAGATTTTTGCCGCTGTAGAAAAAAAAGAAATCCCCCAGGCAGTCATCCCGGTAGAAAATTCCCTGCAGGGTAGTGTTAACCTGACCTTTGATCTTTTTGCCAAAGACAGACCGGTTAAAATCAGGGGCGAACTTCTGCTCAAGATCCGGCATTGTCTGATGGCCCGCCCCGGGCAAAAAGTTATGCAGATCGAAGAAGTATATTCACACCCCCAAGCCCTGGCCCAGTGCCGGCTTTACCTGGACCAAAACATGCCGCAGGCAGCCCGCATCCCCGCATCCAGTACTGCCGAGGCCGCAGAATTCGTAGCACGGGACAAAAATAAAGCCCTGATTGCTTCAGATCGCACCGCCCGGCTTTACAGCCTGGAAGTGCTCCGGGAAGACATTCAAGACAAATCTCCCAACGTTACCCGCTTCCTGCTCATAGGCCTCAGCGACAAACCCCCAACGGGAAGCGACAAAACATCCTTGCTGATCAGCTTGCAAGACAGGCCCGGAAGTTTGTATTCAGCCCTGGGCATATTTGCCCGCCACGATCTTAACCTTACCAAAATAGAGCCACGCCCGGCCCGTGAAACTTTGGGAAAATATATTTTCTTCCTGGACATCGAGGGACACCGCAAAGAAAAAAAAGTGGAGCAAGCCCTGGCCGAACTTAAAAAAACTACCTTATTTGTAAAGGTGCTGGGCAGCTACCCCCTGGCCAGGCAAACATTTCTATGATTTATCTTTATAAAAACCGGTACAGAAGGAATAACCCAGTATAACGGCAAATACAGTAAGCATTTCCGGGTTTACATAAAACATAAAAGGAGGAGGAAGGACCTGGCGGGACATAAACTCCGGCAAGGGAATAAAATTCTTAAAAATAAAAAACGAGGCCGGAAATGCTATAAATATGAACTTTTCAAAATTAATTTTCCATCTGCCCTTCTTTTTTGCCTCCCCCAAAAGAACATCCAGCCCGATTAAAAACCCCATAAAAATAGAACAGGCAATCAAAGCATAAATGAAAGGATAAGTATTGTATGTCGTACTGGCCATTTTTTGATATGTTTCTATGATCTGCTGGGATACTAAAAGAGAACCAAAGAGAGCCACCGCATAGGCAAAATACCTGCCCGCTCTTTCTAATTTCAAGAAAATCTCCCCCCATCCTTAAGTACAATTAATATTACAAAATTACTAATATATTCATGTTCACCGGGAGTTTTGCGTGGACAGCAGGGATGTTTTTCTGATAAAATACCCATAATGAAAACAGGGGGGATTTTTCGTGCAGAAAAAAATTGTGGATCTACGCAGCGATACGGTGACCTTGCCCGGCCGGGAGATGCGGGAGGCAATGAGCAGGGCTGAAGTAGGCGATGACGTTTATGGGGAGGATCCCAGCGTCAACCGTCTGGAAAGCAAGGCCGCAGCGCTGATGGGAAAGGAAGCGGCGGTCTTCGTTCCTTCCGGCATCATGGGAAATCTCATGGCCGTGCTTACACATACCTCCAAGGGCGAGGCCGTAATCCTGGATCCCGATTCCCATATATATTATTATGAAGCCGGGGGTTCGTCCCTTATTGGCGGGGTGCAGCTTTGGCCGGTAGCAAACTTACATACCCCGGAAGGCCTGGAAAATTTAAAAAAGGAGTTGCGCCCGGATGATATCCATTTCGCACCGGCGAAGCTCCTCTGCCTGGAAAACACCCATAACCGCAAAGGCGGCACCGTTCTCAAACCCGACGAACAAGATGCTTTTTATAAGTTGGCCCAAGAAAAAGGCCTCGCCCTGCACCTCGATGGCGCCCGGATTTTCAATGCCGCTCAAGCTTTGGGTTGCCCCGTCACGGATCTTACACGTTCCTGTGACTCTGTAATGTTTTGCCTTTCCAAAGGTCTTGGTGCCCCTGTAGGATCCCTGCTAGCCGGAACATCAACGTTTATCGAAACCGCAAGGCGCTATCGCAGGCTCTTGGGCGGAGGCATGCGGCAAATAGGTATTTTAGCTGCCGCCGGGTTGCTTGCCCTAAAACAAATTCCTCTTCTGGCCGAAGATCACCGCCGCGCCCTAAAGCTCGCTAAAGGCCTTTCCGAAATCCCGGCCCTGGAGATTTTGCCATTTCCTCCCCCCACAAATATTGTCATTATAAATACTGAAGGTTTGGGAATGACCTCTGTAGATTTTATTTCCAGACTCGAACCTTACGGCGTCAAGGCTGTCTCTTTTGGGGAATATATTGTCCGCATGGTCACCCATCTGGATATAGATGACGATGACATCGAGCGGGCCCTCAAAGCGGTAAAAAACATCTGTCCTTAATAAAAACAGGCAAAAACCCCATCGACAACCCTGCAAAAGTCCTGTTTCC
>JAAZMP010000106.1 GCA_012798755.1 Bacillota bacterium
CTTCAAAAAGTCCTTTTCCGGTCACGCCCCCCGAGCCGACAGCGATCATTGACTGCTTCAATTGATAGCCGAAGTTGAGCGGGTCCAGCTCCGGGTTTAAAAAAACTATAAGACGCATTTTTTGGTATGGCAGCAGGCGGGTCCATAGAAGCGGAAAAACTGCCAGGCCGGCACCCAGAAAAATTGCAAGATTTTTCCAAGGCACCCCCGACATGTAGAGCATAGCAAAAAAAATAATTATAAATACCAGCGACGTGCCCAAATCAGGCTGCAAAGCAATTAGAAGTATAGGAACCGCAACGTAAAATAAAAAAATGCAGGAGGTAAAAAAGTCTTTAAGTTTGTCCCCATAATCCGTCAGAAGGCGCGCCAAGGCAATGATTATTACTATTTTGGCGAGTTCTGAAGGTTGAAAGTCAAATATCTCCAAGTCTATCCAGCGATAAGCTCCGCCAGCCTCCCTGCCCACAAAAAGAACGGCTATTAAAAAAACAAGGTTGCCCGCATATATATACCAGCACCAGTTGTACAGGTTGACATAATCTACGCTGATTACCAAAAGAATAGCCGCCAGCCCCATAGCAATCCAGACAAGCTGTTTTTTGACAAAAACATTGAAATCGACAGAATTTGCTTCCTGTGTGGCACTGCCAATGATCAGTAAACCATAGGCACAGATAACAAGCATAATTAACAATAGCTGCCAATCAAAATTTTTTAGAAGCCGGCGATCGAACATTTTTTCCCCCGCTATTCTTGAATATGAAAATACTCTTCCAAAATTTTTCGCGCTACGGGAATAGCCGTATTTACTTTTGATTCCCCGTGTTTAATAAAAACAGCCAAGGCTATCTCCGGTTCTTCCAATGGAGCATAGGCAACAAACAGGGTATGGGAAGGGAGCATCCCACCCCCGCCGGCAACCTGGGCCGTGCCGGTTTTTCCCGCCACCCTGATGGGGAAATCCGCCAAACGCGCCCCAGTTCCCCCCGGCATGGTAACCCGCGACATGCCCTGCCGGACAATATCCCAATTGGAGCTGTCTACCTCCATGACATGAAGGGTTTCCGGCTCAGCAATCATCTTTACAGTGCCTTGGCTATCAACAATCTTTTGTACAAGGTAGGGACGATAACGGATGCCCCCGTTTGCAATCATGGCCACATAGTTGGCCAGCTGCAGAGGCGTAATGCTGTGGAACCCTTGACCAATAGCTGCATCCATAGTTTCCGCAGGGTACCAAGGGTCCGAGGAAATAGTGCTTTTAAATTCACGGCTGGCCACTGTTCCTTGCTTTTCACCGAAAATATCCGTCAGACCTACCGGGCTGCCAAAACCAAATTCCCGGCAATAATGAGCCAGGTTGTCAATACCAACCCGCAAACCCATTTCATAGAAAAAGATGTTGCAGGATTTTTGCAGCGCTTCGAAAATATTTAAACCCCCGTGTGCCGTGCCCCGGTAGCAAGACTTGGTTGCCCCATAGCGTCTGATGGATCCCCCGCAGTATACCCTTCCTCCTGCAGTTATTTCTCCCTCTTGCAGCGCAGCAATCGCTGTAACCATCTTAAAGGTCGAACCGATAGGATAGTGTTCCTCTATGGCTTTGTTTACCAAAGGGCGCCGTAGATCTTCCCTTAATTCAGGAAAATCCAAGCTGAACGTGTTGGGGTCGTATGAGGGGACGCTCGCCATCGTCAAAATAGCGCCGCTGCGGGGATCCAGCACCACCGCAACTGCTTCTCCGGCATATCCATTGCCTTCATCCCATAGCTCCTGTACAGTTTCATGCAAAGCCTCTTCCGCAACTTGCTGTAGCTGAAAATCTATGGTTAAATACAGCGCATCCCCGGGATTTGGTTCTACTCTTTCAAATTCCCTTATAGCTTGGCCGGTAGAATTTACCTCTACCTGGATACCCCCATCATCTCCTCTTAAGTATGGTTCCCAGGCCATTTCTATTCCCGCCTGCCCTACCAGATCACCAAAACCATACTCGTATCCTGCTTCCTTCCATTGTTCCTCCACTCGTTCAGGTATAGCGCCCTCGCCCATATAGCCGAGTATATGCGAGGCAAAATTTCCATGAACAAAATTCCTGATTGGCTGCACCTCGATCAAAACACCGGGCAGTTCTATGCGTCTTTCGGCAATTTTGGAAATCGTTTCTATGCTGACATCTGTTTTCAAGCGAATAGGCAGATAGCGGCGGTAAAATTGGGAATCAATTTTATCCGTTATTTCGTCCGTTTCCATCTCTAAAAGCCTGCTCAGGTATAAAATAGTTTCCCGGTCATAGCCACTGCCGAGATCTACTAAAGAAACGGTAAAACCCGGCCTGTTGGTAACAAGCTGCCGACCGTCCCTGTCAAATATTTCTCCCCGCGGCGCGGTAACAGGCAAAATCCGCAAGCGGTTTTTTTCAGCCCTTCCCCAATAATGTTCGTATTGAAATATCTGCAGGTAAGCCAGCCGGGCAGAAAGAACAATAAAAATAAATACAACTATGGAGATAAAAATCCTTGTTCTTTTCAGCATTTTTTTATCCATAATGCTCAGCCCTCACTTAACCCTGTTAAATATTTGCTTAAACTATTTGAAAGAGGGATAAAAATATTTTTTTTGTTCAGCTCTGTAAAACAAGGGATAAAATAACATCGTCAAAACAAAGTGGTAAATAGCCCTGGGCAAAAAAAGAGTTTCTAAGGCTACGAAGAGATCGACTGTATTTCCCCAAAAAAATGCTGTGAGGTAAAAGACGATGATTTCATGTGCGAAGGTAACGAAAAAAGCTGTTAGCATGGGGCCGATAAGTTGATCCCGATAGACTTCGTGCGATGTTAAACCGGCAAGCAAGCCGGCAATCATCTTAGCAAGACAAAAAAATCCGATAGCAGGGCCAAAAAGTATATCCTGAAGCAAGCCGGCCATCAAACCAACAACGAGGGCTCTTTTTTCGCCCCATAAAAACGCCAGGCAGATGACTATGATCAAAAGCAAATCAGGTATAATCCCATCCAAAATAAAAAACGTCAGCAAGGAACCTTGAATAACCAGTGCTATAATGATGATAAAAAAAACAATCAGGTAAAGAATAAAGCTCTTTTTATTCCCCAGAAGGGTCCACCTCCTGAACTTCTTCTTCGTCATCGTCACCGTCAGTATGGTTTTCTGCATAATCTTTTTCCAGGGTCTCTTTTTCAGCTGGAAATTCGAGTACAATAAATACTTCTTCCAAGCGGTCGAAATTGGTAGCGGGAATAACAATAGCTTGCTGCAGCAAGCCATATTGATCTTTGCCGGTTTCCAACACGTAGCCGATGACCAACCCCTTGGGAAAGATTCCTCCCAAACCTGAGGAAATAACGGTATCACCGGGCTGAATATTAGCTTCAGGGGGCAGGTTCGTTAACCTTAGGTAGCCGGTTTTTTCGGTATAACCTTCCACTATACCTATAAATCCCGGTTCACGGGAACGTTGGACCAGTGCTCCCACCGCCCGGCGTGAATCCGTAAGCATCAGCACCTGTGAAGAACCCTTGGAGACAAACATGATATTGCCAACCAGACCTTGGGCAGTCACCACGGCCATGTCCTTTTTTACCCCATCGGCATACCCTTTGTTGATAGTGATTGTCTCAAACCAATGGCTGGGATCCCTGGCAATGACTTCTGCGGGCAATAAGGAATATTCTGTACGCACTTTAAAGTCCAGCATTTCCCTTAGCCGATGGTTTTCTTTTTGCAGTTCAAGCAGCTGATGGCGGATGTTATCTTCGGCTGCAAGCCGGGTTTTAAGTTCCTTGTTTTCTTGCAGCACCCTTTCATAATCTACAATTCCCTGGAAAAAAGTAGCCGTCTTCATACTCAACTGGGAAAAAAACCCTTGCACAGGGGCCAGACCCGTCATAATCAGATCTTCGGCAAAGGTATAATGTGAACGAAATTTTCCGGTAAAAAAAATTAAGGAAAGCAATAAGATAATTAAACCTATAATCCCCAAAACTCTCCGGGTCGTTTGGTTCAACCTTAACACTCCACGTTCGTTTAGTTTAATAGGATCGGTAGGGTGTAACAGAAACCATTTTTATTAGATCTATAGCTGAAAGCGCTTTCCCCGCCCCCAAAACAACACAATCAAGAGGGTCTTCTGCCAAATAAACGGGCATACCCGTTTCTTCAGCGATCAGTTTGTCTAAGCCTTTCAAAAGAGAACCTCCCCCGGTCATAACAATGCCTTTTTCCATTATATCCGCAGCCAGTTCAGGAGGAGTCCTTTCCAACGTAACTTTGATCGTATCCAAAATAGACATGACCGGTTCGGCAAGGGCAGATTCTATCTCCCAGGAACTAATCGTCAGCAATTTCGGCAACCCGGTAACGAGATCTCTTCCCCTGACCTCCATTGGTTCCTCTTCCGCCATGCGGAAAGCAGAGCCAATATTGATTTTAATTTCTTCGGCAGTACGTTCGCCAATCATTAAATTATAAGTTTTTTTAATGTAATTAGTGATGGATTCATCCATTTCATCCCCGCCGACACGTATGGATTTGCTGGTAACAACACCACCTAAAGAAATGACAGCAACTTCAGAGGTACCGCCGCCAACATCTACAATCATGCTACCCGTAGGTTCTTCTACCGGCAAGCCTGCACCGATAGCAGCAGCCATGGGTTCTTCAATAAGGAAGGCTTCCTTAGCCCCGGCCTGTTTTGTAGCATCCAAAACAGCCCTTTTTTCTACCTCTGTAACGCCGGAGGGGACACAGACCACAACGTGGGGCAGAAATAAAGTCCGCCGGCGGTAAGATTTGGCAATAAAATGCTTGAGCATAATTTGCGTTACATCAAAGTCAGCAATGACCCCGTCTTTCATCGGCCTTATGGCCACAATATTTCCCGGGGTACGCCCTATCATCTTCTTGGCCTCCTCACCCACGGCTAATATGGTACCATTATCCCTGCGTATGGCAACCACCGAGGGTTCCTGCATCACAATTCCCTTCCCTTTTACATACACCAACGTATTGGCTGTGCCCAAATCTATACCGATATTCCTGGAAAAAACCTTGGTAAAAAATGCCATCTGCGGCTTTCTCCTTTCTGTTCACCAAATTTTGCCTTCTTGAATTATATCAGCCCTTTTAGGATTGTAACAACAAGTATTTTTTCCCATAAACAATACCTTAGACCTCCATTTTAATCCATAAAACCTTTTTCTTTAAAGCTTATATACTCCCCTTCCCCGACGATAATGTGGTCCAATACAGCTATACCCAGGATCTTTCCGGCTTCCACCAGTCTTTCTGTAATTTCAAAATCTTCCCGGCTGGGGGAAGGATCGCCGCTGGGATGGTTATGTACTAAAATCACGGAAGCTGCACTTTTCCGTATCGGAAGATTGAATATCTCTCTGGGGTGTACGATGGTTGAATTAAGGCTCCCTACAGAAATATCTTCCACGGAAATAACCTGGTTCTTCGTATTCAAAAGAACAATTTTAAAATATTCTTTGCGGTAATAACGCATTTCTTCCATTAGAAAATCAGCAACTTCACGGGGAGAACTCAAGGAGTGGCCCTTGGGACGTAAAGAGGATGTCATACGCCGCCCCAGTTCCAAAGCTGCTTTGATCTGAACAGCTTTAGCCAGGCCGATGCCTTTGGTTTCTTGCAGTTCCTCCAGGGTAAAATCGGGCAAAAAACGCAAACCACCGGCCCGGGAAATGATTCTTTCTGCAAGATGCAGCGCTGTTTCTTCACGATAGCCTGTCCTTATAATAATAGCCAGAAGCTCCGCATTGGATAGTTTTCGGGCTCCTAATTCCTTCATTCTCTCCCGAGGGCGCTCCTCGGAAGGCAGGTCCTTAATCGTCAATTTTTTTTCCGCTTTGATCCCCTCCTCACAACAAATCCCTAAACTTATTTAAAAATTACCAGATCGCATAATTCCATTCCTCAAGCATTGCGACAGTCTTTTGCAGGGGCAACCCGACTACATTAAAAAAACATCCATCTACCTTTTGCACAAAAACAGCGCCTTTTCCTTGAACAGCATATGACCCGGCCTTATCAAAAGGTTCCCCTGAGGCAATATAGGCGTCAATTTCTTTTTCTGCCAGGGGCTTCATCCAAACCATGGTTTCTTCCCGTGCTGTCATCTCCCGCGTTTTATGCACCAAAGCAACTCCTGTAACAACCTTATGAGGCTTGCCGCTTAAGGCCGCCAGCATAAAGCGTGCTTCCTGTTCATCTTGCGGTTTGCCCAGCACTTCGCCGTTGCAGACTACAAGCGTATCAGCCCCCAACACCAGGCTTTCCGGATACCTTTTGCCGACTTCGCGGGCTTTTCCTAAAGCGATAGCCTCCACCTGATCATCATTGCAGACAACCGGTTCTTTATAACAACTTTCGATTATTCTAAAATCAACACCGATTTGTTTAAGCAAAGCAGCGCGACGCGGTGAAGCAGAAGCCAGGATCAAAGAGTTCAAGTCGACAGCCCCCAACAAAAAGTAATAAAAATAGCAACCTTACATATAACCAAAAACCGGCAACAGTAGAGCGTTTCCGGGATGAAGCAGGGCCGGGCAATAGGTGATCTGCCTATCCGCGCCCTCTAAAAAGTGGCACGGACACGAGCGGCAACCTGCTTAAGGTAGATCACTGCTAAACCTGTAAAAAAACCTGTTGGAACAGCTAAAAACAGTAAAAACGGGAGATAACCCCTGAAAAGAATAAAATTTTGTACCAAAACAGAGGCAAGTCCCAACTGAACTATGTTAAAGGTCACTGCTCCGGCCATGCTTACAGAAACCAAGGATATTTTTTTATCTTTGTACAAATTCATAAACAACGCCATGGCCAGACAGCTCAATACTGCGCCGCTGAAGCTAAGGTAAAAACCAAACCCCATAAAAGTACCGATCAAAAGACTGCCAATTATGCTGCGCAAAGAAGCTACAACCAGAGCACTGCGGTAGCCATATAAAACAAGGGCAAACAGCGTTATGATATTAGCCAAACCCAATTTTACACCTGGAACGGGGATAGGAACGGGGATGGCTGCCTCTGCAGTATGCACTGCTACAGCAAAAGCAGTCAGCAAAGAAAGGTACACAATTCTAAAGGTAGGCGCTGTACTTGCGCTTTTCATTTGGACATCACCGTAATATTATCTTTCAAACCGGTGCTTACCTGTACTTCCCCCTGGTTATCTATTATAACACCTTCAACACCCTCAAGGCTTTCCAATAACTGCATGCCTTCCTGCTTACCAAGGATAAAAGTTGCTGTAGCCAAGGCATCAGCCCACGCTGCATCAGGTGCTACGACAGTTACACCGGCGACTTTTTTTCCCGGTACTCCCTTTTTGGGATCGAGGATATGGTGATAGATTTCCCCGTCTTCCTCAAAATACCGTTCATAACCCCCCGAAGTAGCCACGCATCCTTTTTCAATTTCTAAAACTGCTGCCCAGCTTTGCGGATCATGGGGGGATTGGATAGCAATCGTCCATTTTTCCCCGGAGGGTTTATTTCTGGGAATGCTGATATCCCCGCCAGCATTTATGAACATAGCCTTAAAGGGCATTTCTTTAACCGCTTCTTGGCCCTGATCCACAATGTAACCTTTGGCTATGCCTCCCAGATCCAGTTTCATTCCCGGTTTGGTTAAAAAAATTGTGGAGCTGTTTTCGTCTATTTTTACCGCCTTATAATCCACTAAAGGCAGAACCTTGTTAATTTCTTCGGTAGACGGCACCCGGAGCTTTTCCGTACCCCAGCCCCATAATTCTAAAAGCGGGCCTACCGTTGGATCAAAGGCCCCCTTCGACAATTCAGCTATTTTCAGTGCCTTGCGCACTGCGTAAATCGTCTCGGATCTGACCTTTACAGGCGCGCGTCCGGCCGCCTCATTAATGCGGCTGACATCGCTTCCGGAAATATGCCCGCTCAATATTTTCTCCAGCTGTTCCATTTTGGAAACAGCTTTTTCCATAACGAGTTTGGCCTGCTTTTTACTTGCACCGTGAACAACAATATCGACACTGGTATCCATAATAAATACCGTTTTTTGGTGAGGCCCACTGTTAGAACAACCGACAGTGTTCAAGCTTATGAATGTGAGCAGCATTAAAAAGATGGAAATCTTATTATATATACTATCTTTCATGATCTAGGCCTTCTCCAAGATGACCCTCTTTGGATCATCGTATAATATAGTAGCACTTTTATTTCCGTTAATCAAGACACCCGGCCAATGGGTAAAGGCCATGATTTGCAGACTTGATTTCACCGTTCACGGTAAAAACGGCCGCTTTTGCCGCCTTCTTTTTCCAACAGGCAGATACGCCGGATTTCCATTTTTTTATCAACGGCCTTGCACATATCATATACCGTTAAAGCAGCTATGCTTACTGCAGTCAGCGCTTCCATTTCCACCCCCGTCCGGCCGTTGACTTTGACTGCAGCCTCCAGGAGCAAGCAGCTTTCTTCTTCCAAAAATCTAAATTCCAGATCCACCGCGCTGATCGGAAGAGGGTGGCACATGGGAATAAGCTCCGGGGTGCGCTTGGCAGCCATAACCCCCGCCACCTGAGCTACCCCAAGGACATCTCCTTTGGCCATTTCTCCTTCTTTTATTTTTTCCAGTGTTTCTTTTTTCATAAATACTTCAGCCTGCGCCCTGGCAAAACGCGAGGTTATTTTTTTCTCTGTCACATCGACCATACGGCCCCGGCCTTGTTTATTTAAATGTGTAAAATTATTGTCTGTCAATAAAAGCACCCTCCCTGTTTATTGCCTTCATTATCAATTCTGCCGTTCAAGGGTAACACGGATGATCATATTCTCTTTATTTAGAGCAAATACCTTTGGAAGAAAGCCACTTTTATTATAACAAAATTATTGGTTGTGCTGTGCGATAAACAAAAATAAAAATAACCGGCAGGAAAGAAAACTCCCATGCCGGTTGTAAAATCATAAAAAACGTACAGTAAAGCCGGGGATGTTAAGGCGGGTATAACACCTCAACAAGGTGATGCCCTTTTAAAAATGCTTGTTAAACAGCAACTTTGACAGCCGTTTTAATTATATCTCTTCTGCATGCTTCCACACATTCTCCACAACCATCGCATTTGGCCGGATCGATGTAGGCGAGGTAATCTTCCACAACAACAGCTTCATTGGGACAGGCCTTTATACAGGCCTTACAACCAGTACAGCCTACCTTACAGGCTCTCCGGGTAGTCCCGCCACGATCCTTGGAATTGCAAAGTACCATACAACCGCTGTAGTCGACATCCATCATGCGGATGATACCGCGCGGGCAAGCATTGGCACATATTCCACAACCTGTGCAGCGTTCCTCGTCCACAACGGGCAGTCCATTTTCACCCATCTGCAGGGCCTCGAAAGGGCAGGCCTCCACACAGGTCCCCAGTCCCAGGCAGCCATATTCGCAGGCCTTAAAACCGCCGCTGTACATCAGGGCCGCATTGCAATCCGGCACACCCTGGTATTCAAATTTATCAACGGTGACATCCTTCGTGCCCAGGCAAAACACTGTAGGAATTTTTTTCGCATCTGCTGCTACCGGTTCCAGCCCTAAAATCTCACAAATACGATCGCTTACGACCTTACCTCCCACGGTGCAAGCATCCACGGGGATCTCCCCGGAAACAATTTTTTCTGCGGCACCTATACAACCAGGATACCCGCAGGCGCCACAATTTGCACCCGGAAGAAGATCTGCAACAATTTCTACCCGCTCGTCTTCTTCCACGGCGAAGCGCTGGGCTGCAAATGACAAAAGACCGCCAAATACCAAACCCAGCCCCCCAAGCACAACAAGGGGTAAAACTATGTTCATCTTGGCTTACCTCCTATAACGTCATTATGCCTTTAAAGCCCATAAAAGCCAGGGAAAGGATCCCAGCCGTAACCAAGCTGACAGCAGCACCGCGCAGGTGGCTGGACAGATCTGCCAGTTCCAATCTTTCCCTGATTCCGGCCATGATAATAAGAGCGATAGTAAAACCAATCGCCACCGCGATCGCATATACTATGGTCTCGATGATGTTGTGTTCAGCCTGCACGTTTAAAATCGCCACACCTAAAATGGCACAGTTGGTAGTGATCAAAGGCAGATAGATCCCCAAAGCACGAAACAGGGTAGGGTTTGTTTTCTTTAAAATGGTCTCCACCAACTGAACCAACCCGGCAATAATGAGAATAAAAGCGATCGTACGCAGGTAGCCGAGATCAAAGGGTATTAAAAGGAAATTGTATACGACCCAGGTCACAATAGCTGACAGGGCCATCACAAAAATAACGGCTATACCCATTCCCAGTGAAGTTTCCAGACGCTTGGAAACCCCCAGATAGGGGCAGATACCTAAAAACTGATTAAAAACAATGTTGTCAGCCAAAATCGCTACGAAAATAATTGCCAACAGACTCATGATCCAACCTCCATTTTCAGCAAATGTGGTTTAAGTTCTCAACCGGAATAAAATTTGCACTTGCCATTAACGGCAACACTTAAAATTATTCGATACCGAAATGTTTAAACAAGTAATTAAACAGGCCCAGCATTACACCTAAGGTAATAAAAGCTCCCGGCGCAACTGCCAAAACACCCATGGGCTCAAAAGCGGTACCCATAACCTGATAACCGAAAATACTGCCTGCGCCAAAAAGTTCCCTGATCACTCCGAGAAGCACCAGGGATATCGTATAACCCAAACCGATACCTAAAGCATCAATAATGGAACGACCGATTGTATTTTTGCGCGCAAAGGCTTCCGCTCTTCCCAAAATGATACAGTTGACCACGATCAGCGGTATAAAAATACCCAAGGCCTCAAACAGTTCGGGGGCAAAGGCGTTCAGCACCATTTCCACTAAGGTCACGAAAGTAGCGATGATCATAATATAGGCCGGTATTCTCACTTTAGCCGGAATCACATTGCGCACGGCCGAAATAACGATATTAGAACATAAAAGAACAGCAATCACGGAGACACCCATCCCGAAACTATTAATCGCTGTGACGGAAACAGCCAAGGTCGGGCACATGCCAAGTATCAGTCGAAACAGGGGATTTTCCTTGACAATCCCCTTGGTAAACTCCTGAGCAAGCGTAGTCATCCTTTTTCCACCTCCACAACCGAATTATTTCCTATAGAACATTTTCTCCGATGATATCCATAACCCTGCGCACAGAGCTGATCACCCCACCGGTGGATACAGTGGCCCCGGAAATGGCATCCACATCCACGCCGGCTTCAATAGGATCTTCGATGTTGAGGCCGATCAGCCTTTCTTGGAAATCAGGGCTGGTGATCACATCGCCAATACCGGGAGTTTCGCCGTGAGAGCTGATGCGTATGCCAATAATATCCATATCGGCATTTACCGCCAGGTCATAATCGATGCTCCCGCCATAACCGTTGGCTTTCACCTGCCCGACGATACCGATGAGTTCCCCTCCGGCATCGTAACAACTGTAAAATTCTTCTTTATCTATTTTCTTCACTTCATATTCAGCCACTTCGGGGAAAAACCCTTCCAGCGCTGCCAAAAATTCAGTCTCTATTCTTTCCGTAATGATAGGCTCCGTGGCATTATTTGCTGTGGCAAGAAGCGTTCCGCAAAGCACACCAATGATGAGCAAAACCAAAGTCATCCTCAAGCCCTCATGCATTGCTCTTCACCTCCCCGAATTTCTTCGGTAAAGTCAAGTTATCAATAAGAGGAGTCAGTCCGTTCATGAGTAAAATGCCAAATGTTACCCCTTCAGGCAGGCCTCCAAACAAACGTATGACCATCGTTACCAGGCCACAGCCCACCCCAAATATCAGTTTGCCGATCGGAGTCACCGGTGAAGTTACCATATCGGTGGCCATAAAAAGCGCACCCAGCAAGACACCGCCTGCCAAAACATGGTAAACACCTGTAGTAAAGCCCCCGTCGAACAGGCCCAGGATAAATACTATGCCGATAAACCCGCCCGGAATACGCCAGTCTATATGCCCTCTGTAAAAAAGCCAGATAGCACCGATAATCAAGGCCAAAGCAGAGGTTTCGCCCAGTGATCCGGGAACAGTACCGATGAAAAGATCCAGAAGCGATGTTTTAGTGTTGATAAGCGGGGAAGCCCTCGTCAACAAATCTGCAGTAAAACCAAAGGGTACCGGTTTTAACCAAACATCACCGGCGACATAAGAACCCCACGATACTACCAACACGGCTCGTCCCACCAGGGCCGGGTTAAAAATGTTGTTGCCTAAACCTCCATAAATATGTTTACCGATGGCAATGGCTACTATTGAGCCTATGGCCACTACCCACCACGGCGGAGCCGGGGGAAGAGTCATAGCCAAAAGCAATCCCGTAACCGCCGCACTGCCATCCCCGAACAAATCCCATTTGCGTAGTATAACAGCCTCGGTAGCCATAGCAAAAAACGTGGCTACTATCATTGTAATCAGAGCACGATAGCCGAAAAGAAAAACCGCCATTAAAGCCACGGGGAAAAGAGCGATTAGTACATCTGACATAATGCTCTGTATATCATCTGGAGATTTGAGGTGCGGGGATGATGATACTACTAACCTTCTTTCCATCTTTAATCCCTCCTCCAATTCTTACTGCTTTCTCCTGCGGGCCGTAATTTCGCCCTTGGCAATCCGAATCCATTGCACCAAAGGCCTTCTGGCCGGGCAAGTATAAGTACAGCACCCGCACTCAAAACAATCCATGGCGCCATACTTTTCCGCCAAATCCATGTTTCCTTTTTCAGAAGCAGAACCAATAAAATTGGGAACCAGGTTCATAGGACAGACATCTACACATTTGCCGCATTTAATACAAGGTGCAATCGGGAAATCTTTCACGAATTCCGCCGTCAAAATCAAAATTCCCGAAGTGCCCTTAATAGCGGGAACATCATCTGTAGGTTGTGCCAACCCCATCATGGGACCACCTAAGATCAATTTGCGGGCATCGTCGGTCATACCACCGCATTGTTCGATAATGTCCTTAATCAGGGTACCATTTCTAACATTGAGGTTAGCAGGGTTTTTGATACCCGGCCCGGTTATCGTAACAACTCTTTCGTAGAGGGTTTTCCCTGTCTTGATAGCTTCAGCCAGGGCTACTGCCGTCCCAGTGTTTTGGTTGACTACATTTACAGCCATGGGTAAAGCGCCGGGAGGCACCTCTCTTCCAGTGGTAGCCTTGATGAGCATTTTTTCCGCTCCCTGCGGATATTTCGTATGGAGTCCATGAACCTCGATATCGTATCCATTGCCGCCTTCGGCTATTGCTTTTTCCATGCTTGCGATAGCATCCGGTTTATTGTCTTCAACGCCTATAATCCCTTTTGTAGCACCCAAAGCTTTCATAAAACCTTTTAAACCATAAACTATATCGTCCGCCCTTTCCAGCATCAGAGCATGGTCAGCTGTAAGGAAAGGTTCGCACTCCGCCCCGTTAATAATAACAGTATCAATAGCAATTTCCGGGGGAGGAGAAAGCTTTACGTGTGTGGGAAAGGTAGCACCTCCCAGGCCCACCAGCCCGGCCTCTTTAGAGATGTTTATTATTTCTTCCGGTGTCAGCTCCTCCAGAGGCTTTTGGGGTTTCATCCCCTCAAATGGTGTGTCTTTGCCGTCATTTTCGATAAATACGGCTTCCACAGGACTACCCAGCGGATGATTATAAGGTCCTATCTTGACAACTTTCCCGGAAACGCTGGCATGAATAGGAGCAGAAACAAAGCCCTGTGGTTCACCGATTTTCTGCCCTACTTTCACTTCATCTCCCACCTGTACAGTGGCTTCGCACGGTGCACCAATGTTCTGGTGCAAAGGTATCACCACCTGTGACGGCGAGGGAGCGGGAGCAATAGGCATCCCTGCTGTGGACTCCTTAAAATAGCTGGGATGTATACCGCCAACAAAAGTCCGTTCACTCATGCACTTATTCACCTCTTTTTGATTTATCTTAATTTTTAAAACACCCATGGCTAACCATTACGTTATTCGTGATTAGCTCCCAAATTCCTGCCGAAAACCACTTGTTTTCCAGAAACTTTTTAGCAAAGGAATAAGTTTATTAAGATGCCTTGGTTCGGCCCTTTTCTTATCAGACTTGGCAGACAATTTGCAAATTTCCCAGGACTTGTACCGCTGCTACATTGCATCCGGGACAACCGTCCTATCAAACTAATATCTGCCGAAAGGCTAAAGACCTTTTGCGGTTGCTTAAAAAAACCGTCCGTATTACAATATTTATGATAAGTATTAAGAAAAGTCACAGGTAAAAGAAGGATGCTGCAGATGGACAAAAAACACGGCCGGGCTTTGACCCTGTTCATTCTTTCATTGTGCTTAATAATCATTTCCATATCTTACTGTTCATCGATTTACGGTCCTACAAGAGATGCCAAAAAAAACCATGAAGATTTTTTTTCTACACAAAAAAAAGAATTTATTCCGGTGATTGTCATCTTTAAAAAAAGGCCCGGATTACAGGAAACCTCATTTGACAAAAATAAAGACGGTTCCGTGGAAATAATCGTCGAAAAACTTAAAAAAACTGCTTGTGCTTCCGAAGAAGAAATTTGGCCCGTTTTAGAAAAGGAGATCGACAAGGGTAACATCAAAAATTACCGGCCGTTTTGGATCGTAAATGCTTTCGCGGCGCAGATTAACGAAGAAGCATTTAGAAAGTTATCCGCATTACCGGAAATCGAAAGCATCCGCCCGGAGCAACAGTACAGCCTTTTGACTCATCCCGCCGGCTATATTCCCGCAGTACCCACGGGAAACACCGCCCTAGACAATCCGGCGGCAAACCGGGAGGAAACCTTGGAATTGCCCTGGAACATAGAGGCTGTCGGAGCCCCTTCCGTCTGGCAAAAGGGGATCTATGGTAAAGAAGTCGTTGTAGCAATCATGGACACGGGGGTAGATCCCAGCCACCCCGCTTTAAAGGAACACTACCGGGGCCACCTGCAAAACCACAGCCACGAAACCAGCTGGCATGATGCCACCGCGGAAGATGTTTCCGCAAACAGCGGGCCCAGTGACAACAACGGGCATGGAACACATATTGCCGGCATTATCCTGGGAGGCTCCCCCCAAGAACCGCAAGGAGTTGCCCCGGGTGCCCATTGGATCGCCGTAAATATTTTTGACAGGGGTTATGCCTGGGATTCACATATTATCCAAGCTTTTCAGTGGCTGATGGCTCCGGGAGGCGACCCCCAAAACGCGCCCCAAATTATCAATTGTTCTTGGGCCTCCCAGCCTGAATACGTGCATGACTATCTGCAATGGGAAATATTACATGCGCTGGAGGAAGCCGGGATCTTTGTTGTTTTTGCCGCCGGCAACAACGCAACATCCGGCCCCGGAAGCCCTGCCAGCTATCCCCATGCCTTTTCTGTGGGTGCTTTAAAAAAAGAAGACGGAATCGTAAAAATTGCCGACTTTAGCAGCAGGGGTCCAGTCAGCTGGCAGGAAATAACTTATACAAAACCGGAAATAACCGCCCCGGGAGTCAACATAAGATCGACGTGGCCAAACAATGGTTATACTGTGCTGGATGGCACCTCTTTGGCTGCAGCCCACGTTTCAGGTGTTGCCGCGCTTCTTTTGGAGTCCAGGCCGGATCTGTCACCCCTGGAAATAAAATATATCTTGAAACATTCCGCCAAATGGGACAACTCATGGAATGCAACGGGCAAACGTCCCAACAATACATATGGTTATGGGCTTCTGGATGCCTATGAAGCCATAAACAGAAACGTTCTTCCTTCAAGGGAAACACTTTTCTATGATGGTGTAGAGGAAGGAATCATAAACTGGCACACCTCTGCTGATACTCCTTGGAAGATAACCAGGGAAAAAGTTTACGAAGGTAACTTTTCCTTGGCCAGTTCTCCGTGGGAACATTACCCGAATAATTTCCAATCCTGGTTGGCTATTGCCAAACCTTTGTCATTGGGCGGGTACCATACCCCCATTCTCTCTTTCCAGCATTTTTATGACCTGGCTACGGGAAAAAACAAGGAGGATGATTGTGCCTACGTGGAAATATCCGTTGACGGGGAAAACTGGGCCAGCATGTATCGTTTTTCGGGAACAAATGAAAAATTCCACCGCTTCTCCCTCCCTATAAATCTCCCCCCGGAAACGAACGCTTTTTACATTCGTTTTCGCCTGGAAAGCAAGGGCAACGGCCCGGGCCGGGGATGGTACCTTGACAATATCCGGCTGTCAGCTGTACCTTTGCCTCTTACGGATCTGGACAGGTTAAAACTAGATCCCGTTAAAAATAAAATTGGGGTGGGAGACAGTACGATAATTGACCCGGTAGCTGTATTTGATCCAGCGCACTTAAGAAAAATCCCCGCGGATCAACTAAATTGGAGTTCCTCCAACCCTGCTATAGCCATTGTTGACAATGGTATAGTTTGGGGGCTTTCACCCGGTAAAACGATTATCAGCGGGCAATTTGCCGGGCGCAGAACCGAAATTGAAATAGAGGTAATCGAAGTTTTAACGCCCAAAGCGCAGCCAGCTCCCGGAACCTATGTTCGTTCTGCAACTTTGGAACTGGTGCCGACCACGCCGGGAGCAGAAATTTACTATACCCTTGACGGAAGCGAACCGGATGAAAAAAGCACGCTGTATGAAAAACCGGTCACTATTACAGAAAATACAACTGTAAAAGCAAAAGAATATTATGCCGGGATTCCGGGACCAACAAAGGAATTTACTTATATAATCGAAGAAGGCGCCATTGTATCGGGTTGTGTGACCCTACAAGGCCGTTTACGTACTGATTCAGAACTAAGCGTGTTTTTTGTAAATGAAGAAAGTAAACAGGTATATGCGGTTCCTAATCTTTCCGTAAATGGCGAATTTTCGATGGAACTACCTCTTGGCAGCTATAAGTTAACGGCAAAGAGAAAACAATACCTGGCCAAAACCATTGCGGTTAAATTGGAAACAAAAGAAGAAATCAGGGATATAAATTTACAACTTTTGGCCGGAGATCTAAACAACGATAACCGTATTGATATTACCGATCTTACGGTTTTATCGCTGGCCTACCGCAGTAAACCAGGAGATAAACACTGGAACCCGCTTGCTGATCTTAACGGCGACGGCAAAGTAGATATTTTGGATCTGACCATGCTGACCAAAAATTATGGGCAACGCAGCGGCGACATGTAAAAAAACGCGCCCTCCAGCCGGTAACATAATTTACGCTTGATTCCACTGTACAATTGTTGACTTAGAAGGGATTTGCCCTCACTTCTGAGGTAAAATAGTGCTGTAAATGTTATAGCAACACTTTTCTGTGTTTATTCAGAACGTTATTTTCTAATGCAGAAAAACAACAAAGACATAATTATATTTAGGCGTGGAATCGCACTTTCAAATACTATCCTTCGCTGTAGGGGGTAAGGGCGTAAAACAAGTCTGTTTTTGTTGCGCTGCTACGGAGGTTAACCGGAGGTGAACTTACTTGTCAGCTAACCTTACACCACAATATTACGCTGCTGAAGAAGCTTTCCGGAGCGCATCTACAGCAGAGGAAAAAATAGAGGCCTTGCAGGAGATGCTGGCCTTAATTCCCAAACACAAAGGAACAGAAAAAATACAGGCAGATATCAAAAGGCGTCTTTCCAAGCTACGTCAAGAAGGCGAGAAAAAACCAAAAACATCCCGTTATAACCCCTTCCATATAGAAAAGCAGGGCGCCGGACAGGTAGTCCTGGTGGGCTACCCCAACGTGGGAAAATCGTCCCTGCTTGCCGCTTTGACCAGGGCTAAACCAAAAATTGCCGAATTTCCTTTCACTACATCTATCCCCCTGGTGGGCATGATACCCTATAAAGACATCCTTATTCAGCTTGTGGACACTCCTCCGCTTAGCGATGGCGAAGCACCAACGGGGCTTTTAAACGTTTTACGGGGAGGAGATCTTTTGCTGATTATAGTCGATGCCGGCAGCGATGAATGCCTGGAACAACTTGCAGAAACGCTTTCTTTTCTCATAGAAAAAAGAATTATAAGAAAACCGGCCGCTGGAAAAACCTCAGAAGATGATAGCGAAAATGATCATGTTAATGAAAATGACAGTTTTCAAAGATACCTTCCGTACTCTGTAATAATTAATAAAATGGACCTACCGCAAAGCAAGGATAATATAGAAATCCTAAGGGAATTAATGCCGGGAATTCCTTTCACCTGCATTTCCACACTGGAAGAAAATAATTTACATTCATTAAAAGAACAGATATACCGGAATCTGGATATTATTAGGGTCTACACCAAGGCACCCGGCAAAGAGCCCGATCTGAACACTCCATTTGTTCTCCAAAACGGCGATACAGTTCTCGATCTGGCCAACAACATTCATCGTGATTTCCCCGAACTTCTGAAAAATGCCAGGGTATGGGGCTCGGCCAAGTTCGAAGGCCAAACCGTAGCACGGGATTATATCCTTAAAGACGGCGACATTGTAGAACTAAACATCTAAACCGTTTTCTGCCTTAAATTCCGCTTACACTTGCTTGCTTACTTACCAAAGCAACCTGATTTTTATGCCTTACCTACGGTAGCAAGGGAATGTTGATATCCAACGTGGTTCCATAACCGGGAGAAGATATGATCTTAAACTCCCCCCCTACAAGGGATATTCTTTCCCGCATAGAGATAAGGCCAAAACTTGCCCCCGTACCCTGTACATTTTCTTCTTTAAATTCTTCCGGTTCAAACCCTACTCCATCATCCTCAATAGTAAGCAGCAATATTTCCTTGCGACAATCCAGTAATATGTTTACATTTTCAGCATCTGCATGTCGTGCGATATTGGTCAAGGCCTCCTGGGTAACCCGGTAAATACAGATTTCTATTTCCGGGGAAAGCCGTCGTTTTTCCAAACCTTCTATCTGTAGATCAATTTCCCAGCCGGCAGACTCCCGGTACTTACTGACAAATGTTTCCAAGGCGGCTTTTAACCCCAGATCAACCAGGGGAGCAGGAGTAAGCCTCCAAACCAGCAAGCGCACCTGTTCCAAGGATTGCAATAAAAGCCGGCGGAATTCAACGGTTTTTTGTTCCAACTCATCCAAATTAGAGGATTCTTGCAGCAAGCTCAGGGAAATCATCAGCGTGTTTAGCATCTGACCTGTTTCATCATGGAGTTCCCGGGAAATTCTGCGGCGTTCCTCCTCTTGCGAGGAAATAAGCCTTTTTAGCAGACGATCTCTGGCTAGCTGTGCTTGCGCAAGCCGTCCTGTCATAATGTTAAAAGCTTCGGCCAAGGCACTTAATTCGTCTTTTGAGCTGACTTTAACTTTTTGCGAAAGATCCCCGCCGGCCACGGCTTGAACTGACTTCAAAAGAGAATTGAGAGGTCTTATAGTGGTAAAAGTAGTTATAAAAAAGACAATAGTGCTTACAATCACAAAAGTTGCGGCAAAAATAAGCAAAAGCCGGCGTGTAGCTGTAGCCAACGCATCCTGCAAGCTGTAGTCCACCACTCCTACGCGAGCTACTTTCCCCGGCTCCTGGCTGGGGAAAACCGGTACTGCTACCTCCCACAGTACACCTTCTTCAGTTTGAAATTTTTTTAAGCTATACCCCTTTTTGCTTATTTCATGCTTAACATCCAAAAGATCCGGGGGGAAATATTCCTTAAACGTATGGATCAAGACATTACCGTCATCATCCGTAAAAAAAACATAGGCTACATCTTTGTTGTTTTCAAGCGTATGGTAGACCAGCTGGTGTAAATTGAAAATGTTGCCTGTAAGAAGGGGTTCTACACTTCGGGCGGCAACATCACGGGCTATGGAAATGCTTTTCTGGTCCAACTGTTCGGCTAGGGCATCGCGTAAAATAGTGTGCACGTAAAATACAGTACACAACATCAGCACGATAGTCAGCCCCAAAACAATGCCCACAACCTTAGTACGTATTCCCAGAGCGGGTACTTTTCCTTTCAAACGGGAAATAATGTTCATTTGGCCGGGTCCTCCTCAACAACAGCCGGCAGCTCGCTTTCCCGACCTTTTAAGATATCAGCCTGGCTGCCTTCTTCCGCTTCTGCCAGGATCCGACGGATAACGTCATAATTTTCATCATTGCCGGAAACGAAACATTCGACCCCCATTTCAGCCAAGGCTTCCCGCCCTTTTATATCATTGTGCATTACGGAAAAAATATCTTTAAGTTTTTCCCGGAACTCAACCGGAACGCTGGAGCTGACAACTATGGGAGGGTTGCCTACCGCAGGCGAAGTTTCAATGATTCGCGTTTTTCCTTCTAATTCCGGATTTTTTTCCAGCAGGTAGTTGTAAACGACACTATCTACCGCAGCGCCCCTGACCCACCCTTCCGTAACTGCGATGACGGAACTGTCGTTGCTATAACTGTAGATAGTATCCGAAAAGAAAGTTTCAGGCCTCTTGCCCATTTGGCTTAAGCGGCAAAGAACATAAAGTTTGCCGGGAAAAGAAAGAGGATCTGTAAAAAGAAACTTTTCACCCCTTAGATCCTCAAGGGAGTAAACATTGCTTTTATCCGGTACAATGATGTAGGAATGGTGCTCATTTTGTCCCTTTATCTGTGGTATGGCCAGCAGCTCGATCTCGCCGCTTTTTTCCAATTCAATGTAGGACCTGCTGCCCACAAAAGCAATATCGGCGAGGCTTTGTTTGAGCAGTTGGTCTATCTCGGCATAAGTAGAACGCAATACCAGCTCTACCGGTTGTTCCAATTTATCCGACAAGTACGCCAAAAGCTTAAGGTAATTTTCTCTTGTCTGCAAAGGTGAAAACACCGGGGCCACAGCCAGGCGGACGTAAACCGCCTCCGGGCCAAAGGAATCAGGAACGTTTGGTTGGTAATTTGGAGTAGGTGCAGTAACTGTATCCAGGTTTTCCGGAGGATTAAGTTTTAGTTCCGGGTAAATAGGACGGCAACCGGCAAACAAGCCAACCGCCAGCATAAATAGGAAAAAGAAACCAAAGCACTGCTTGGCCCTTTTGTCAAACAATGGAACACCTCCATTTTCCTTGTAGATCCGGCGCCGCCTGCTTAGCGGCATCGCCGGAAATGAAAAACATTACCGGCATACATTTTAGGGTAAGACTTTCCTAATAATCCTGGTTATTTTTTTGCCAATATTTTATTTTTTTCCTTGTGCAGCATAGTAGCATAGTAGATGATACTTTGCAACTCAGCGCTCAAATCAGCGTTGTGCACATAAATTCCCTTCATTGCTGGCAATTTTACCGGAGCAAAATTATAGATTACATTTATTCCGCTTTCCACAATGCTCTGAAACCCTGCCTGGGCATGTTCTGCCGGAACAGTCAACACAGCAGCCCTGATATCCTGTTTTTTTGCCGTTTCCTTTAATCTGGAAATGTGCAAAACTTCAACATCCAATATTTTTTTCCCAACAATTGCCGGATCTATATCAAAAGCGGCCGCTACGTTAACATAGGGATTTTTTGTTACATTGTAACGGGTAATGGCAATACCCAGATGCCCGACGCCGACAACAACTATATTAGTTTGTTCATCCAAGCCAATTATTTTAAGGATCTTTTCCCTTAAGAATTTCGTATTATAACCCTTTCCTCTTGTACCAAAGGCTCCAAAGTAAGCGAGATCTTTTCTGATCTGTTCCGCAGTAAAACCGGTCCGCGAGCTCAGTTCTTGAGAAGATGTGACCTGGATACCGCTCTCAATTAAATGATCTAGCTTTCTTAAATAAAGTGGCAACCGCCTAACAGTTGATTGGGGTGTCATATTTTGATATTTCATTTATGATTATTTGCCTCCTTAGCACAAATAAAGATCTGTATTTTCCCTAACTTATTAAAAATTTTGGGCTTTCTCATTTATATAAAACGAATAGCGGCACTGGTTGCAGAAAAGGCCGCTATTTTTTTCGTTTCGATCGCAGCCGAGGTATTTTATGCATTTAAGACGCTATTTCTTTTTACGGACAAACAAAGTCCGGTATTTGCCTGGTTAAGGACCCTCTTTTTCAGTGGTTTCGGACGAACCTGTTGAGAACACGGGGAACACGCGGGGACGGACCTGTTGTGTTGTTGCAATATTGTTGCCGTCATCATGAACAACGCAATAGATTTGTTCCAGCATTTCATAGATGGCAAGCTAACAACACAGAAGGTCCGTCCCCGCGTGTTGTAGATGGCAAGCTAACAACACAGAAGGTCCGTCCCCGCGTGTTGCCAATCTGGCGTCCAAGGCGGAAATTCTTGGAATAAACGATCTCGCCTGAATCCAGCACCCATAGGGCCTCCACGCCGGCAAGGCTGTCAATAAATTCCCGGCCCATTTCAAGGGGCATAATAAAGACAGCCGTGGACAGGGCATCGGCAAGGCCGGAGTCGGGGCATACTACCGTAACACTTTTAAAGTACGACGCGGGCAAAAGAGTGCCCGGATCGATGATGTGGTGGAACATTGTTCCTTCAACAGTATAATATCGTTCGTACGACCCGCTGGATACAACGGAGCAATCTGTTATAAACAGATTGCATAGATCTGCATCAGGTTCTTCCTTGTCCGGGTTTTTAACGGCAATATTCCAGGGCTCTTCACCGTTTTTCCCCGATTTGCCACCCAGGGCACGCACATTTCCCCCCACACTAATCAAAAGAGAAGAAACGCCTTTTTCTTCTAAATGCCGGGCTACTTGTTCGACAGCATATCCTTTGGCTACTGCCCCTACATCGAGGCTCATTTTAGGATCGGCGAGATATACTGTCTGCGCTTCTTCGTCTATCTTAATGTTTTCTATGCTGCTGTGCCTGGCCGCCGCCTCCAGTAGCTCCTTGGCGGGCAGCTCAGCACTTTGAGGATCTAAGATACCTTTTTCTCTATACTCATGCCATATCCTGAGCACCGCCCCCAAAGCAATATTTAGTTTGCCGTGCGTCGTGTAGTACAGCTCTTTGGCAAAAGATAGCAAGGAAATGATCTTTTTGTCGACTTTTACCGGTTTTATACCAGCGTTGTCGTTTATAGTTTTAAGGTTATTAAGGCCTTCATAGCTGTTATAGATATCAAATAGTCTGTGATACTCTGCAAGCTGCTCTTTTATCTGCCCGGTATGTTCGACAAATTCTTCTTTGCTTTCCGAGTAACCTACGACAATGGTTACAGTGTCGAAAATTGAGAGAAATTCCGCCCGGTACCTCTCTGTCTTTTTCGCGCATCCAGATGCGACCAATAGCGAAACAGCAGCTATAATACAGATAAATCGTTTCATATTTAAGGCCCCTTTTGCACAAATTCTAGCTGGCCAGGGATACTACCTGGCAGCGGCTTTAGCAAGTGCAGTTTTAAAATCTTTTATAGAGATAGTCACTGAAGACTGCAGGTCGCTGCCTGTGGCATTTCCTTCCGCACTGACAGCAACATTATCCACCTCGGAAAAAGTTTTACCTGTTACATATTGGGCAAACGCCGCTGCTTGTTCATTCCACTCTTTGCCGATTGTAGAGGCATCTTTCATCCCATAGTTTTTCCCAAGTTCATTTTTAGATCTGACCTTCGCTGTTAGGTCGCTTAATATTTGACCAGAGGTGTCAAAATTGATATCTCCTTGAGTAGCATCGATGATACAGCTAGTGATTTTGCCCTTTGAATCTTTGCTTGCAGCCGCATAGATAGAATAAACCTCTGCAAGGCCCGGTTCTTCATCAGTAGCGCTTGCAGACTTGCTCATGGTGGTCACTATGCCAAGGGCCAGTTCATCGGCGGATGAGGCTCCAAGTTTTTGGGCCTGCGCCACAGCTTTTTCGATTCCCTCGACAAATCCGCCGATCGATATGGTTACCGATGTTTTAAGATCGGAATCCAAAGCTTTACCACTTTCATCCACGGAGATGCCTTTGATCTGCTCGACCGTTTTTCCCACCGCATACGCGGCAAATGCCATCGCCTGCTCATTCCATTCCTTTCCAATGGCAGAGGCTTCACCCATCCCGTAGCCACCGGCAAGTTCGAGCTTGCTTGGAAACACAGTATCCGTTGGCGTAATAAGCCTGCCGGAAGAGTCGAAATTTATCTTGCTTTGAACTGAGTCGATGATGCAGCCTGCTATTTTGTTATCGCTGTCAACCATGACAGCAACAGCTAGCGAATCGATCTGCGCCAACCCCGGCTCGGCATCGGCAGCGAAGGATTTGTGCAGCTCCGTTACCACCGCAAGCCCGGTTTTCAACTCCTTCGCTTTAGTCCCGCCACAGCCTGTCAAAAACACAGATGTAAGTAAAAGTACCATTATTGCTGCCAATAGTTTTTTCATAGATTTTTTTGCCCCCTTATAAATAAATTTTTTATTTGAGCGCCGGAAAACCTCCCAGAAGAATTAACAAAATATGGGGTACGATCACGATCAAAAAATTTTTAACCGAAACTATAAAGGTCGTGCCCTTTACCTGTTTTTCCAAAAATATATTTATGTTCTTCTGCACCCAAAGCAGCGTAACCAGCAGTGCCAAGCTAAAAGGCGTAAGAAAACCGGCCAACACCATGCCTATTACCGATAGATAAGCCGTGTAGTATAGCGCAGCGAAAAGCCACAAGGCCCTTGGCCCCAGATAATAGGCCAGGGTATACCTTTTTACCGCCAGATCATTTTTGAGATCACATATATTGTTTGCAAGCATGATATTAGCGGTAAGACAAAAGGGCAGAACAGATAACAGCAAAAGGCCGAGCAGAGATCTGATATCAAAAAACAAGGAGAGTTTCCCCTCAGTAATAAAGTAGGTAAAAAGCCCGCTTCCCGGAATATTTATATATAAAAGGATAGCCGGAATGAGCAGCCCGTAAAAAAAGCCGGACACTATTTCGCCGTAGGGCCCGTGGGAGATAGGAACGGGACCGCATGAATACATAATGCCGAAAAAAAAGCAGAGAGCTCCCAAAAACAACACTATCACATCAGTAAGGTACACTAAAAACAATCCCCAAAAGATGCTCGCTACAAACAACAATAACAACAAGGCCCGGGCAGTTCGCAGGGAAAATTGGAGCGCCTGCTGGTTTTTCTTTGTATCGAAATAATTGTTTGCCGCGGTTGCGGTAAGATCGAAGAAAAACATTCCCCCAAAAAGCACAGCGGTCTTGAAGAAATCGACTTCGTAGCCCGATGAAATAAGATAGGCCAGCCCCAAAAGGAATGGAAAAACACTTGTTACTTTAGTTTTTATCTCCACAAAGCTAAGAAACCCTTTTAGAGTATCTGGCAAGATAGTTTCCGCACTTAATCTCCTTGTTATAGTATTCATCCGCTTCGCTCCTTTGGGGGGGCGCTTATAAGGAGACAACTACTGTTGCCGCCTTGTCAAGCAGGATCTCCAGTCTGATTCTTTTCTTTTTATTTTCCAGGGAAGAGATAAGCTTTTTAGCTTCCGCGCGAAATTCCCTTATTTTGGACTGTGTATATTCGATCCCACCTGTCGCCAGGACAGCACTTTTTATCTCTTTTTCCGATATACCATTTAACATTTTTCCCCGCAATGATTTGTCAACTTGCAGTGCATAGATAAGCGGCAACGTGATTACACCGCAGCGGCAATCGCTAAGCACAGGTTTTTTAGCCTTTTTTTCCGAGGATATATAATCAAGGCAATCGTCGGCAAGCTGAAAAACCATCCCCAGTTGCCTGCCAATTTCAACATAAATATCCTCGTTTTCCGGCGGTTCGTCAGAAAGAAGAAAACCGATGTGGAAAGACGCTTGAAACAACGCCGCTGTTTTGCCGGATATTATCCTTAAATATTCGTTTTCAGTAAGGGCAAAATTCCCGATGTTATTAAATTCCCTGATTTCGCCAAGGCAGATTGCGGTAAAATAGGAGGGTAAAACACCTGCTGTTTCCCCCTTACTCATTTCCTGTAATACCAGCGTTGAAGCAAGTTCAAAGGCAAAGCAAAATAAGTAGTCCCCGCAAAGTACAGCCGTTTTTTCCCCGAATTTTACATGTAAAGCGTCTATGCCCCGTCGCATGTCAGCATTATCGATGATATCATCATGAATAAGCGTAGCCAGATGCAACAACTCAATAGATGCAGCAGCGTTGATCGCTTGGCATCCAACAAGCCCGTCGCTTTCCATGGAACAAGCAAGTAAAGCCTGCGCACGTATCCCTTTCCCGGTTGCCTGGGCAAGATGCTGCATCTGGCGTCGGATGGGCAGCGGTGCAGCTTTTAATATTTTACTGACTTCTGATTCCGCCAGGCGTACCGCTACACCATATTCAAGTCTATCTGAGGAAAGCCCGGGTGTGCTTATCAATTTTAAATTCAATTTATTAGTCATGATAGATATACAACCGCCTTACCCAACCCAACCGCCTCCAGCTTTTTTTCAGAAGCGGGGAGGTATAATAATCCAGGCCGAATATGCTTCCTGCGCCCCATAACATTATTATTCCCGCGAAGAACATCCAAAAACTGGACAAATATAGACCCGTAGTGGTAACAAACATGAACAAAAGCACAAGCGAAAGCGCACCCAACAACGTGGTAAACAGCCCCCCGATAAGGGCAAGGCCAATAAGCACCTCCGAAGAAACGATGAAGATCTGCATCCCAACCTGAACCCAGTCGTAGGGCATGATGAATGTATTTATAAACCAGTTCATAATAGGAATATCTAATTTAAAAGCATAATCGGCAATGGTAGATTCAGCCAATGTTTTGCCACTTACGAAAATCATTTTGAAAAGGCCAAAAATATCCCAATTCATGATCACTGTTCCCATGGAGCTCATAACATGGGATGCAGCCCCGGTGGCAGAAGTTGCCGCATCAGCGACCGAACTTGCCACCCTAACTCCAGTGGCAGCGCTTACCACATCGGCTGCCGGGCTTGCTGCTACAGTAGCGGAAGTCACTGTATCAGACACCGAAGCAGCGGCTTTCATACCTGAGCCGGGGCCTTCTGAAACATTACTCAGCAGGGAATCAAACCAGGCATTAGCCCCCCCGAAAAAGCTTAGAAGTTTGGGAGAATCAAACCATCCATCCATTATTTTCATAATGCCTTCAAATATCCATACGGCGCCCAACCAAAGGCGCAAGGGAACCAGAAGAAAACTAGGTGTGCGGTTGCTTAGATGCCCACCGACAAAGCTTCGCCTGTTGCGTATGGTAAAAAATTCGTGCTTAAGATAGCTGAAAATCTTGTTCCAACCAAGTATCTGAGCAAAATATAGAATATTTATAAAGTGTTTAATAAACATGGCCAAAAATGAAGGCAGGTTTACCATTAACCCGGGCCAGCCAACCCTTGCGACTGCATATCTCCCCCCAACACTCACCATAACCCCGTGGAATTTTGGTTTGTATTCCTTAAGTTCACCTCGGCCGGTTATGGAAACATATATATTGTGCGCTGCAATGCCTGAACTTTGTTCACAGTTTTCCACCATTTGGAGAACAGGCTGGGTCTCGCCTTCAGGAATAAAGTTTAGGTTGTCACCAACAACATAAAAATTTTGGTCTGCTTCACAACGGAGGTATTTATCTGTACTCAGTCTACCCCGGCTGTCACAGGGTACATTTTCCCCTGCCTTGGCAGCCACATATGCGCATTTTATACCGCCTACCCAGATCACCGTACCAGTGATCTGCCGGCTAATTTTTCCTTCAAGATTCAGGTCAATGTAGTCAGCACCGATTTCGGCAACCTTGGTGTTAAGTAATACATTTACACCCATCTTTTCCAGGCGGCGCTGTATTTTTGCCGAAAGTTTTTCCGGCAAAGAAGGAACAACACGCGGAAGTAAGTCGACGTTGACCAAAGAAAGTTCTTTTTTGTCCAGTTCAAACCTTTCACATAAAACAGGAGCATATTCAGCAAGTTCACCGGCCATTTCCACTCCGGTCAAACCTGCACCAACGACATGGAAAGTAAGCAGCCGACGCCTTTCTTGTTCATCAGTTTCCACGGCAGCCTGTCTGAAACGATTGAGAATATGCTCCTTAAGCTTTATAGCATCATTGTAAGACCATAAAGAACATGTATGTTCTTCCGCACCCGGGATGCCGAAATAATTGGGACGTGATCCCGCTGCCATAACCAGGTAATCGTACCCATAAGATCCATTTTTGCCCAGGACAGTTTTTTGGTCAAAATTGATGGATTCAACAAAATCCTGGATGAATTGTATATTCCTACCGGCAATAACCTTCTTGATGCTTATTTTGATACTATCCTCTTCGACCCTTCCCGCAGCAACCTCATGCAATTCTGTGAGCATTGTATGAAACGGATTTTTGTCGATAAGGGTAATACTTGTTTCGGCATCCCCCCTGAACTTCCGGGCCAGTTTTTTTGCCGTAAGTATTCCGGCGTAACCCGCCCCCACAATAACTACCCTGTTCACTCTGTCATCATTCCTTTCAAAGCATTAATGATCAAAGGAAAATTATAACTTTCACAAACCCCAAAGTAAGGATTCTATTTTAACAGGCAATCCCTCCCTAAAAAAATGTTTTAAACCGAATAGCGGGCCTAAAGCAACACTTCCTTGATCTTTAAAAACGAGCCCGGTAAGTTTTCCAAAAAAGATTCTGTTTATTCGCTGTAACTAATATCCACTATAACTATTAACTAAATTTTATAGTTTATTATCTTTTCTGCCTATTAGGAGAAACGCTGATTTTTCCAATAAGGGATTTCCCTTAGTAATATTTTTTTGGGCACCCACCGGCATTTAAACATAGGAAAATGCTTAAGCATCGCTTCTTTCCCCTGGGGGTATTCCCTAATTAGAATCTCTTCTAAAAAAACCGGTGCTGTAAAAAAAGTTTTGAACATTGACAAAAGATCTGTTTTACATTAACATGATTCTAACTACAGCAAAGCCTGGAAATTTGGTAATGCGCAAGAGAGGTGATAGGAATCTCCAATGTTATACAGGTTATGATTGTTGATGATCATACGCTTTTTAGAACCGGGCTTCAAATGCTGCTGGAAAAACACGATGGGATAAATGTTGTTTCAGAAGCTGCCAATGCCGCAGATGCTCTTGACAAGCTTAAAGAACATTGCGTGGATATAGTGCTTATGGATATCTCTTTGCCGGGCATGGATGGGCTGGATGCAACCAGCCGCATTAAAAAAGAGTACCCCTCTGTAAAGGTCATCATTCTAACCATGCATAACGATGAACCCTATCTCCTGAAAGCCCTGGAAGCGGGCGCTGCGGGTTATATTTTAAAAGAGGCTGCAAGTACAGAACTGGTATCAGCTGTACAAGCAGCAAACAAGGGTAAAATCATTATTCACCCTTCCTTGGTCAAAGTGCTCGTAAATAAGGCCATCGGGAAAAAACCCGGCAGAAAAAAAAGACACTCCCGTAGCGATAGTGTCTTAACAAAAAGAGAAATAGAGGTTCTTAATTTCATCTGCCTGGGCTATACTAACCAAGAAATAGGTGATCGGCTGATCATTAGTGTAAAAACTGTTGAAAAGCATAGGGAAAATATGTTAGAAAAATTGGGCCTTAAAAAAAGATACCAACTTGTAGAATACGCACTGAAAAACAGGCTGATTAGCTTGGAACCATAGATCGGAAAGTCTTGAGTAAAACCATGGCGTGGAAGTGCAACGTTCAACAAAAACAGCTCCCGGTAATGGCTAACGATTTTTCCACCCAACCGGAAAAATATCGGCACCGTTTCTGAAGACAGCAATATCTCCCAACACGCGGAACACGCGGGGACGGACCTGTTGTGTTGTTGCAATGTTATTGCCATCATCATAAATGAACAACGCAATAGATTTGTTCCAGCATTTCATAGGTGACAAGTCAACAACACAACAGGTCCGTCCCCGCGTGTTCCGCGTGTTGGTTGCCGGCATGATGTTTTGCTGCGATCACCCTCTAACAAAAAAGCTGCCCCAAAAGATTTTGGGGCAGCTTCAAAATAGCAAAGAATATATGGTTTAAACGATTATTTACCTTTGAAATCGGGGTCGCGCTTTTCGAGGAAAGCAGCCACCCCTTCTTTTTTATCTTCTGAAGCACAGGCTAAAGCATGGAGGTAGGATTCATGGGCCAAGCCTTCGTAAAGACCTACTTCCAGGGAACGGTTTACGGCTTCTTTGGCATACTGCAGAGCCAAAGGAGGTTTGGAAGCAAGCAAATTAGCAAGTTTTTTTACTTCATCCATTAGATCCTCCTGGGGAACAACCTTGTTAACCAGTCCGATTTGGTAGGCCTCGTCGGCTTTTACCATCCTTGCCGTAAGAACCATTTCCATGGCCCTGCCAAAACCGATTAGCCGGGGCAAGCGTTGGGTCGCCCCGTCGCCGGGGATGATCCCTAAGTTTACCTCCGGAGAGCCCAGTCTGGCGTTATCGGAAGCGATGCGCAGCGTACAGGCCAAAGCTATTTCTATGCCGGCACCAAGCGCGAAACCGTTAATGGCAGCAATAACCGGAATGGGCATTTCGGGAAGCATATTTAAAACCTGCTGGCGGCGCCTCGTCTGATCACGTCCCAGGACGAAGTCACGTTCCTGCACTTCTTTAATATCGGCACCGGCCATGAAGGCTTTTTTGCCTTCGCCGGTAATAATCAAAACCCTGATTTTTTTATCCTTTTCCACTTCGGAAAAGGCCTGGCCTAACTCTTCCGTCAGGGCATTGGAAAGAGCATTCATTACCTCGGGACGATTAATGGTTATATAGGCCAGAGGATATTCTTTTTCCAGTTTAAGAAATTGGTACATTGTTTTTTTACCCCTCCTTTAAAATGCGGGGATCTCCAATTCAGAGTTGGCAATAATTAATTGCTGAATTTGTGAGGTTCCCTCATACAGAGTATTGATGCGGGAGTCGCGGTACATCCTTTCCAGGGCATATTCCCCGGAGAAACTGTAACCGCCCAGGATCTGCATCATGTCATAAGTAACTCTGTTTACCATTTCACCGCAGAAGTACTTGGCCATACAGGTTTCGCGGGTGTTACGCACACCTTTATTTTTAAGGAATCCAGCACGGTGAACCAGAAGCCTGCCTATTTCAATATCTACAGCAGCATTGGCGATCATCTGTTGTACCAGTTGCTTGGAAGCAATTACTTTGCCAAACTGAACGCGTTCTTTAGCGTATTCCTTGGCAATATCCAATGCTGCCTGTGCAGTCCCTACACAACCGGCTGAGACGGTATAGCGGGCATTGTCTAATGCGGTCATGGCTACAACAAATCCGCGGCCGACAGGGCCCAAGACTTGATCTTTGTGCACACGGACATTGTCCATGTTTACTTCACCGGTATCCTGGGCACGAAGGCCTATTTTTTCCTTGGTGACAACCGTGCTTAGCCCGGGAGTCCCCTTGTCAACCAAAAAGGCCGTAATACCCCTGGCACCCTTTTCCTTATCTGTCTTGGCAAAAATAATTAGTACATCAGCCTGGTTGGCATGTGTAATCCACATTTTGTTGCCATTTAAGATGTAATAATCTCCGTCTTGTTCGGCAGTGCTTTTCATTGCAGCGGCATCACTGCCGGAATCGGGTTCGGTCAACCCGTAGCAGCCGAAAGATTCGCCAAGAGCTATGCCGGGGATGTATTTTTTCTTCTGTTCTTCGGTCCCCCACTGCAAGATGGTTTTGGCCACCAGCGAGATATTCACGGAGTAACTGCCCCGCATGGAACTGCAACCATACCCCAGTTCTTCAGCCACAATAGCATGGGAGATAAAATCCATTCCGCTGCCTTCGTATTCCTCAGGGATAGAGGTTCCGATTATGCCAAGTTCGCCCATCTTTTTCCAGACGTCCATGGGGAATTTTTCTTCCTGATCCCATTCTTTAGCATTTGGTGTGATTTCATTGGCTACAAATTCGCGTACCATCGTTTGGACAGCCAATTGTTCTTCATTGTAATCAAAATTCATCTTTGCACCTCCATTTTAATCTTTTAAGAAAAAATTTATTTTTATTTTAGGTCCGTGGGGACAGGCGGCTCCTGGGAATAGTCATAGAAACCTTTCCCGCTTTTACGGCCCAAATAGCCCGCATGAACCATCTTTTCCAAAAGGTAACAAGGACGATAACGCGCATCCCCTAATTTTTCGTATAAAGTTCTGGTTTTGGCCAAATGTGTGTCAATGCCGATGAGATCGATTAATGCCAGAGGCCCCATGGGCTGGTTGGAACCCATCTGCAACGCCTTGTCAATATCAGCAGCAGTACCGATTCCTTCATCCAGTGCCCAGACCGCCTCGTTGAGCATTCCGGCAAGCACACGGCTGGCAATACCGGCAATACTTTCTTTGTCAGTGACAACAGGTTCCTTGCCCAGAAATTCGGCAAATTTTCTTGTCGTATCCACAACTTTGGGATCCGTAGCTAATCCAGGCATGATCTCTACCAGCCTCATCACAACCGCCGGATTGAAAAAATGCATGCCGATCAGACGGCTGGGATCTTTCATTGCCGAAGCAATTTCAGAAATGGAACAAGCTGTTGTATTTGTAGCCAAAACCGCAGTTGGCTTGGCCACTTCCTCCAGTTGGGCAAAAAGTTTCTGCTTCAGCCCCACGTCTTCAACCACGGCTTCGATGATGAAATCTGCCTCTGCAGCAGCCTTCATATCAGTCGTTGTCGTAATGCGCCCGATGAGTTCCTTAGCTTCATCAGCGGTTATCCTTTCCCTCTTGACGCGGCTATCCAATATTTTTTGGATATTGTTGATACTGTTTTTCAAAATGTCATCGCTGATATCCGCCAGAATAGCCTCTACGCCCTTTTGAGCCATAAGATGGGCAATTCCTGTACCCATAATACCTGCTCCGAGAACAAAACCTTTTTTGATTTCCATAAATATTTGTCCTCCTTTTAAGTTAAGACTTTATAATTTAATTCAAGCGCTCCAGTACAACAGCAAGGCCTTGGCCACCGCCTACACAAGCAGTAACAAGACCAAAAGTTTTATCCAGCGCTTTCAATGCATATATGTTTGTGGCCATAAGCTTGGTGCCGGTCGCCCCTACGGGGTGCCCTAAAGCAATAGCACCACCAAAAACGTTGACTTTGTCGCGGTCTAATTTTAGATCCCTTTCGCAAGCCAAGTACTGAGCAGCGAAAGCTTCGTTAAGTTCGATAAGATCAATATCATCAATCTCCATTCCAGCCTTTTTGAGGGCAATTGGAGTGGAAGCAACGGGTCCCAGGCCCATTTCCTTCGGATCTACCCCGGCTACGCCATAACCTTTTATCGTGGCCATCGGAGTTATACCTAATGCTTTAGCCTTTTCTTCGGACATGATTACAAGTGCCGAAGCACAGTCGCAAAGAGCACAAGCGTTAGCAGCAGTAACTGTCCCACCGTCTTTTTTAAATACAGCAGGCAGCCTGCCCATCGCTTCAACGCTGGCATTGGCACGCGGTATTTCCTCTTCGGCAACCGTCACAGTTTCTTTTCTCTTCTTGACTTCTATCGGCAGCACTTCTTCCTTGAAGCGGCCTTCCTCCATGGCCTTAATAGCTTTCTGGTGGCTTGTCAGAGCAAATTCATCCTGCTCCAGACGGCTGATATTGTACTTTTCAGCCAGTATTTCCGCTGTATCGCCCATAAACATACCTGCTAACATGCACTTGAAACCATCCATGTGCAATCCGTCATAAACCGGGAAATCCCACATACGTGCGCCCCAACGTGCCTGTGGTATAAGGTAGGGAACATTAGAAGCAGATTCCACTCCCCCTACGATGACAACGTCGGCATCGCCTAAAGCTACCATGCGGTGGCCTTCTATAGCCGCCTGTGTGCTGGACATACAGCGAATATTAATGGTGTAGGCAGGAACCTCAATCGGCAGGCCACCTTTAACGGCACAAATACGTGCAATATTGGGGCCAATACCGGCCTGCCAGCCGCAACCGAAAATCAGCTGGTCTACATCTTCGCCGGAAATGCCGGCTCTTTTGACTACCTCTGCCACGACAGCTGCTCCCAGATCACCGGCGCTCAGTGAGCTTAAACCTCCGCCAAACCTTCCTCCTGCAGTCCTTACGGCGCTGACAATTACTGGCTTTTTCATAATTTCCCCGGGATAACCTCCGGGACGCCTCCTTTCAAATATATATATTTTAATTAAGTACAAGGTAAACCCACGTGACCTTCAGCTAATTCTCATTAAACACCACCCTTCCGGATTTTTATGTATCAAAACATACATTCCCCTGACAAAACATGATAAAAGATTTATTACAGCGGGTTTTCAAGTTCGGGTTCCAGGGCTTTCAATTTTTTCCACAGCGTTGTTCTACTAATCCCCAAACAGGAAGCCAGATCTTTTTTGTGCATGTTGTTTTGCTGGTAAAGCTTCTTGATGATCTGATCCTGCATATATTCCAAGGTCCCAATATTTACTGTAATATAACGTTTTTCATCTGTTTTTAAGCCCTGCGCATCCTCCTTGGAACGATACAGCTCATCGATCAGTTCTTCCATAAGCCTGAAATCATCTTTATTGCCTTCGGAAAGAATTACGTATTTTTCCATAAAGTTTTCTAATTCCCGAACATTGCCCGGCCAGTCATATTCACTTAAAAAGCGCATGACAGAATCCGGAAACTGATCGGCATGTTCTTTACTGCCGCGATGTTTGCGGGAAAAATGTTCTACCAGCAAAGGTATATCGCTTTTTCGACTTTTCAACGGAGGAATATTAAGAGTTAAGGCATTAAGCTGAAATAACAAATCTTCGTTGAACTTTCCGTTTTTTACTTCATCGGGCAAAAAACGGTTGGTAGCAGCTATAACACGAACATTTACGGGAATGATCCTTTCCCCGCCCCTGCGCCGTACCGCTTTTTCCCGGAGGACCCAGAGCAGGCAAGATTGCAAAGAAAGTGGCAGTGCGGATATCTCATCTAAAAAAATAGTACCCCCGTGAGCAAGCTCAAAAAGGCCGGCTTTTCCGCCCTTTTCAGTATCAGCCAAATCATCGCCTTCATGGCCAAACAGTTCATTTTCCAAAAGTTCCCCGGGAATATTTGCACAGTTAATGGCTACAAAAGGGCCTTCGCGGCGGGAACTTTCAGCGTGAATGCCATGGGCAAAAAGCTCTTTACCTGTCCCACTTTCTCCGGTAATCAGTACCGGAGAGCCTGTTTTGGCAAGTTTTTGAGCACGATCGAGAGCACGTTTAATCTCCTTCGAAGATCCAATAATATCGCTTAAGGCATAGCGTGGAGCCAAGCCATTGCCATATAGTTTTTTGCGAATGGCAGCCTCCATGCTTTGAAGCTTATGCACACTTTGGAAGGTAATAACCGTCCCCAACGGCTCCCGATCCATATGTATGGGAATGTGGTTAAAAATGATCTGACCGCCCCCTATTTCCTGCACCTCGCTTTGGATCGTTTCAGGGTTTTGGAAAAAATCCCTGATTAAAGAAAGGGGAATATCCTCTACCTTTTTACCCACAATTTCCGCGCCGGAAACTTTAAAAACTTCTTCTGCCATCGGGTTAAAATGAGTTACCACATTTTCTTTGTTGACAGCAATAACTCCGCTGTAACTATGATCAATAATGGTCTTCAAAAATTCTGCTTTTTCGCGGTCTTTTTTTCTAATGGCGACAATGTCCTTGGCCCATTTTATGGCATCAACCACTGCTTCCCGGGAAGAAAAAACCATAACCGCCTCCATTCCCTGTTCCTGCGCCATACGGATGACACAAATACCGGAGGCAACAATCACTTCTATTCCTTCATCATAAGCCCGTTTAATTTGTTTCCTCAGTTCTTTTTCGCTATGATAAAAAAAGAGACGCAGGTTTTCAAGGGAAAGAATTTTAGCAATGCCCTCGAAATCATAAACATCCCTGCGCTTGATATAATCGAAGTATGCAATTTTGGAGCCAATCTGTTTAGCACGGCTTAAAGCCTTAATGATATCAAAATTTGTAATTTGAATCAGGGTTACCGGTATGGAAAGCGCTTTTTTTAATAATGCCCCCGTAGGTCCCCGGCTGATTATGGCATCAGCACCGGACTGAGCAAATTGCTTGCCAAGTTCTACCCCTCTGTCCAGGAAAGCCTCAACTATTTCCATTTCCAGATCAAGTTCACGGGAAATTTGACGGGCCAGTCTGGTCAGCTCCGGCAGCGGGGAAACCATTAAGATTCGGGATTTTTCCATACCTTTTAGCCCCTTCGCGCCTAGTTTAAAAAATGAACGTTTTAAAATCTTTTATTCTTTATAGATGACCACGTCCACTTTTTAAATTCGGCAAGGCTTTTTAAAAATCCTGCTTGCAAACCAATGTTTAACTTTTGTGAAAAGGGAACCAATTGTCAAAAATCATTAATTGCCGCCCCTGCCTTTGAATCCATCTTAGAACAGCAACTTCCGAAACCACTGAAAAAACCCCGAACCCTGTTAGCTTAAAACCAGGATCCTTCGCTATCGCCCAGGATGACAATAACGATAGTGGTTGGTAGTGGTTGGTGTCGAAGGACGGTGTCAAGGGGACGGTGTCAAGGGGACGGTGTCAAGGGGACGGTGTCAAGGGGACGGTGTCAAGGGGACGGTTCTCTTGTCATCTAAGGGATAGCGGAGAATGCATGTCTGGCTATGATGACAAGAGAACCGTCCCCTTGACACCTCCTCCGCTTGACACCAAACCGAAACCATTAAGGGATAATCTTATTCAGGGAATATTCGATGATCCCCTCCGCGCCGGCCTCTTTAAGTTTATGAACTAGTTCCCTGACTTTTTTTTCATCGATCACAGTTTCAACGGCAACCCATGATTCTTCGTGTAGTTCCGAAATTGTAGGTTTACGAAGCGCCGGCAAAAGAGCGAGCACCCCGGGCAGGTTTTCCATGCTAACGTTCATTTTTAGGACTACTTTTTCTTCTGCCAACAGAGCACCCTTAAGCAGGGTAACGATCTGCCCAATTTTATTTTTTTTCCAGTCCGTTTTCCAACTTTCCTTATTGACTATCAAACGGGGTGTGGATTCCAGGATCGTTTCTATAATACGCAAATTATTGGCTTTTAAGGATCTTCCCGTCTCTGTCAATTCCGCAATAGCATCTGCTAAGGCCGGTGGTTTCACTTCCGTTGCACCCCATGAAAATTCTACAGAAGCCTGAATGTTGCTTTTTTGTAAAAAAGTTTTGGTAACCTCCACCAGTTCAGTTGCAATCTTTTTGCCCTGCAGCTGTTCTAGGCGTTCAATTTCAGAACCTTCCGGAACGGCAATGACGAGTTTGATCGGCCTGAATCCTTGCTTGGCATAGATCAGTTCCGCAACTTCCACGACATCCGACCCAGTTTCCATAATCCAATCTTTACCGGAAATTCCGGCATCCAAAACCCCGCTTTGCACATACCTTGGTATTTCCTGCGCCCTGATCAAGACACATTCGATATCATCATCATCAATGTAAGGAAAATAGGAACGTTCATTGATATAAATGTTAAAGCCTGCCTTTTTAAATATTTCTATGGTGGCTTTTTGCAGGCTTCCCGCCGGCAAACCCAGTTTTAGTTTCTCCATTTTCCTAAAGTGTTCACCTCACTTCGTTGCTTGGGGAAGGGATTCAAGAACCTTCAGCGATTCTTTCATTTCCTCCTCTGACAGGGAATAATCGGTTAGCTTTCCAGCGAGAAAAGAATCGTAACCAGATAAATCCATAAGCCCATGCCCGCTTAGGTTGAAAAGAATCACTTTGCTGCGACCTTCTTCCCGGGCTTTTTCCGCCTCCTCGATTACAGCTGCAATAGCGTGGTTGGTTTCCGGAGCACAAATCAAGCTTTCTGTGCGGGCAAAAGTCAGTCCGGCACCGTAAGTTTGCAGCTGGTTATAGGCTCGCGCTTCAATAAGATTGTCTAAAACCAGCCGGGAAAGAAGGGGGGACAATCCGTGGTACCTCAATCCACCGGCATGTATGGACTTGGGTATAAAGTTATGCCCCAACGTAAACATCGGCAAAAGCGGAGTACTAGCAGCAGAATCCCCGAAATCGTAAGCGAAAGGCCCCCGGGTCAAAGTGGGGCAGGCCACAGGTTCCACGCCTATGATCTGCACATCTTTCCCATGAATTTTATCCCTGACAAAAGGAAAGGAAATCCCGGAAAAATTGCTCCCGCCGCCGACACAGCCAATAACTACATCCGGGTATTCACCGAGCATAGCCATCTGTTTTTGCGCCTCCAGGCCAATGATTGTCTGGTGTAACATCACGTGATTGAGAACACTACCCAGGGAGTATTTGGTGTTTTTGGATGTAACTGCATCTTCAATCGCTTCACTGATCGCAATCCCCAGGCTGCCCGGGGTATCCGGATCTTCTTCCAGAATCTTGCGGCCAAATTCCGTTTCCCGGGTGGGGCTGGATACGCATTCGGCGCCCCATGTTTTCATCATTAACTGCCGGTAGGGTTTTTGTTCAAAGCTAACCCTGACCATGTATACTTTTAACTCTATACCAAAAAGCGAGCACCCCAGGCTTAAAGCACAGCCCCATTGCCCGGCACCGGTTTCCGTAGTAAGTCTTTCAATCCCGGCAACCTTATTGTAATAGGCTTGCGCAATGGCTGTATTGGGCTTGTGGCTGCCGGCAGGACTAACCGATTCGTTTTTGTAATAGATCTTGGCCGGAGTTTTCAAATGCTTTTCCAGGCTGTAAGCCCTATGCAAAGGCGTTGGCCTCCAAAGCAATAATTTTTCCAGAATCTCTTCCGGTATATCTATCCAACGCTCAGTGCTCATCTCCTGTTCAATCAGGTTCATCGGAAAAATAGGTAAAAGATCCTCCGGGCTTACGGGTTTTTGGGTAACAGGGTGCAAAGGCGGCTGCATAGGTGTAGGCATGTCCGCCTGGATATTATACCATTGCCTGGGAATCTCCTTTTCCGGTAAATATACTCTTCTTCTTTCCATTTTCAATTCCTCCTTTTCACATATTAATCTATAAAATAAAAAAACCCCGTCTTAAGGACGAGGATTACCCGTGGTGCCACCTATATTATCCCCAAAAAGGGGATCGCTCCAGAAAGTACGGGAGCAATTACAGAATGATATTACTCCGATACCCTTTTCTTTTAACGGTGAAAATCTCCGGCCAGCCCTACTTAAGGCTTGCTTGGCAATCGTTCGGGCAGGCACCTCCGGGAGCCATTCAGCCAGCGATCAAGTGCCGGGCTTGCACCTTCGGGTTTATTACCCTCCACCCGACTCTCTTGGACTTTTCATACCAGCCTACTATTTCCCTTCAAAGGCTTTATAAAATGATTTTGCAAAAGCTTTAGATCAATATAGCATGAGCAAGCATTGTTGTCAACAATTTTTTACGTTTTTTTATCATTTAAACGGAAAAGTTTTAAAAGGGGCTGTCTTCTATTAGGTAGAGCCTGTCATCCGCAGTCTTTATAACAATGTTGTTCGCCATTAATAGCTGCAAGGCTTCTCTTTTATAATCACGTAACCCGGGATTAAAATAATCCGCAAAAGTTCTAGGTCTAAGCCCCAATTCCTTAAAGCTTTTGGCATTAATTTCCCCGACCGCATTGTGCTTGCGAAAAATTTGAATAACGGAGGTTATACCCCGTTTTAAAAATAGCGCCGAAAGCATTACACAACCCAACATTGTAACAAAAAGTAAAACTGCCATCACGATCGATAACATGATGTTGGGCAAGATAACACACTTCCCTTTGAATTATTTTGTTATTCCATGATCTTATTTTCCCTTCTTTTAAGGTTTTTTAATCGAGACATTTTAAAACATTAATGGGGAAGTTTACAAGCCAAGTATAGTAATTTTGGCGCTGGCAGCTTTAATGAGTTTGGCGAAATTGCGTATAACCGGCAAATAACAAAATAGGCGTTTTTATCCTTGCAGCAATTGAAAATTCCCAGGAAATACTTTATAATAGCTAAAATAATGTAAGCATAACACAAATATACATTTTTGGAGAAAGCTTGCGACTACTTGGAACAAATCCCAAAAAACATAACAAGCAACGGTTTTTACAAAAAATGCAACCACCTACCCATATTAATTTCGCACAACTAAAGCAGTTGCAAAAGCTCTTCATTCAAAAACAGAGGAGGTATCCCCTTGACAATAAGGAAAAGACTGTTAATGGCTTTCGGCATTATTTTTGTCTTAATGATCGCAATGAGCATAGTGTCCTACAGCAACTTGGCTCATATCGAGTCAGCCAACAAAGAACTTCTGGATGAAATGGAAATTATACACCTTTTTGAAAATAGGAGGGCGGACCATCTTGTGTGGCTCAACAAGCTTGGCAATTCACTTCTTCATGAAGTAAAATTTGACGGGCAGCTTGATTACCGCATTTGCAATCTGGGTAAGTGGTATTATGACTATCTAGAATCTGCAAAGTTTGAAGCATCCCCCGAAGAAATACAACAAAAAATTCTTGCCCTGGAGGAACCTCATAGAAAGATGCATCTGTCTGCAGCAAAGATAACCGATCTGCAAGATGGAAGCAGCCCGCTGCCTAAACAGCAGGCCCTTAAAATATATAACGAAGATGTTGTTCCCAGCATTAACAAAATGGGGGCTATCATGGACGAACTTAAAGAACTGTACCATCATGAACAGGAAAAATCCCTGGCGGAAATAGAAAAACACGGCATTAACGTTCGGCGCGTGCTTACAGTAACCACTATAGCCGGCTTGCTGGCAATACTAGTAATTTCCATTTTGTTTTCCAATGCCATAGCAAAACCGATTCAATCAATAGCGGAACAAGCCCGGGAAATTGCCAGCGGAAACCTTACCCGCAGAATTGGTATAAAATCCAAAGATGAGGTTGGAATGTTGGCTTTGGCGTTCAACCAGATGGCTGATGGTATCCAGGGGCTGCTTTTAAACATAAATAAATCAGCGGAAAATGTAGGGCGGCTTTCCGGTAATTTCTCCGAAACAACAGAGACATTGAGCAGCTCTATCCAGGAGGTTGCCGGTTCAACTAATTATGTAGCTGCTTCAGCTGAGGAGCTGAGCAGCAATTCCCAAGAGATGGCACATGATTCCAGGGAAGTATCTGAAAGAGCTTCCCTGGGGGAAGAAGAAATGCGGAATACCTTGGGGAAAATGCAAGAAATTGAGGGTAATATTTCACAGCTGCGCGATGCCATAGAACGTCTTGACGAACGCTCCACCGAAATAAATAAAATAATTAATATAATAAACGAAATTGCCGAACAAACCAACCTATTGGCTCTCAACGCAGCGATTGAAGCCGCCCGCGCCGGGGAACAAGGTCGAGGTTTTACCGTAGTAGCGGAAGAAGTTCGCAAACTGGCGGAACAATCAGCACAGGCCACCTCAGAAATCAGAAATCTGATTAAGGCAACTCAGCAGGATACAGCTGAGGCAGTCCAAAATATGGAAAAAAGCGTGGCAAACGTTACCGAGGGAAGTACAGTTATGGAAGCTTCGGAAAAATCTTTTCAGCACATTGTAAAAGCAGTCCAGCAATTGCTATACCGCATTGAGGAAATAGCCGCTGCTTCGGAGGAACTAAGCGCCAGCAGCCAGCAGGTGGCAGCAGTAACCCAGGAACAATCAGCTGCTACTGAGGAAATCGCTGCAGGCAGCAATGAACTGAAGAAAGCTTCACAAGAACTTTTTGCACAAGTTAAGAAATTTAAACTGGAATAAATTATAACACCCGGGAATATAAGCGGGCAGCCGTTCGGCCCGCTTATGTTTTCCATCAATTCCAAACCACGTTTTCCACGGATATCAACCCATAGCTTTTTTAAACTTGTTCGATATCGAACAAGTCTTCATCTTTCATATTTAAGAAAATATCCTTATCCGGCACACAAAGAGTTTTTATAACAAGTTTTTCCTTCCCTTTGCTCCAAACACTTTCCATCTTTTTGGAAGATTTGTAAAAAGTAAAGCGCGGCGGGTTGGCTATACGGGCATGTGTTAACCCTTGCAAGACATCCCCCAAACAAGGCGGCCCTTCAACAGAAATATAAAGATC
>JAAZMP010000107.1 GCA_012798755.1 Bacillota bacterium
CTTGTTTACGCCTATCTGCGCTTGTTAGTGGCTTTTCCACTGGTAATAGCGCTAATTTATTTTGGGTTGCGTTTTTTGGTGCCCTACTTTGCTCCTTCGCTGGGCCGGGAAAGCCGCCTAAAAATTGTTGAGAGGCTGCCCTTAAACAACCGCGCTTTCATCTATGTGGTAAGCGTGGACGAACACTATTTTCTTTTGGCGGCAACGCCGAACGCGGTCACTTTGCTTAAAGATCTGGGGGAGGAATGGGAAAAATCCCGGCCGGAAACCCCGGAAAAAGTTCAAATGCAGCGTAAACCATTTCCTTTTGCCGAAACCCTGCGAAAACTTTCCGGCAAATGATTTTCTACGCTATAATCAAAAATAAATTACGGTACTAGGGGTAGAGGCCAAAAAGATGAAAAACAAATTCTGGTTGACTTTCTTTGCAAGCGTTATTATTGCCCTAGTTTTCTGCTTTGGTACCGGCGAAGTTGTTCTGGCACAGCCTATCATTCCCATCCCGGACCTTAATTTGCAGACAGGAACCGGCGGGGAACCTTCGCAGCTGGTAGGAATGCTGCAGCTGCTGCTGCTTCTTGCCGTGATCAGTGTAGCACCTGCATTCATTATCCTTATGACTTCGTTTACACGGATCGTTATCGTGCTTTCTTTTGTGCGTAATGCACTGGCTACGCAGCAGATTCCCCCAAACCAGGTCATTTTGGGCCTGGCCCTCTTTTTAACTTTTTTTGTGATGTCGCCGGTTTTTACCCAAATCAATGAGGAGGCGCTTACTCCCTACCTGGAGGAAGAGATCGCTTTTGAAGAAGCGGTGGATACCGGAGGCCATCCCCTGAGGGAATTTATGCTGAACAACACGAGGGATAAGGATCTGGCCCTTTTTTTAGAGGTTGCCTCTTTGGAAAGCCCGGAGAGCCGTGAGGAGGTTTCCTTTCGGGCACTTGTGCCCGCCTTTGTCTTGAGCGAATTAAAAACCGCTTTCCAGATGGGATTTATTCTTTTCGTTCCTTTTTTGATCATTGATATGGTCGTTGCCAGTATTCTTATGTCTATGGGTATGTTTATGTTGCCGCCGGTAATCGTTTCCCTGCCTTTCAAAATTTTGCTTTTTGTGTTAGTAGACGGCTGGCATTTGGTGGTCCAATCGTTGCTGGAAAGCTATGTCTGACAGGTGAATGACTTTGGAAAAAGAAAGAGGGGATGATTTTGACTCCTGATCTGGTGATGAACATTGCCCGGGAAGCGATCACTACTACTTTGATGGTTTCTGCACCTGTGCTTGGGGTGGGTTTAGCCGTTGGCCTTTTGGTCAGCATCTTCCAGGCAACAACCCAGATCCAGGAACCAACGCTTGCTTTTATCCCCAAAATAGCCGCTGTCTTTTTGGCGCTGCTCTTTTTTGGAGGTTGGATAGTGCGCATCATAACAACTTTTACTTTAAATTTATGGGGAAGTTTGGGTACTTTGCTCTAGATACGAACGGTTTCGTTTTTGGACGATAGTGACCAAGACAGCCCGTAATGTCATTCCTACTTCAGGGGGGAAAATTTAGTGGAAGAGGCTTTTTTTTTAGATTTTTGGTTTCCCTTTCTACTTATCTTTGCCCGCATAGCTGCTTTTCTTACCGTAGTGCCTTTTTTCGCCTGGCGTGGGATTCCTGCAGTGTTGCGCATCTATTTTTCAATTGTTCTGTCGGTGCTTCTGGTGCTTAGCTGGGAGGGCAGGGTGCTGCTGCCTCCTAACGATCTGGGGCTGGCCGTGCTCCTGGGAAAAGAAATTATATCCGGGCTGGTGCTGGGTTTCCTGGTTTATCTCTTTTTTTCTGTTTTTCTTATGTCCGGCCAGTTTATGGACCACAAAGCCGGCTTGATGATGGCCGGTTCCTTTGATCCCCTTTTTGGAGGGCAGGTTACTATTGTTGGACGGTTTTTTTATTTTTTGGCAGTGGTGTTTTATCTTACAATCGATGGGCACCATCTCCTTTTTTTGTCTTTAAAGGAAAGCTTTAGATTGCTGCCACTGGAGGGTTCTTTTGTTTCTTCGCCCGTAGCGTGGCATTACTTGAAAATTTTTTCCGGTATTTTCCTGTTAGCTTTTCAAATTGCGGCTCCGGTGATAATTGTGATCTGGCTGATGGATATTGCTCTGGGCTTTCTTTCCCGGGCTGTTCCACAGATCCATGTTTTTATCGTGGGCCTGCCTCTTAAAGTTGCGCTTGTGTTTCTGGTTTTTTTGCTGCTGCTTCCGCTTTTGGGTGGCGTTTTGAGGGATGTTTTTGGTAGGATGTCGAGTGATTTGATGTTCATTATGGAAAATTGGTAGCAGCGCTTTGCTGTTGGCGAAGCTTAGCGTTCAGCTTAAGGGAAGTTCTACTGCTCTTTTCGAGCTTGCGATGACCTTCCCGGCCAAGCTCCCGTCCTTGGTCGCCGGCCGGCTGACGGCTTCCTGCCGTCA
>JAAZMP010000108.1 GCA_012798755.1 Bacillota bacterium
CGAAATACAACCGGTTGTAAAGACCGGTAAGTTGATCGTGCATGCTAAAGTATTTCAGTTTTTCTTCATTTAGCTTGTGTTTTGTGACATCGCTGGCCGTAAAAGTAACACCGCAAACTTCTTGTTGGTTGTTGAAAACCGGTGTAAGCACAATATCCATCCATCTTAGCCTATGTTCTTGATCCTCCAGTTTGGCTTCCAGGCGATACTTTCTGCCGTCTCCAAAAACCTTCTCCGCAGCTTTTAGCAGTTTTTTAGCTTCCAAAGGATCAAATGTCCCATCGAGTGGTTTACCTATAAGATTGCCGGCATCTATCCCTAAAAAAGCAGCGCATGACTTGTTAACAAAGGTGAACTTGTTTTCTCTGTTTAAAACCCAAATGAGGCTGGGAACACTATCCAACACCCCGTTTTCCGGCATACTTCTTCGTGAAATGTGAGACAAGACAAACCCTCTTTCTTATTAATTGGTTAACTTTTTTTACTGCAAGCTTTTAAGCGTATCGCGAATAAAATCCCGTTCCTGCTGCGTTAAAAGCTCGTCATGGCACAGCTCGTCCAAGTTAGCAAAAACAGAAGATTTGTCTTTTTTTTGCTCAACTTTGTATTCAATGTCAAAAGGAACTGTTTCTTCCCTGACATATAGCGTGCTGCCCCTGCCTATATCTTTTTCCTGCAAATAATTATCGCTTAGCAATTCCAAAAGTGCTTTTCCTATGCGTTCGATAGTTTTTTCCTGTGGAATCCAGGGAGGTTTAAACATCAACTGCGGATTTTCTTTTATTTCTAAGGAGGCTGCTTTTTCCGGTGCAGCCGATATATTTTCCTTTTCTGTCATATAATTTTCTGCGGAAGTAAGTGCACGTCCTGCCGCTATCAAGGCGGTTTCCAGCAGCGGATCGTCCCCATGCTGGGAAATGATCTTTTTTAGTTCTTCCCTGGCCGGGCCAAGTAAATGCTGTATTGCCGCAAATTTGGGGCTGCCAGCCTGCTTTGATTCTATCGCTTTGTCATGAAGTCTTACATATCGCTTGGCAAGCTTTAGAACACTCTTAAGACGGTTGATCAGCTGCCAGGAACCGGGGATATGAAATATTTCCACATCTTCCGGAATGCCGGGCACTTCTTGGTACAGCCTGCGTAGTTCGTTTTTGAGGTTATCCCTTCCCTGCAGGGAGTTTAGCAGCACATGAATATCTGCAATCTTTTCCCCATTGCCTGCCAACATGGGCTGAAGCAGCTTATGCAGCAAGCCTTTTTCCTCGAACATCATCTCCCAAAGTTGTGAGGCCAAAGGGGAAACAAGGGTTAGCTTACGGTTCTGTTTGACCCAGCTTTGGACATCATTGGTAAGCAGCTTCATTTCCTTTTCCCAGGCGGCAGAAACTTTTTTGCCCCTGCCCTCTTCTACACCTGCTGCAGCGGCGGCCAAACTTTTTAGTTTTTCCGGGAGTTCGTTTTGGTTTATAAGAATGGATCTTGCGCCCAGGTATGGTGCTGCGAGAGCCGGGCGCAGCGATGCTGCAAAGAACAGAAGGTTATAGGTCAACCTTTTTCTCATATCGCTTCCGGCAGGCACGGAAAAATCATATTCGCTGTATAGATAAGAAAGCCACTCCGCGGCAGCCCCTTCTTCAAGGCGAATAACAGCTGCCGTTTCCAATGTTCTAATTAACCAGGCAGGAATAGGCACAGCCCCGCGCTTTTGTTCAAAGTATGCCGCCAACCAAAAAGCCGGGCCCAGCTTTTCTTCCCGGATCATCAAACACAATAAGTCAGCATAGTTTTCCGGCAGCTCTTTTGAAACAGCTGGTTTTGGAACTGCAACGGTATCCCGGGAAGCATTTTTGTCAGTTGGCATATCATTTATGACAAGGTTGCCCCTGGCAGCAGCAAGCGCCAGGGAAGTGCCAAATTCAGCCGAAACCGCCTGAAAGGCCTTTTCTGTCTCGCTAAACGACAAGTTTTCTACCAGCAACCTCAATATTGCGTTCACAGGATGATTGCCTGACATGAATTGCTGTTTTAGGGCTATTGCTTCGTAACTTTTTTCATCGGAAGAAAGTATTTCCCGGTAGCTTCTGATTTTTTCCTTTAACTGTTTCAGACTAACTGATTCCCGCTCATCGGCCGGGGCTATTCTGTCGGCTTTGGCCAATAAAGCAACTATAATGGCATTTTCATGTTCTTGCCGGGGGCTTAACTGTTTTTCCAGTGTAGAATAAAGTTCCTTTAGTTTGGGCAGGGAATCAATTTTTCCCTCGAACTTTTTACAGTCCTTTTCTCCAATTGCTTGTTTTAATTCTGACACTAAAAGATCAAAAAGCCTCTCCAGTTCTTTTATTTTACCACGGAAATCAGCAAGCTGTTTTTGTTGCTGCATTTCCCCGCCTCCATCAGAATATGGTTCAACAATGAAGCGTCTTGTAAATGTGTGCATAATTGTCAAACTTTTATAATTATAGTTATCTTTCTATACTAAAATGTAAACTCCTGCATAATTTGCTATATGATTCCTGATCACAATCATATCACGCATGCATTTTTTTTCCAAACGGCGCAAATTCCAACAAATTGTATTTATTCTATCAATTACCACCCCTAAAATCATTACACTAAAGTGCCACTTTTTATGGCCGGAAAAGGTGCTTTTGCTAATCCAGGAAAGAATAAATACCCTGGGCCAAATCTTTGAATGTTTCAGCAGCACTGCCTTGCAGGGGTTCTTCCATAAATACGGTTATAACAGCCTTGCTGTTTTCCAGGGGCAGAATGCCTGTGAACCAGGAGTGGGTCAGCCTTTTGCCGTCAATGGTCCTGCTGGTTTCCGCCGTGCCGGTTTTTCCGCCCAGAGTAAACAGATCACAAAAAACGGCTTTGCCTGTGCCGTACTCCAGTACGCCAAGCATCATATAGCGTAACTTGCAGGCAGTGACAGGATTTAGAACTTTTTTAGCAGGGCCGGAAGAAAATCTTTTTATTGTCTGCCCCTGCCTGGATTGCAAAGTCTTAACCAGTTGTGGTTTTACAAGGTAACCGCCATTGGCTACAACCGAAGTTAGGCAGGCTACCTGCAGAGGGGTAGCCTCTACCTTACCCTGGCCAATCGCTGCCAAGGCCAGATCGCCTAAAAAAGGCATCTCGTCCGGCAAAGGCAGCATTCCCTTGGTTTCTCCCCCTTGTTCCGCACTCCCCAGTAAAATGCCCGTTTCTTTCCCCAATCCCATGGATCGGGCGTAATTATAGATGGCCTCCCTTCCCAAATCCATAGCTAGTTCAATAAAAACAGCATTACAAGAATGAGCAAAAGCCTGGGCAAAGGTTATCTCATCATGAGGCCCGTGTTGGCAGTTGAAAGTTTTGCTTCCCACCTGTATAAATCCGGGGCAATAGTACTTGCTGCTAAGTTTTGCTTTTCCTGTTTCCAGTGCGGCTGCAGCGACAACAATTTTGAATATGGAACCCGGAGGGTAGCTCAAAATGCAGCGGTTAATAAGAGGCTGATCTACTGCTAAACTTTCCTGCTCCCCAGCGCTATTCAAATATGAAGAGAGCTGATGCTGCATGTAGTTGGGCCTGCTTGCCATGGCCAGGATATCGCCACTATGAGGATCCATTACTACCACGGCACCTTTGGCTACCTGCAAATCCATGATCCTTTCAACTTTTTTTTGGATGTTGTAGTCGATAGACAATACGAGGTTATAAGGTTGGTAGGGTTCCCTATTTTCCCGAAGACGGTAACCCAGGCCTCCAATAAGATTTTTTCTGCCGTCGACAACTGCAGCTAAAACCGTTGGGGAGGCTCCTTGAAGTTCATGGTTAAAAACCAACTCCAGCCCAACCTTCCCTTCACCGTCCGCTTCACCGATATGACCGACCAAGTGGGTAGCTAGGGCATCCGGCCCATACCGCCTGCGGGACTTTGCGATCACCAGCCCGGAGGTGGCATTGTTTTTAAAAAACTTCTCTTCCGGGGGTTCTACGCCTTGCAGGGCTACAAAGGGGGCCTCAGGCATCGCGGCCAGTGGAACAATACCGGGAAAGATTTTTTGGACGGCTTCACTTTTTTCTAACAGGGTGGGGAAAATTGCCAGTATTTTCTCATCTTTTCCGCCGAGCAGGGTTATGCCGTTGCGATCCAATATTTCACCGCGGTTGTAATCCAATACAACTGACTGGGAGCGCTGCTTTACCGCTCCGGCGGTCAGTTTGTCATTGCATACGATCTGTATATAAAAAAGCCTTACCAAAAGCAGCCCTGTAATAAGGGAACAAACAAGCGCCAGGAAAATAATTTTTTGTTGCCGCCTTAACCGCCGCATGGCAAAGCCCCTGTTCTTTTTTGAATTACAATTCCCAGCTATTTTTTACCACTCAGCGGTTAAATATACAGCAAACTAAATTGCTGCCTGAAAATTAGACTGCAGATTTAAAAGTGTTTTGTTGTTTTGACATGGTGGTAAACCTAGATCCTTCGCTAATACTCGGAAGGACAGCTGTAGGCATTTAAGCTGAAAGTGCCACCATTTTAAACAACAAACGCCGGCAATGGCCTGGCGATCTTATGTCTTATTAAATATTTCATTTTTATTATCTTTTACCGTTGCCGCTTGTTTTTTCGGGCGAGTTCTTTATAGCGTTCATGTTCTTGTAAAGTAGCACTGAAAAAATGCTCGCCGCTGCCATCTTCTTTATAAACAAAATACAGATAGTCTACATGGGCGGGACAAAGGGCCGCCTCAAGCGCTTCCCGCCCCGGAGAGGCGATAGGCCCGGGAGGGAGATTCGGATAAAGGTAGGTGTTGTAAGGAGAGTCAATTTCCAAATCTTTGTAGGTCAGTTCGGGTTTGGTTTCACCGAGAACATACTGCACAGTGGCGCAAGATTGCAGCAAGGGCATGTTTTCTGACTGTAGGCGGTTGTGGAACACAGCGGAAATAAGTGGGCGCTCCTGAGGTACCTTGGCTTCTTTTTCTACAAGAGAGGCAATCGTTATTATTTCGTGTATCGAAAAACCAAGTTCATTGGCACGCAACCGAAAAGATCCATCGAACACTTCGTCAAAGCGTCGCAGCATTGCAGTAACTATATCCCTGGGAGTGGCGGTCCGGTAGATTTCGTATGTATCGGGGAAAAGGTAACCTTCCAGGGGATACTCCACCCCAACGGGAACCTCTTCTAAAAAATCAAAATGGGGTTCCTGCCGGTACTCAAGGCACAAATCAAGAAAGTTCTCTTTGTTCGCCAAACCTTCTTTTTCCAGCCTGGCAGCAATCTGCTCAACCGTAAAGCCCTCCGGAATGGTAAACCTGACGCTTTCCGCCCAGACAACTCCCTGCTGCAGTTTGTCCAAAACATCTTCATAAGACATTCCCGGGTAAAAGGAATAAGTGCCCGCCTGCAGCTTTTGATCATAGCCTTTATACTGAGCATAAAAACGAAAGAGCAAACCGTTTTTGATAACGCCTTCCTGCTGCAAAATGGCAGCAATCTGTGCCGTGGAAGAATTAAGGGGAATATTAACCTCCTTTGGTTGATCTACAGAATTAGCAGTGCCAACGACAAGGAACAAGTTATGGATGCGCCAGAAGACCAGCAGCGACAAGATTATAAAAACTGCCAGGATCAAAGCAAGACAAAAATGGAAAGGTTTTGCTTTGAACATCAAAAATCACTACTCCCTTTCAAAACTGTCGGTATCACCGCTTTCGGAAAGAAGCCTTTTATAAGCAATTTCCACAACTTTATCCCATTCTTCTTCGTCTTCAATCATATGCAGGACCGTTTCACCATTATTGCCTTTTATGACGCGGAAGATTATGGCATCTCCTTCTTCTTCTGTTAGATCTATTTCGCCGCTCCAGTCTTCTTTTTCAAATAAAAAAGAACCGTTTTTATCATAAGGAATCAGAACAGCATATTCAAAGTCATCAACCTCAAAATAATCCAGAACAAGAAAATCAAACCTTTCTCCTGCATCATCGACAAGAGTAATGATTTCTTCATGCCCTTCCATCGCTTAAACATCCTTTCCTTTGTCTGTTGTACGCTGCTTGTAGCGCAGATAGCCTTCCAGAATAAAAACAGCAGCAAGTTTATCGATTACCTTTTTTCTCCCTTTGCGGCTCACATCGGCCTCTAGTAACGTCCGCTGCGCTGCTACCGTGGTCAAACGCTCATCCCACGTTGTTACTTTAACATCGACTGCTTTGTCTATTTTTTCTTTAAACTCCAAGATTTCCCGCGCCTTTATGCCCAGTGTTCCGTCCATGTTGCGCGGAAGGCCTAAAACTATTTCTTTTACTTTATATTCCTTAAGAAAATGACGAATTCTTTGCAAATCTTTTTTCCAGTTCTTTCTTTCGATTACATCCAAACCCTGGGCGATCAGGCCTGAAGGATCACTTACGGCCACGCCGATATTTTTTTCCCCGATATCAAGGCCCAAAATCCTCATCTAAGCTACAGCCTTTCTTTTTTATCCCTGCTTTTTTCAATTCCAAAAAAAAATCCAGGGTTTCCTTATACCCCTGTGAACCAACACATATTATTACAGTATAAAAGCAGGCCTGATGCCGGCATCCGGCTCTTGCCAACTGCTCTTTTTAACAAAGCAAGGAATTTTTTCCCATTGACATTCCCAGAAGGTTTACCCTTCTTTTTCCAGTTTCCTGTGCAAGTAAGCATTGACCAATTCCTCCAGCAGCTCATCTCTTTCTAACCTTAAAATTGTGCTGCGGGCATTTTTATGGCTGGTAATAAAAGCAGGATCCCCGGATAAAAGATAACCAACGAGCTGATTGATAGGATTGTATCCTTTTTCCTTGAGAGCCTCGTATACTTCATACAGCACTGCGCCGGCCTCTGTTATTTCTTCTTCGGCTCTGACGTTGAATTTCATAGTGTGATCGAAATTGCCTTTACCGGCCATTTTTAACCCCCTCCCCGTAGATAGACTTTATTTAACCTAAACTGTTTTTTTCTGCTGTTCCTCTACCAGAGACAGCACCCCGGAAAGAGCTTGTTGAAGCTTCGACGGATCCTTGCCGCCGGCCTGGGCCATATCGGGACGTCCTCCTCCACCGCCGCCGGTGATTTTGGCAACTTCCTTGATAAGCCTACCTGCATGAAAGCCTTCTTTTACCAAGTCTTTAGTTACCGCTGCGACAAAGAACACTTTCCCGTTATTGGCAGAACCAAGTAGAATAACGCCGCTTTTCAACTTGTCGCGCAATCTATCCAAGTACTCCCGCAGGGTTTCCATATTTTCCGCCTCCACTTGGGCACTCAAAACAGAAATACCCAGAGAGCTGTCCACCTTTTTTAAAATGTGATCGACTTGGTGCTGGGACAGTCTTTGCGATAGGGCCCTGATCTTCTGCTGCAGTTTTTTTTGGGATTCCAGAATATCCTCCAGCTTTTCCGGTACCTTTTCCACAGGCACCTTTACCATCAGGGATATGTCTTTCAAGATCTGATCCCTTTCAGCAAAGTAACGATAAGCGCCGTCCCCCGCCAAGGCCTCAATGCGACGCACACCTGCACCGACGCTGCTTTCGGCAAGAATTTTAAAAAGCCCGATCTCGGCGGTAGAGCGCACATGGGTGCCACCACAAAGCTCGTAAGAATAATCGCCAATTCGGACCAGCCGTACTTTTTCCCCGTATTTTTCATCGAAAAGAGCCATGGCTCCCTTTTCCAAAGCTTCCTCCAGGCTTGTATAAGAAGCATGTACGGTTAAGTTTTCCCGGAGAAGGGAATTAATTTTCTCCTCCAGTTCTATAATTTCCGCTTCTTCAAGCGGGGCAAAATGCGAAAAATCAAACCGCAGGCGATCGGGAGCAACCAGCGATCCGGCCTGTTGCACATGTTCCCCGAAACAGTCCCTCAGGGCACGATGAAGAAGATGGGTAGCAGTATGGTGTCTGGCAATATCTTCCCTACGTTTTTGATCTACTACAGACTTGGCTTTTTCCCCGGTACGGATAACACCTTCTTTGATTTCTATGAGGTGCAAAATTTGATCGCCTGGGCCCGGCACTGTATCCAGGACCTTGGCAGTTCCTTCCGGTGTGGTTATAAAACCGGTATCGCCCACCTGCCCGCCTTGTTCAGCATAAAAGGGGCTCCGGTCCAGAAGCAGGTAGGTTTCCTTTTCATCTGTGTCAAGATCAATTTCCGGCAAAAGCTCTCCTTTTCCGGCTTTTACTATGCCAATTACCTCACCTTCGGCACTTAAGGTATCATAACCCAGAAATTGGGTGTCCATACCTTTTAGCAGCGCCGAAAGCTGCGTGTTTTTCGGCATTGCCTCGGCAGTACCCATTGCAGCCCGGGCTCTTTCTCTCTGCTGCTCCAAAGATTTTTCAAAGACTTTTTCGTCAACGGAAAAACCTTTTTCGCCCAGGATTTCTTTGGTTAAATCCAGCGGAAACCCGTA
>JAAZMP010000109.1 GCA_012798755.1 Bacillota bacterium
AAAATGTAGTTGAGCGCACCCGCTTTTCTCCCGTGCGAAGCTGCAACCAGCACAATCCACCTGCTGACTTTATGTTGGTCAATGGAAGGGAGTTCTATATTTTCAGAAAGATATGCAATCATAAGAAACTCTTATCCCTACGGGGGAATTGATTAATGAAAAAACAAATACCCCAGTAATATCGCCGCCGTTATTCCCACCAAGTCGGCAGCTAATCCGGCAAGGACGGCGTAGCGCGTGTTGGTGATTTTTACCGAGCCGAAGTAAACCGCCAGTATATAAAATGTCGTATCTGTAGAGCCTTGAATCACAGACGATAGGCGTCCTACAAACGAATCAGCACCGAACTCTTTCATCGTCTCCACCATCATTCCACGCGCACCGCTTCCGCTCAGCGGTTTCATAAAGGCAGTCGGCAGTGCTTCCACGAAATCAGTATTGGCTCCGGTAAGCAAAACGAGATACCTGATGCCGTCAACCAATAAATCCATCGCACCTGATGCGCGAAACATCCCGATGGCAACCAATATGGAAACAAGGTACGGAATAATACCTACAGCCACCTTGAAACCTTCTTTGGCGCCTTCTATAAAGCTGTTGTAAACGTTAATCTTCTTTCGCACAGCCATTACAATAAATACAACGATGATGGAAAGGATGATAAATGCTGCTGCAAAACTGGAGTATTCCGCAATCTGTTCTTGCGAAAGCTTGCTGAAAAAATAAACCAGCCCGCCGATCAGTGCTATCAGCGACAACAATACACCCATCACTATGCGGTTAAAGATATTGATTTTCTGAATGGCGGCTACGAGAATCAATCCGGTCATCCAAGCGCAGAGCGTGGCAATGACAATCGGCAGGAAGACATCGGCGGGATTGGCGGCGCCAAACTGTGCGCGGTACATCATCACGGTCATCGGTACAAGGACAAGTCCGGCAGTATTCAGTACCAGGAACATAATCATCGGGTTAGATGCCGTGTCTTTTTTCGGGTTCAGTTCTTGCATCTGCTGCATGGCTTGCAGTCCCATCGGCGTGGCGGCATTGTCAAGTCCAAGCATATTGGCAGACATATTCAGAAAGATGCTGCTCAGCGCGGGGTGGTCTTTGGGAATATCGGGGTAAATCTTTGTGAAAAACGGTGCCACCATACGTGAAAGGGCGTTCATGGCACCACCGTGCTCAGCCACTTTTAGGATCCCCATCCAAAAGGTAAGAATGCCCGTTAAACCCAATGAAATTTCAAAGCCCGACTTTGCCGAGCCGAAAATGGATTGGAGTATCTCGTTGAATATGGCGGTATTGCCAAAGAAAATCATTTGTACCAAAGCTACCACAAAGGCAATCAGTACAAATGCAATAAAGATATAGTTTAGAGCCATTTTTTAGTCAAATGTTTGTTTTACCCGCTACGGCTGATAAACCGTAGTGGGTCTTCAGCCGTTTATTCACTGATAATGACTTTTATCACTTGTCTGTTAATTTTTACGATATAAACGCCTGATGCAGGAACATCGAAAGTGGCATTTCCACTTACTTTGTATTGAGTTGAAATATGGCGTCCGTACACGTCAAATACAGAAACGTTTTCATCTTCTAAATTGTAAATAGTTATGTTTTTGTGGAAAGTAGAAACAGGATGCGCTTTCGGCATAATTTTCGAATCCACAGACGTTATTTGGCAAGTACCGGTTAGCGTAAGATCTCTGATTTCCCAAGTAGAGCTTGCCGAATTATCACACATAAACTTAAATGCGAATACTGCATTATCCACCAAGTAATCTTCAGGAATTGCAATATCGCCGGAATTAACAAAGGTCCAATTACTTCCACCGGGGTAGTTGCCTATGGTTAGTTGCTCCCACTGCGCTTGCGACGGGTTTCCGCTGCTGTAGTTTTTAGATATCCAGAGCGTGTGGTTGGTGTTTATATTGTTTTTAGCAAAATTTAAAGCGTGTTCAAAGTTGAGTATCACGTTTTTGAAACCGGATAAGTTTATTTTTGGTGAAATGAGCCAGTCTTCATTTACATAAACTGTTCCATCTACATAGCCGGACATTTTAGCTCCATATTTACTATCTAGTATCCATTTTTGATTGCCGGTAACACTGTAAGGTGTAAAGGGCGATAACGTGCTTGAAAATGGCGCTGAAAAGTTTAAGTTCTCACATTCGGATGTTCCCCCATTGTTATTGCCGGGTATGCTACCGTTCGGATACCAAGGTGTTCCTTTCTTATCGCCCCAGATATGCTCCGCCAATTCCGGATGGTCAATAAAGGGGTTTCGGTTATTTTGGTATCCATAGATGGCGTTATTCCTGTCAATTTCCTTTTGGCTGACGGGGTCTTGCCGATGCCATTTTAGGAAAAGATTAATGGTCCAATCAGTGAAAGAGGGGTAGGTAGTCCGATTAAAAGACTCGCCGCCGATGGTAGTCATAATGTTTTCATAGCGAGTAGCAAAGTAAAAATAGGTGCGGGCAAAATCCCCTTTGTATTCATCTATCGGTTCGAAAACGGTACCGGAATATCCCGGGAAAGAGGATGTCCCCACTTTACCGAGTGCTTTGCCACCCAACGGTAAGGCATTGGTTTCACCAAAAGGGTTGTTGCCGCGCAATCCGTTCACTTTTCCGTCGGTGGGGTAGATGTGGAAGGCATCACTTACCATGGGGCTTCTCTTACCAAACCAGCTTTGTGGAATGGAGTGTTCGCGGTTGTAGCAGTCGCATACGTTGGAGTAGTTTCCGCATTGCTTCACGCCGAAATTCCAGCTACAGGTGGAGTACATATCCCACACATTGCCGGAGGCCGTTCGGTCGCTGGTTTTAAAGATGGTGTAAAGGAAGTTGTACGATTTTGTAACGTAGCCGGAAGAAATAATCTGATGAAGTTCCGTTTTCAGCGTAGCGTTCGTTTTTCCTTCCGCTGCGGTATAGTAGCCGCTTGGCACTTGTGCCGTAGCGTGTAGAGCAGCGAATAGCACTAATAAGATAGCAAGTTTTTTCATTTGTTTAGGCAATTAAAAGAGTGGGTTTGTATTTATAAGTGCAAAGGAACAAAAAAATACTGAAATATGCAATGAGTTGTTTAGCGGTAAGATTCTGTCGTCTTTATCAAAAAGTATAGGCTCGGTCATTTGTTATTTTTGCCTTTGCAAGTATAGAAGTTGTTCTTAGGAATACAAATAGAAAAGGGTTAAAATTAAAATGTTTATAAGTTTGTATATTGTTAATTTTGAACTTTTTTAACATCATTTTAATAGGTTTATGTTGAGTGGTGTGATTATAATAAGTAATTTTGCGGCTTATTTTGAATTATAGGCTAAAAGCCTTGCTGGTGTATCAGAATGGCTTTCGGGAATTATTCAATGCATATTGCTGTAAGGTGTAGGATTGGTTGTCTTATATCTTGGCATACAATTTGCCAAAGGGCAGATTGAATGGTCGGAGAATTTAGCTCTTTATATATGTTTCTCTAATTGCATATACCGATTATCGGTAACTTGAAATAAAAAGCACATTTACTAAACGTTTACACACATTCATTTTATGAAACAGCCATTAAAAACAAACTTTCATCCATGAGAATGAAGAAGAATGGCGTGTTCCATACGACCTTAATTAATAAAACAATCTTCGTATGAAAAATTTTATATCATTGCGTTTACCCTCTTTATTTTTTCTGCTTGCAGGGGTGTGGATGCTTATACCCAATCAAGTACAGGCACAAAACACTACGGTTACCCTTTCTCCTACCGCAGATACCTATCTGCATGGTGGAGCTACTACTACCAATTACGGGGGGTGTACTACTTTTGAGATTAGTCGTTATTATAATAGACGTGCTCTCTTACAGTTTGATTTAACTTCTATTCCCGCGGATGCCACTATTGTTTCCGCTACCTTGAAATTGACGCAAACTGCGTCATCATCAACTACTGGTACTGATAATATCGAAGCCCGGATGCTTACGAATTCTTGGACTGAAGGCTCAGGTGCTTGTACAGGTGTAAGTAATACTGTTGCGAACTGGAACCAAAGGGTTACCGGTCAAAATTGGGCAACTGTAGGTGGTGGCGGTGATTATAACTCCACTGTATATGCTACTACCTCTGTAGGTACTGCTCCCGGAGATTATACATGGAATTTGCTTACAATGGTAAATGCTTGGAGAAGTGGAACAACTAACAATGGAATACTGTTAAAATTTGCATCTGAAGAAACAACTTACTCCAGAAGCCACACTTTTGCCAGCAGAGAGCATGCTACTTCTGCTTATAGACCCACTCTTACCATAGTTTATAATTGTACTTCTACACCCATATTTACAGTTGACAGTACTTCTACGCGTTGTCAGGGTAAAGAGACGGTTACCTATACAGCTACACCTAAAGACGGAAAAGCCATTACCTACAGTATGGACTTAAACAGTCTGTGGGCGGGTAATACCATTGACCCTGCTACCGGTGAGGTAACCTTCGCGGCTAATTTTTCAGGTACTACCACCATTACTGCAACAAGTTCAGGGGGGTGTTCTGCCACACATGTTGTTACTACCAAACCGGCTGTTTTTACGCCTGAATTTGACTTGGAAAATCAATCCTTTCGCTGTGTGGGTGCGGGTACGGTAACTTATAAGGCAACCGCCTACAATGCTGTTTCCACCACCTATTCGCTGGATGAAGCAAGTTTAAATGCCGGTAATAAAATTGATACTTCCAACGGAACAGTAACTTACGTTGCAAATTGGATGGGTACGTCCACTATTACAGCTACCGCCACCGGATGTGGA
>JAAZMP010000110.1 GCA_012798755.1 Bacillota bacterium
AAACAAAATAAGGCCCGGCAACAGAGTAAAAAGCAACAAGAAAAAAGGTTTTGTTTTACTCATAAGCAAAGCCCTCTCAGAACTTTTCAGGATAGAATCTAACAATATACTATATACGATGGGGAACAGACATTTCCCTGCCAAGCTGCAGTAACATAACGCATAAGGGGCTCCCCGGAAAACCGGTTTTCAAAAAATCACCCTGCAGCTTGAGGCAGGACTTAACACTTTTACTGTAGAAGGTACTTCATTATGGATATAGTAAATACGCAAAACTTACGCCGCACAGTTCTAGCTATTGCCTGGCCAGCAGTCTTACGCACCTTTTTAAATATGGTCGTTCAGATGGTGGACATGATCATGGTAGGCAGCCTCGGACCGATTTCTATAGCCGCAGTAGGCCTGGGGAACCAGGTTTTTTTCTTTTCTGTGGCTATTGTACAGGCCTTTAGTATCGGCACTGCTGCTATCGTAGCCCAGGCCGTTGGCCGGAAGGATCCGGAAACAGCAAAAAAAGTTGCCGGGCAATCGCTTGGTGCAGTGCTGCTTACTACTTTTTTGCTCAGTATCATCACCGTTGTTTTTTCCCGCCAAATCATCTCCGGCCTGGTTTATTTCATGGCCGAAAGAGATCTGGAATTGATCTACCTGGCCGGCCAATACCTGGGCATTATCGGCATCTCCATCTCCCTGCGCTTTTCTATTGTTATTGTAAATGCTGTTTTCCAGGGGGCGGGGGATTCCCGCACACCGCTTCGCCTCATGATCGTAGCCAATTTAATCAATGTGCTTGGCAATTATTTCCTTATATTTGGCATAGGGCCCTTCCCGGCGCTTGGTGTAAAGGGAGCGGCAATAGCCACCTGCGGTGCGGGGTTAATCACCGGTTGCATAGGCATCACGCTGCTTTTTACCCGTTTTTCCCCCATTCGCTTAAATTTTAAACTAAAAGCGCTGTTTCTTTTTGAGTGGCAGGTGTTACGCCGTGTTCTCAATGTAGGGCTTCCTTCTGCCATTGAACAGCTTGGAATCCACGTAAGCAACATCATCTATTCCATGACAGTTGCCACCCTGGGATCTTTGGCCATAGCAGCACATCAAATTCTGCACAACGCCTACACCATGACTTATCTTCCTGGAATCGGTTTTTCCGTAGCGGCGACAACCTTGGTAGGACAGTTTTTAGGTGCAGAAAAAAAAGACCAAGCACTAAAAAGCGGCTTGGAAACCTCTCGTCTTGCTCTGATAATCATGTCCGTGGTCGGGCTTATCTTTTTCTTTTTCCCTCAAGCTGTTATCGGCATTTTTACCGATGACACCTTAGTCTTTCAACTGGGCAAAGTCCCCCTGATGCTTTTGGCCTTGGGGCAGCCCGCTATTGCTTACATCTCTGCTCTAACCGGTGGCCTTCGGGGAGCCGGCGATACTCGCTGGGCTATGTACTTGACGCTTTTTTCCATGTTCTGCGTACGTCTGCTGCTCACTTTCCTGTTTATGTTGGTCGGCTGGGGACTCACAGGGATCTGGCTTGCCATGCTGGCAGAACTTTACTTCCGTGGCATCTATATTCTGCGCCGCTTCCGGCGAATAATCCCCCGAACAACCTCCTTGCTGGAGCAAGAACCCGCTGAAAAGCACGCCTGACATTCAGGGAAAAAAGCATGGATAGCTGCCCGGCATGTCGGCTTGAACTGATTTTAACGGGGTCCTATGATTAGTTTTATGGCCGTCCTCTCCTCCCCATCAATTTGGATATCAACAAAAGCCGGGATGCAGACTAGATCTATTCCGCTCGAAGCCACAAATCCTCTGGAAATAGCAACTGCTTTGATAGCTTGGTTAACTGCTCCTGCTCCAATGGCTTGCATTTCAGCTTTCCCCTTTTCTCTAATAACACCTGCTAAAGCTCCGGCCACAGAATTCGGACTGGATTTTGCTGAGACTTTTAATATCTCCATAATTTAGTGCCTCCTTGTGGTTACTATCC
>JAAZMP010000111.1 GCA_012798755.1 Bacillota bacterium
GCGGGGCAGATATTATGTGGGAATCTCCTTTTGGAACAATGATGCCGGCCTATTATGCCATGCACGCACGTGCACATTTTGATAAATACGGCAGTTCAAACGAAGATCTGGTCTTAATTCGTCTCAAGGCAGCCAAGTACGGAGCCTTAAACGAAAAAGCAGTCTACCGTAAAGGGGTGGAACGGGAGCAATACTTTGATTCTGCTGTAGTTGCCAGTCCGTTAAAAGTTTTTGATTGCTGTGCAAACGCTGATGGATCATCCTGTCTTATTATGGCCAGTGCAGATAAAGCCAAGGAAATATCCAAAAAACCTATTTGGGTTATGGGAGTTGGTTCCGGCTCGGCTTCTTTGACAATGACCGGACGGGATACCCTATATGGACTTGAATGTGCCCGCGTAGCAGCGAAAAAGGCTTATGAAATGGCGGGTGTCGGTCCGCAGGATATTGACGTGGCGGAAGTTCATGATTGCTTTACTATCGCTGAACTGATGGCCTATGAAAATCTTGGTTTTGCCGAACCGGGTAAAGGAGTAGAGCTGATCCGTGATGGGGAAACTTACATCGGGGGAAAAATTCCTGTCAACGTTGACGGCGGTTTGTTATCAAAAGGACATCCCATTGGGGCTACAGGCGGTTCGCAGGTACGGACCATTGTCTTACAATTGCGCGATGAAGCCGGAGATATTCAGGTGCCTAATGCAGAAATTGGTTTGGTTCATAATATTGGTGGCGTTGGCATTTACGGCAACGTTATCATTCTAGGGAGGTAGGAAAATATGGGATTTGAAAAATTCGGTCAAGTGAGTTTTGCTGCCCAGACCAAGGCGGCGGCATTCGTGGAATATCTTGAAAAAGGAGAACTGCGGGGTACCAAATGCAAGTCATGCGGCCGTTCTTTTTTTCCACCTCGCGCTGATTGTAATTTTTGTTTGAACAGCGATATGGAATGGTTTGAAATAAAAGGCCAAGGAAATGTGATAAGTTTTACTGAAGTTAACTATGGCCCGACCGGTTTTGAAACAGATGTACCCTATACCCTGGCTCTTGTAGATTTTGATGGGGTGGAGGTTTTTGGGCGTTTCGACAAAAAAGTTCCTGCAGACCGGATCAAGATAGGGATGGCTGTGAAAGCAGTGGTAAATGAGCTGCCTAATGGTCAGATAAGCTACGAATTTTTACCGGAATAAAATATAAAAAGCAACTGAAACAAAAAAACTGGAGGTTAAGGTAATATTCAATTTGAAAACCTTATAGGCCAATCCTTCTAAAAGATAGTTAATGCCCAAGTATGCCGGTGTTTCCTGATGGGAAATACCGGCATGATTTTTATAAAAACCTATGTTTTCATTGAATGATAAATCAACAAGATAAATGCAAGATATCAAAATTTATAAAACTTGCAGGATATCTTCCCTTGAATGTTGAATATGTTGAGTATATTGTTTAAATTCAGTAATAATAGCACTGAATATTTTTTCATAATAGAGTTTATGCAGGAATATATCATGTTTAAGGAGGTGTGTATGAAAAACAAATATGGTTAATCGTTGAGAAAACATTTTTAAGTTGAAGTATGGTAGCATGGATGCCTCTACGTTGATCCGTTATTGTGAAAATTGTTTCAATTTGTATGATGGAAAACGGTAGTATGGATTTCCGTCGAGTTGAAACGTAAATTGAAATTGTGGAGGTGTCATTTATTTTGACTGCGACAATGCCTTTAAATATTTTGGTGGTCTTACAACCGGAGCTGGGTACCCCGGAAGAATATGAACAGCTTATAAAAGAACGTTTCCCAGACGAAATCAACAGGGGAGAGATATGTGTTCGCCTTTCCCGGGACGGTGCATCGGTTCCCGATAAGTATTTAGATACACATATTATTGGCAGTGGAATGATTGTAACAAAGGTTCCCAGGATGAAAGAGCTAAAATGGATAATGACTTTTAGTTCGGGTTATGATCATTGGCAAAAATGGGGGAAAATTCCCAATCACGTTCCTTTAATACACCTACCGGGAGGATCCGGTATTCCAGTAGCTGAATTTACCTTGGGGTTGATGTTAAACCTGGCTAAAAAATATAATACTTTATGGGATAACCAGAAAAAGAAAAAATTCATCCGTATCAGGGGAGAGGAGCTTTATGGAAAAACTATAGGGATTGTTGGGCTTGGTGGAATTGGCCGTGAAATAGCCAAAAGAACCAAAGCTTTTAACATGCGGGTGATTGGAACTGATATCCGGATTATGTCTATTCCCTATGTAGATCAAATGTACCTTAACAGTGAGATTGATGAGGTTGTCAAGCAAAGCGATTACCTGGTTCTTTGCTGCCCGGAAACCCCGGAAACTTTGGGGTTGATGAATGAAGAACGTTTTAGACTAATGAAAAAAAGTGCCTACCTAATCAACTGTGCCCGCGGTTCTTTAATTATTAAAGAGGCATTGATAAAAGCTCTCAACGAAGGACAGATTGCCGGGGCCGCAAATGATACGCAATGGATTAAAAGCCCATTGCCTTCATACCTGCCTCCGGATGATGAACTCTGGAATGCTAAAAATCTCATTATTACCTCACATGTTTCCAGTTGGACAGATATGTATGCACGCAGGTTTGGGGAGATATTTGTAGAAAACATAGCTCGTTTCCTAAAAGGTGAACCTTTGCTTCATGTGGCTCCGGGATTTGGAGAAAGCAAGGGATTCGGAAAAAAAGCCCATCGGATTTGATCTTGCCGTACAACTCCAACTTAGCATTATCCGTTTGCTTTACCACGGTAATGATATCCCAGCATCAATTCACATGTTCAAAGGTATAAAAATTTGTACATTCAATTCTTATTGTTAAGAAAGGAGAGAACATTGAACAAAGCAGAGATAATAGGGTATGCTCAAAGAGTGGCTGAAGAACCGGGTCCGTATGTTCAGCAATGGAAAGAAGAAAAAAATGTTAAAATGATCGGTTTTCTTCTCACCGACGTGCCCGAAGAATTAATCCATGCTGCAGGCTTTTTGCCGTATGGTATAACAGGTGGTCACAGCAGGTTGAGCTTGGCCGATGTGCACCTGCAAACCTGGGCATGTTCTTTTGTACGAAGTAGTCTTGCTTTGGCACTTGATGGAAAACTGGATTTTCTTGACGGATTAATTATTCCGCAAACATGTGATACCACCAGAATGGTTTTGGGTATTTGGCAACATGCCAGCCCACTACCATTCTTACAGAATTTTCGGATGCCACGGCAAGTTGAACGGCCCAGTGCCAGACATTTCCTTATTGGTGAAATGGCACGTCTCAAAGCTTCTTTGGAGGATTTCAGTGGTTCCGAAATACCTGAGGAAAAGTTAAGGGAAAGTATTAAACTGTATAACCGTAACAGGATTTTGCTTCGTAGGCTTTATGCTTTCCATGCAAAATGTCCCGGGGTTTTAAATGCAAAAGAGTTGTACACACTGATTCGTGCATCCATGTTCATACCGAGGGAAAAATTAAATAAATTACTTTCAAGTTTGTTAAAAATTATTGAAAAAGGAATGCAACCAGCTGCTGAAGATCGAATCCGGCTTATTATTTCCGGGACATTGCTTGAACCGTTAGATATCTTGGATTATTTGGAGGAAGGTGGGGCAGTAGTAGTAGGAGATGATTTCAAAAACGGCCTTCGTTATATAAATGATGATGCAGATGAAAACAGTATGCCTTTGGAGGCACTTGTCGATCGTCAGTTAAAAAGAATGCCCTTCGCAGCATATGATACAGTACGAAATAAAAGGAGATTTTTTCTTGCAAAAATGGCACAGGAAAAAGAAGCAGACGGAGTAATTTTATTACATTTAAAGTACTGTGAACCGGAAAACTTTGACTATTATGATAACATTAAGACTTTAAGAGAAGCCGGCCTTCCGGCAATGCGCATTGAAACCGAATTTGGGACAACGTCCCTAGGTCAGATGCGCACAAGGGTCCAGGCCTTTTTGGAAATGTTAGGAGGTGAATTTTATGATTAAGCCGAAACCTTTTAAAGCGGTAGGGCTGATGAAAGAACTGATGGATAAATATTATCTGGAAGGGGAGATGTCCCAGAAAAAAGGAATTCCGGTGGCTTGGGTCACAGCTGTTTTTCCTGTAGAAATTATTTATGCAGCCGGCCTGTTTCCTTATTATCCGGAAAATTTCGGCGCTATAGCCGGAGCCAGAAAAGTTGCTGATAAACTTTCTATGGTGGCTGAAGCAAAAGGATACACACACGATCTATGTGGTTATGCACGTTGTGGAATTGGAGATGCCTATGCTGATGAACACCCAGTTGGTAAAATTATTAAACCGGATCTGCTGTTTTGTTGTAACACTCAATGTGGAAGTTTGCCCAAGTGGTTTGAAGTAGCCGGGCGTTTTTATGATGCACCTTTTTTTCTACTGGATGCTCCTCAGATCGATGATGAGATTGATGAATTATGTGAACGGTACTTTACACTTCAATTAAAAGAATTGATTTCATTTTTGGAGGAATTTACCGGTAGGCCTTTTGATTACGATCGTTTGAAAGAAGTTTTGCGTTTGTCCGGTGAAGCCTGTCGTTTGTGGAATGAAGTGTTGGATTCGGCTGCCCTAAGTCCGGCCCCTTTTAATTATTTTGATGCCTGTATCCATATGGCTCCCATTGTAACCTGGAGGGGAACAGAAGAAGCTGTCACCTATTACCGGGTATTAAAGGAAGAGATCAACGAAAGAATTAAGGAAGGTATTTCGGCTATACCTGATGAACATTATAAGATATACTTTGATCACATTCCCCTTTGGCCCAAACTGCGTTGGTTTTCCAGCTATTTTGCCCAACACAAAGCCCTCGTGGCTGTTTCACAGTATACACATTCTTGGGCCTACTCATTTGATTTAAACAGGCCTATAGAAAGCCTTGTTGAAAATTATGCCGGGGAATATGTGAATCATTGCTTTGATTATAGGGTGCAGCTTAAGATTGATTTCATGAAAAAATATGGCTGTGATGGTTTTGTTCTGTTTTCTAACCGGAGCTGCAAACCCAATGCTTTGGGCCTATATGATAAGCGCAAAATAATAAGTGAAGCGACCGGGCTTCCCGGGGTAGTTTTCGAGGCAGATATGTCTGATCTGCGTTTTTTTTCGGAATCACAGGTAAGAGCTGAACTGGATCCGTTTTTTGAACAATTAAGCTTTGGATAATTTTTTTGTGTTGCCCGGCTATGTGCAAGAGCACCACGTTATTGAAAGTTTTCATCCCGAATATCAACGCAGGAACCTTTATTTCTCCAGGATTTACTAAAAGTATATTTGCTGGCCTGGCTGGTATTTGTAACCCCAGGTGGAATTTAGTAAGTAAAGGAGGAGAACAATTGAAAAAAATAATGACCGGAAATGAAGCAATTGCCTACGGTGCTTATATGAACGGGGTAAGGGTTGGTTCAGCTTACCCGGGTACACCGAGTACTGAAATTTTGGAAAGTTTTGCAGGATATCCCCATGTTTTTGCAGAATGGGCGCCAAATGAAAAAGTAGCTTTGGATGTGGGCATTGGGGCTGCTTACGCTGGAACGAGAGCGATGGTTGCTATGAAACATGTTGGTGTTAATGTTGCGGCAGACTCACTGTTTTATGTTGTTTATACCGGTTTAAAAGGTGGCCTGGTTATTGTTACCGCTGATGACCCTAATATGCACAGTTCTCAAAATGAACAAGATAATCGCAATTACGCCAAATTTGCTAAACTGCCTATGCTGGAACCTTCTGATAGCGAAGAGGCCAAACAATTCGTGGGTCTGGCTTTGGAAATGAGCGAAAAATTTGATACGCCTGTGATGCTTCGTTCGGTAACGCGTCTGTCACATTCGTCTTCGCCGGTAGAAGTATCTAAAGAAGGGCCCCCGCTTCCACCGGAGGACCTGCCCCTTTACGAACGGAATATCCAAAAATATGTTATGGTTCCAGCCAATGCACGGCTCCGCCATCCTTTAATTGAAGCAAGGTTAAAAAAGCTGGCTGAGTATGCTGAAACTTTGCCGGTTAATCGGATCGAACCGGGTGATGATACTTTGGGGATAATAGCCGCTGGTGCAGCATACCAATATGCTCGAGAGGTCTTTCCCGAAGCAACGTTTCTTAAGCTAGGTATGGTTTATCCCTTGCCGGAAAAAATGATCCGCAAATTTGCCGCCGGGGTTGAAAAAATTCTTGTTGTTGAAGAGCTCGATCCTTTCTTCGAAGAACAAATTCGCTTGATGGGCATCGAGGTCCGGGGCAAAGATGTTTTTCCGGTGATTGGTGAACTAACCCCAAATCTTATCCGCAAGTATACAGCGAAAGCAGGCCTTTTGGGGGAAAATAGCTACAAAAATAAAGTCGCGGCAACAGATTCCAACCCGGACATATTGCCAATACGCCCTCCTATGCTTTGTCCTGGTTGTGGCCATCGGGGTTTATTTCATGTTCTCCGGGAAGCTGATGTAGTGGTTTTTGGTGACATTGGGTGTTACGCCTTAGGGGCTGCGCCTCCACTTAGTGCGGTGCATACCTGTGGATGTATGGGAGCCAGTGTCGGGGTGGCTCATGGTGTATCCAAAGCGGGGGTTCAAGATCGTATTGTGGCTGTAATCGGCGATTCTACATTTTTCCACGCCGGCATCCATCCTTTGATCAACACCCTTTACAATGGCAGCTCTGTAACAACAATTATCACGGACAATAGTATTACAGCCATGACGGGGCATCAACAGCATCCGGGGACAGGGATTACTTTGCAAAAACAACAGACCAAAGCAGTGAATTTGGAACAGCTGGTAAGGGGTATTGGCTTTGAAAAAATTGATACTTGTGATCCCTATGATTTGGACAATCTTTCTCAAGTTCTGGAAGATCATCTGGCCAGCGAGCAGCCTTCAGTAATTATTGCAAAGCGATCATGCGTCCTTTATACAAGGGAAAAGGATGAACCTCCGCAGGTGGATCCGGAGGAATGCACCGATTGCGGTACCTGTTTGGAGTTGGGTTGTTCACCTTTGTTGCAGGAAGAAGGTTATGTGCGTATCGATCCCTTACTGTGCAATGGTTGCGGTCTCTGTATACAGGTTTGTCCCGTAGGAGCTATCACCCGGGAATAAACATTTCCATCAAATTCTGGCGGAGGGAGATCTTGCTATGAAGAAATTTGACTTTATTTTGGCCGGGGTTGGTGGGCAGGGCACCATTCTGGCCAGCAATATATTGGCAGAAGTAGGGTTGGAACTAGGATATGAGGTTAAAAAATCAGAGATCCTTGGCATGGCACAACGGGGAGGAACAGTGGAAAGCCATGTGCGTTGGGGAGAAAAAGTGTATTCCCCTTTGGTGGAGGAAGGTGAGGTTGACTTTTTGTTGGGCTTTGAAATGCTGGAGGCGGGGCGCTGGTCTTCTTTCTTAAAAGAAGAATCCAAGGTTATCATCAATCGTTATCAAATTCCCCCACCGGCGGTAAATCTAGGCAAAGCTAAATATCCAAAAGAAAAAGAAATCGAATCATTGCTAAAAGCTACTGCTGGAGAGGTGATCTGGGTCGATGCCCTAAAAACTGCGCAAGATTTGGGCAACCCGGCAGTGGCAGGTGTGGTTCTTTTAGGAGTTCTTTCCACCCAGGTAGGTGGTTCCACAGAAATCTGGCAAAAGGTAGTCGAACGTTTAGTACCCGTAAAATTTCAGGAATTAAATAGAAAAGCATTCCAAATGGGCCGTCAAGTAACCACAACCGAAAAAATTTAGGGGAACATTTCCGGCGTCGTTTTAATTTTTAAAATGTGAATCCTCTGGCGTTCAATGGCAGGCATTTTACTGTTGTTTACTGTTTAGACATGTTAGGTATGGATATAATTGGCGGAGCGTTAATCGACTGGTTATTATCTTTTATGCAAACAAACAGGATGAATAGTTACTACTGTGTTCTGAAACATTTTTAGTGCCGGTTATTCACAAATCCGCTGTTTGTTATGACCTGTTTAGATTTATTCCGAATAATTACTTTTATGCAGGTTTTTACGTAACTTACAGCTACCAAAAGCGCTTGACTTCATTCAATCGCTATGGTATGTTATAAAGTGTGCAAGAAAAAATAGATTGTTTTAAGTATCTGCAATAATTAGAAGGATCGTCGGATTTTATAGGCTGCTTCCTAATTAAAATGAAACATAGGTTGGTATGATAATCGATTCAAGGGAAAGATATAGACAAACAAGGATACACAAGCGTACATCTTTGTACGGGTAAGGTAACTAAATGGTTTTAAAGCAGCTGTAGCCTCCTTTTCACAGAAAATAGGCCTTAGCTGGCAAAAACCTGCTTGGCAGTATTCTTAGTGAACCAAATGGATCAAACAGCGGAAGGGGGTGGTCTAAGGGCCGGCAGTAATTTGACATGTTGTTCTTAGTGCTTTTCTTAGCTCTTGGGGTACTGTTTAGAACACGCGCAAGACAGAGTATAGTAAATTCCTATATACATATGGCCGCGGTGTACGGTTACCCTTGTAAGATGTTAAGTAATAATCTCTATAAAATGATGCTTGAATAGCACTGAAAACAAAATTGCTGGAAGGTAGTCTATGAGTCCAAGTCCTAACTTTTATGTAATAGTTCTAGTAGAGGTTCGGCCGCTAGAAAATCTTCATAAGTTTTGATTCTAGCAATCTAATTTTAAAATTAACAAATATATTTACTTAGAAGGAGGACATAAGAAAATATGTCATTTGATTGGATACCAAGAGCACCTAAAGAAAGCTTGTTGGATTTTACAACTGTCAGAGAGGACCTTCTACAGAAAGAAGCTCCCCCACGTACCACATATGAAAAAAGACCTTTAGTAAATCCCCAAACGAAAGAAACTGTAGATGGGCTGTATGTAGGTTATGTAGTACTGGATAATGAAAGACAAGGCAACTCTTATGATCTTGATATGCTGGCCGGGGCCGCCTGCGCTTTTCAAAAGGCATCCCGTGATCCGAGCGTAGTTGCCGTTGTTCTTACCGGTGCAGGGGATAGATTTTTCTGCACAGGAGGCAATGTTCCGGAATATTCCGAACACATGATCGGCAGACCTATGGACTGTCAACAGTATATGCAAGTATATTGGGATGCTTTTAATGCAGTTTGGACCTCATCAAAGCCTTTCATCCGCAGGGTGCAGGGAATGAGTATCGGCGGTGGTGAAGAGATCAGTGGTTGCTGTGATTTAACTATCGCTGCAGACACAGCTAGTTTTGGCCAAGTAGGCCCTGCTCATGGTTCTACAGCTATGGGTGGCGCAGTCCAATTCAAGTCAATTACTATGACTATTGAAGATGCAGTTTGGAATACCGTGGGCTGTGCTGAGCAGATGAGTGCCTATAAAATGCTGCGCAAAAGTTATATTCACAGGGTCGAGCCTGTCCTTAAAAAAGATGGCGAATTTGTCAGAAACCCAGAAGTTATCACTGACAAATGGATTGAAGATGGTCAAATTGTATACGGTGAATACAAAACCGGCGATGAGTTCAAAGAAGCAAAAGCCTTGGCCAGGTCATTGGAAAGGGACACATCCAGGCTGGATCAAGCAGTCGACGAAGTCGTTTGGACATTTGCCAATTTGTATCCCCAACAGGTTGGCAATTCATTGAATATGATCAGGGCCGAGAAAAAGGCAGCTTGGGAAAGAACTAAAGCTGAAGCTATTTGGTGGTGGGCAGCCAATGCGCATCTGCACGGCGAATTCGATATGGGCATGACTGCATTTAATACCGCCAAGCAAACTGGTACAAGAGATGCCGACATAATTAAACTTAGGCAACTACTGGCCAAAGGCCGTCGTTATGATGCCGAGCTCTTTGAAGAAGTTATGCCAAAACCTGAAAAGTAAATAAATATATAAAAAAAGCATACATTCGAAAGAAAACTAAAAGCAAGCCAAGGATCACAAAATCCTTTAAAATGAAATATGTGGTTTGCCTTGCTATCGCCTGCAAAGCCCGGGGGAAACCCCGGGCTTTGCATATGTACATCACAAAGCATGTACTCAAACCTTTCAGATAGTTTTAAGATTGCAAAATCGCTTGTATCTTTTTGTATTATGATTAGTCGAGCGGAAGGGGAAATAGGTACTCATGAAGAAGAAAGAATACTGGAGATGGGAAGAATCCAATTGGTATAATGCAGATTTTGATTGGAAAAAATCTAAAATTATTACTGCAGGAATAGATGTGGGTTCCGTAAGTTCTCAGGCAGTAATCATGTGTGACGGAGAGCTATACGCCTATGCCAATATGCGTACAGGTTTTGATAGCCCTAACAATTCTTTAGATGCTGTTAATCGGGCCACAAAGGGTACCGGATTGACTTTAAATGATATTGACTATACTGTTGGTACCGGCTATGGACGTGTAAATGTACCTTTTGCAAACCGCGCTATAACAGAAATTGCCTGCCATGCACGTGGCGCCAACTACATGTATGGTTCTACGGTCAGGACGATCATGGACATGGGAGGCCAGGATTGCAAGGCTATTCGTTGCGATGACGAAGGCAAGGTAACCTCATTTTTGATGAATGATAAATGTGCGGCAGGAACCGGACGGGGCATGGAGGTGTTCGCGGATCTTTTAGGTGTTCCCATCGGAAAAATGGGGCAGGTATCTTTGGATATAACAGAAGAGCCCGAACCGGTTAGCAGCACCTGCGTTGTTTTTGCTAAAACAGAAGCCACAAGGCTTTTGCGTTCGGGTTGGACCAAAGAACGTGTTTTGGCAGCTTATTGTTCTTCTATGGTACAACGCATAGTATCATTGTTAGAACGTGTTGGCATAGAAAAAGATTTTGCTATCACCGGTGGTATTTCTAAAAATCCCGGAGTTGTTGCACGCCTGGAAAAAAAACTTGGGATTGAAACTCTTAGCACTGTATATGATACCCAGATTGCAGGCGCTTTGGGTGCAGCGCTCTTTGCCGGAGTCCTGGCAAAAAAGAACACGGCGTCGCCCTGATTAAATGGAAGTGAAAAGATGATTGCAAATTATGGATACAAGGACGGTTCAGGAGACTATTTTATCAGTATGGACACAGATAAATGTTCCATGTGCAAGGGGAAACCCTGTGTTGCTGCTTGTCCGAAAGAGATCTTGGAAATTTTTATAAATGACTATGATAATGAAGTGGCGGGAATAAAAGAGAAATACCGCAAAAAAATCAAATATATATGTGCAGAATGTAAGCCGATTTCCGGCAAGCGGACACTGTTTTGCCTGGAAGCTTGTCCTTTAGGAGCAATTGTCCATTCATGGTAACCTAACGTCCCGGCAATTATATGTATAAATGAATAGTTGCTATTGCCATTCCCTGGTTATAAAAAACGAACAAAGAGCCATTTGCGATCTTTGTAAACACCGACAATATAAGGTTTTGCGTAATGGGGTAAATAAATTTTACCCCATTACAACCCTGATATTACGGGGTTTGTTGCCCATACAACAACTGATTTCCTAAA
>JAAZMP010000112.1 GCA_012798755.1 Bacillota bacterium
ATTAAAAAAACCTGGTGGATTGTGCAGAGCCAAGGAAACGAGGTAGAGCTTTGGCCAACGAATAGGAAAGGCTATTGGTGGTATCGCGTGGGTGCCTACAGAATCATTGCCAGAATAGATGAGGGCTTGCTTATAAGTATCAAGGTGTTTTGATTAATTATTTTTCCTTAAAGTTTTTTTAGTAAATTATCTGTAAAACCTATAAATTCTATTTCCAAATTATTTTTCAAGCGTTGGATTTCTCTTTGCAGTTTATTTTTATCATAAAAAGAACAATCATCCTTATATATAAATTGATGTTCGGATGTTGTTTCTAGGATTTTGCTTCTGTTTATTTCTCCTTTATCTTGATCACCTGATAAGCCGGTTTTTACCTTGAACCTGCAATCAATACCTTCTAAAGAAATCAGATTATCTACCAGTACAGCCAATCTTATCTCCCCTGCATCAAGAACCAAAACATCTCCATCCCTATATTTTGATCCACAGTATAAAGACAGCAGGGAAGCCTGATCCAGGAAAAGTTTGCTTATACTTTCTTCTTCAAGTATCTGCAGTGTTTTTTTCTGCATTATAGATTCTTCAAAAAACGACAAAAATCCTTTGCTGCTATCTAGAGGGGGTTTAAACCGTACTACACAGCAGTCGATCCTATTTCTTTTACCCATAAGTTGCAGCCACGCCTCAGCAAACCTTGCTACTACGGAATATTTATTATTTTTATTAATTTGCCCTGTGTTTTTTTCGAGGCCCTGTATATCTACCGGTGAAATTAATATGAACTGTTTTGTACCGTGTTTTATAGCCTTGGAAACAGTTATCATCAATCCGTGGATATTGCTGTCCAGCGATCGTTTAAAAACTTCTGTTCGCTCGCCATGTTTCTCCAGCCATTCTTTAAGATCGCGCCGTTTATGGCCGGCACCAGCAGCATAGATTACAACAGCAGGTTTATGTTCATCAAACAGTTTTTCCATGCGTTCGAAATCGTGCGCTTTCCCGAGCAGCGGCCAAAACCGGATGGAAGGAAAATTACTGGCAAGTTTGGTGTAATTCTCGTAGAGTGGATCTTCTAAAAAATCTACCATTAAAAGATTTAATGGCCCAAAGCGTGCTGCTATTTGGCAGATGCATCCACCTACTTCACCCCCGGCACCGATGACCATTATATTTTTTGCGTTTAAAAGATTGCGTAGGGCTTCTTCTTCGACCTGCACCGGAACCTTACAGCAATGTATGCCACCCTTATTTAAGGGGGATTTTGTAAACAGTTTTTTCAGCAATACCGATTGTCCTTTCACCTTTGAAATTACGCTTGTTTTCTACATTAACAATTTTTATCCGGGCAATCAAGAAGATTTATCTTTCATCAACATCACCTTTAGGGTATGTAAAAGGATCTGGATATCCTGCAGCGGTGATACAGTTTTTGCATAAAGAAGATCAAAGCGAAGCTTGTCCTCTGGGGGTGTGCTGTATTTCCCTTCCACCTGTGCCAGACCGGTAATCCCTGTTTGTAACCAATGCCTGTATTCATACCCGGGGATCTGTTTTCGAAACTTATTTACAAAAACGGGGCGCTCCGGCCGCGGGCCGATAAAACTCATTTCCCCTTTTAAAACATTCCACAGTTGGGGAAGCTCATCGATGCGGGTGATTCTGAGTATGTGGCCTACTTTCGTGATTCGCCGATCCTTCTCGACAGCAAGAACTGGCCCGGAGTGTTTTTCGGCATCTGGGATCATGGTACGTAATTTAATTAATTTAAATATCTTCCCGCCCCGACCAACGCGATCCTGGCAGTAAAATACCGGTCCTGAAGGCGGTTCTAGCTTGATCGCCAACGCAGCAAGGCAGACGAGGGGTAGGGCGACTATGCCAGCAACCAGCGCAATACCAACATCCATGATCCGCTTCCAGGCCTTTGCCGATCCTTTAACCAGACCGGAAAGGCGGAAAACAGGAATGCCGTCAAAATGTTCCAACTGTGATTGGGAAATAAAAATATCATACATACCGGGAATCACGTAAACTAACATGTTATGGCTGATAACTGCGTTGATCATCGAAATCCGTTTTTCAAAGGGAATGTCATTGCAAAATAGAACACCATCGGCTTTTATGCCGTTTAAAACCGGCGCAATTTCATCATAGGTGCCAAGAAGGGGGAAATTGTCGGTATTATCAAACCTAAGGTTCGCTTGGGGTTTGTCTACCAGTAAACCAATAACGCGATACATTTTGGGATCCTCTTTGAATATTGACCTTGCTCTTTTGAAAACGTTTTCATGGGGACCCACCAGCAACAAGCGCATAGGCCCCATGCGCCTCATTGTCCAAAACCATAATAGGCGGCGCCACAGTGTTAAAAACAACAACTGAAGCGGCACGGATATAAGAAAGATAGAACGGGGAAAAGAAAATTCGTGCAATAGAAAGGATAAAGCCATTGAAGAGATGAATAGAATGGCCACAACACAGATCAGGGAAGGAAAGATTTCTTCCCAGTTTTGGCGCTCGGAAGAATAAAGGCCATAAGTATAAAAAAGAAAAACGGCGATCAGGGTGATCCAGGGTATAAGGTTCTGACAAGCCCGCCAGTTGCCCGGCGGTAGCTCTCCGCCGAATCTGATTAGAAATGCCAATAAAAACCCCAGGTAAACTAAAAATAGATCTACGATAGCCTTTCCCAACATACCCCTGCGCATATGTAAATTACCTCGCGTAGTATTTTCTTACATAACGTTACATTCTATATCGGTTTCTTCACGTCCTTCAAAAGAATTAAAATTTCCTTCAAATATTCCACATTTCCTTTTATTCCCTAAGGGATAGTTTAAATAAAATCTCATTTTACGACAGTTTCTCGGGGTAATTAAATTTATGTTATCTTCCGGTTATCCCCCGACATCCTTTCAAACCGCCAGGCATCCCTAACCATCTCTTCGAGGCCGCGCTTTGTTTTCCATCCCAGCTCTTTTTCGGCCTTTGTGGCGTCGGCGTAGCTTAATGCAATGTCACCGGGCCGGCGATCTGTTATTTCATAGGGCACTTTTATTTTGTTTGCCTTTTCAAAGGCATGGATTAGCTGCAAAACGGAGGTCCCCCGGCCTGTGCCCAGATTGTAGATATGGACCCCCCTTCTCAGTTCTTTCATAGCGGCTACATGGCCTTCAGCCAGATCCATCACATGAATGTAATCCCTTACCCCTGTACCGTCTACTGTTGGGTAGTCGTTTCCGAATATTCTTAGCTTTTTTAGTTTCCCTTTCGCCACCCGGGTAATATAGGGCATAAGGTTGTTAGGGATGCCGCGGGGATTTTCGCCGATTAGGCCGCTTATGTGGGCACCCACCGGGTTGAAATACCTGAGCAGTGAAACGGCGAAACCGGGGTGGGCTTTGGCCGTATCCGTAAGGATCCGCTCGCTGATGGCTTTGGTCTCGCCATAGGGGTTGGTGGTCGGCAGCAGATCCATGGTTTCAACGAAGGGCA
>JAAZMP010000113.1 GCA_012798755.1 Bacillota bacterium
ATAGTCAATACCATCCCAACCTTTCAGCTACCCCATACACAAACCCGCTCCTATACCTGTGAAACGTCGCCCGGTCCACGTTCAGCACCTCCGCCATGTCGTCTGGCGACATATCGAGCCGGTTCCGTCCCTGCATCCGCGCTACAAGCTCCGCCGGTGGTTCCCAGCCAATTGCCAGGCCGTATTTTACCCATATGACCCGCCGGGCCACATCCTTCGTCCGGGCATAGGTATCCTCGATGGCCTTTGTGATGCGTTTCATTTCCCTGAGCAAGACACTATCCGCCAGCTTCGTTGCCCGGCGTTCTACTATGCTTGTGCCTGAGAATCTGCCACCAACAACTGTTCCATATGCCTCTTGTCGGCCGGCTAGGATTATATCTGTTCGCAATTCTTCAATAGCCTGCATTGTATCATGATAGGCATATATTTCTGCTTCTATATGCCGGTATGTTGCTCTTTTAACCTTCATCCTCTTGCCCTCCCTCCCTGCTCCGGACTAGCACTTACTGAAACCACAATTTCTACATACAAAACAACCTTCTGCCCGTTCCATTTTCAAACCACATATTTCACAATTAAACATTCGGGTACCTTCATTGTTTCTAACTACCGGTTTTGTGAGATCGGCTACATATCTTCCTCCGTTACATTTGCTGGCCAATTGCTTTTTAACTTCACCTAGTTTTTTAGCAATGGCGGAGGCACATGATTTCCCGGGAGAAACCTTTTTGCCTTTACCTCTAGCCATTTGATATGCCGGGCAAGAGTGGGTACTCTGTAACTGCTCAATAATTTTTTCTACTGAAATACCACCTCTTATGGCCAGACTCACAAGTCTGGATGTAGCTTCGGTATAAACCAGACACCCTCCGTCAGAACCAGTAGTAATGAATGTTTCCAATATTTCACCGTTATCCGGACGATAATTAACTGTCAGGTATATTTTACCACAGCCTGAATCCAACCTGTGAGTTACACCCATGGCACTATCTGAACGAGGCAAAATGTCTCCCCGTTTAAGTGTCACGTTTTCTTGTTGCTTCTTTTCCCCCACAGTTATAGTGCCTTTTTTACACCCATCCCTAAATACTGTTATCCCCTTTAGACCTAATTCAAAGGCCCTGTAATAACAATGACCTACATCTTCGACAGTAGCAGTATTAGGCAAATTAATGGTTTTCGAAACTGCATTATCTACCTGGTTTTGAATGGTTGCCTGCATTAATATATGATCTTCTGGTGCGATATCCTGAGCACCTTTGAAAACCCTGGCAATATCTTCAGGAATACCTTTAATACCCTGACAAGTCCCTTTTTTCGCTACCTCTGATAAAACTTCGCGAGGGATATTATATTCCTTGCAAGCATCTAAAAATAAGGGTGAGAACACTTCAAAGGAACCTGCGACATTGGTTTCTTTACTATAGGCTATGGCAAAAATAGGCTCTATTCCATACCCTTCACAGCCAGCCATGGCTGTAACACTACCCGTTGGAGCAATAGTGGTTGTAGCAGCATTTCTTCGTTTTTCATCACTTTTAAAATAAACACTTTTTTCCCAATCGGGAAATACTCCTTTTTCCTCTCCAAGCTCTTGCGATGCCCAGTGGGCAGCATCTTGCACGCTTTTAGCCAGGCGGCTTGCAAATTGTCGCCCCTCTTCGGAATCATATGGTAACCTTGCCTTAATTAACGCATCGTGAAGAGCTGTATAGCCGAGACCCACTTTACGGGTAGCTTTCGTCTCCTGCTCCACAAACGGTAATGGGTATTCTGCCACATCAATAAGGTTGTCCAAAAACCGAATAGCAGTATATACAACATCCTCAATTAAATCCCAATTAACAGTACCATCATCATCCACCATCCGGGCAAAATTAATACTTCCTAAAAGGCACGACTCCCCAGGAGACAGAGGTTGTTCCCCACAAGGATTAGTCGCATCTATAACCTTTTCAGGAACGGGGTTGTCTTGCTGCAGGCGGTCCAGAAATACTATTCCCGGATCCCCGCAAGCGTGCGCAGCATTGATAATCATATTCCATAAATCCAGTGCTTGAACTACATCGTAAACCCGGCCATTAAACTTTAAAGGCCACTCAGCATCTTCTGATAATGCTTTCATAAACGAATTTGTTATCCCCACTGAAATATTGAAGTTGGTCAGGCCGCCATCTAATTTGCTATTAATAAAATCCATTATTTCAGGGTGCTCTATATTCAGGATGGCCATAGAGGCACCCCTTCTTACACCACCCTGCATGACCATCTCCGCAGAAGCATTATATAGTTTTAATAATTCAACTACACCACTAGCTTTGCCCTTGGTGGAACGCACCAGGTCGCCACCCGGCCTTATAGTTGAAAAATTATAACCTGTTCCGCCGCCGCTTTTAAATATCATTGCTGTATTGTACAACGTTTCGTACATAGAATGAAGCGAATCTTTCAGGCCCAACACAAAACAAGCCCCAGGTTGCCAAGGCCGGTCCGTTTTGCCCATATTGGCCCAGATAGGTGTAGATGGAACAAACAGAAGTTCCCCAATGACCTGAGAGAACTTTTCTTCCCATTTATTCTGATTTTCTTTTTTTTTTTTTTTTTTCTGCACTGGCTGCTGTCCTGGCCAGGCGAGATACTGCTTGTTCAAAGCTTTCTATTATCTCGCCTTTTTCATTTCTTTCGGCATAACGGGCATCGAAAACCCTCTGCCCACTGTCTGAAAGCTTCATCATATACCTCTCTCCTTTTCAATTTCTTGAATATTAACTTTCAATTTCCTGAACTTCATCAGTAAAAAAATTTACCTGAATTCCTTTCTTGTTTTCTTATCCCTGATTTCAATTCTACTGATAAGTTCAAACCCAGCCCAATCAATAATGAACTTCAACACATTTATTAGGTTATGAACTTTTTTATCCAGTTCAACTTCTTCCTTAATGACTTTACCAATTGCATGGTAAGCTGTTAAGTCTTTACATCCGCTACTATTAAACATTGGATTTCTTCCAGCCATATCATTCACCGCCTTTGATGTCGTCAAAGACAACTGGAATCTTGGCTTTCAACTCCTTCAACAGTAAATTGGCAACTTCCCGCATTTGTGGGTGTGCTGCTGGTGATGTCCTTAATTTTAAGAAATGTCGCCATTCCCTGATGTTTGCTGTCATTACCAGTTCAGTTTTTAAGCTGTTTGGAAGAACTGCCCTTGCTTC
>JAAZMP010000215.1 GCA_012798755.1 Bacillota bacterium
AACTGGAAACCGATCTTGAACCCGGTTTACCTTTGGTTTACTGCGCTCTAGATGAAATCAACCAGGTTTTGTTAAATATGATCATAAACGCCGCCCAGGCTATTAGGGAAGCGCAAAAGAATAAATTAATAAAAAGAGGAAAAATCGAAATAGCAACAAGAAATAAAGGGGATCATATTAAAATTTTAGTGAGAGATAATGGGGCAGGTATCCCCGGGACGGTAATTGACAGGATCTTTGAACCTTTCTTTACCACAAAGGAAGTGGGCAAGGGTACCGGTCAGGGCCTTGCCATTGCCCATGACATTATTGCAACCAAGCACAAGGGCAACATTCAGGTCAGCTCAGAAGAAGGAAAAGGAACGGTATTTACAATTTGTTTGCCGGTAAAAGCTGGATATAATGCGGGGTGATTCGGATTTGAGGAAGGCGATCCTTTTTGTTGATGATGAGGTTAATGTCATACAAAGCCTCAAGCGTATAACACGGGAAATGCGATCCGAATGGAATATGTTTTTTGCAGGGAGCGGGGAAAAGGCCCTACAGATATTGTCCCAAAATCGCACTGAAATCATTATCAGCGATATGCGTATGCCGGGGATGGATGGGGCGGAACTGCTTCAAAAGGTAAGGGACCGCTTCCCCCATATGATCCGCATTGTTCTATCGGGATATTTTAAACGCGAAAACAATTTGCGCTTGGCAAAGGTTGCCCACCAATGTTTGGCCAAACCATGCGATATTAATACCCTAAAAAGCTGTATTGAGCGTTTAAGTATGCTGCAACAGAGGTTTTCAGGAAAAGAAAAGGTCGTAGCAGCGGTCAATAGTATCCGGGATTTACCCAGCTTACCGGGTTTATATAAATTGATCGTGCAAGAACTGGAATCTCCTGAGATTTCCCTCAAAAAAATAGGCGAAGTGATTGCACAAGATATTGCTATGAGTGCCAGGATCTTACAAATTGTCAATTCCGCGTTTTTTGGCCTTCCCCGAAAAGTAACCCTTCCCTGGCAGGCAGTTACCTTGTTGGGCTTGGAGATCATAAAAGGGCTCGTTCTCGGCGCACAAATCTTTACCACCCTTGAAAAGGGCTTGAAATATAAAGGTTTGTCCTTGTATAAACTGTGGAAACATAGTGTGGCCGTGGGGGTAACCGCCAGGGAGATCGCCAGGAGCGAAGCAATTGGTTCAAAGACCGCGGAGGAATGTTTTGTTGCGGGGATATTGCATGATATCGGCAAGATTTTATTATTGAAGATTCCCGGGTATCCTCAACAGCTGGAGGGATTTATCTATGAAAAACAATGTAGCTGTTCGATTGCTGAACAAGAGCTATTAGGCACCACGCATGCCGAAGTAGGGGGTTACCTTCTGGAGCTGTGGGGCATCCCCGGTAATATTGCCGGGGCTGTTGCCCATCACCATCATCCCGGAGAAGCGGAAGACAAGCGCTCTTCCATCCTGACATGCCTGCATGTAGCCAATAGCCTCATCGGCCGGGAAGCTGCTTTGGATGAGGACGCGTTCTTCCACGTTCTTGACATGCAGTACATAAGGGAACTTAAGCTGGAAAGCAAGCTTGCTAAATGGCTTGAATGCTGCAGAAAAATAGAAAAAGAGGGGATGTTTCAATCCAAGCATTTGTCCTTTCAATAATATTTTAAAGGAGGGGGAAATCCATGGATAAAATATTATTAGTAGATGATGAGATAAATGTACTTTTGGCTTATCAGAGGAACATCCAAGGGCGGTTTCGCGTAGTTCTAGCGGAGAGCGGCGAAAAGGGACTTACCGCCCTCGAAGAACAGGGCCCGTTTGCCGTAGTTGTATCCGATTATCGCATGCCCGGAATGGACGGCATTCGTTTTTTATCCCTGGCCCATCAACTTAAACCGGAGACGGTGCGGATGATGCTCACGGGATATGCCGATTTGGAGAGCGCCATAAAAGCTGTAAACGAGGGCAACATTTTTCGGTTTCTTACAAAGCCCTGCAGCCCCGAGGAATTTAAAAAGGCATTGGTAGCGGCGGCGGAACAATACAGGCTCGTTAGGGCTGAACGCGAGCTTTTGGAAAAAACCCTTAAGGGGAGCATAAAAATTTTGACGGATATTCTTTCGATTTTTAGCCCTTTTATCAGCTTACAGAGTTCCCGGCTAAGACGCCTGGCCAAAAGATTGGCCTTGCGCTTAAATATCAAGAATCTTTGGGAGGTAGAACTTGCGGCCATGTTTTCCCAAATCGGCTGCATTACGGTTCCCGAAGAAATCATCGAGAAAAAAAACAAAGGGATTTGCCTTACAGAAGATGAAAACAAAATGTTCCTGGAGCATCCGGCAGCAGGGTCGGGTTTGCTAGCTAATATTCCGCGTTTAAAAGAAATAGCAGAAGCAATCAAATACCAGTCAAAACAGTTTGATGGGGGCGGGGTACCCAATGATGACGTTAAAAATGCGGAAATACCTATAATTTCAAGGATCTTAAAGGTTGTTCTAGACTTTGATTCCTTAAAAGCAGAAGGAAATACAACCGTGAAAGCCTTGGAGTTAATGAATGGGCGTTTGCATTGGTACGATCCGGATATTTTGGTTGCTTTGGAAAAAGAAATAGTGGATTCCGGGATCATTAAAACCGTACCATTAGTAGAAATCTTCCCGGGGATGGTCTTGCTCGATGACATCAGGGACAGCCTCGGCGTAGTGCTCGTTCCAAAGGGAAGCGAGATAACCGATGTTTTAAAAATGAGGATTTTAAATTATTCTAAATTCCGTTCGATTACTGATGATCAAATTAAGGTAATGGATTGCACGGGAGGTATTTTTTAGGATTTAAAAATGATAAAAACATTTTTATGTAAGATTTGTGTAAGATTGGAACGGAAACTACGCGCGAAGCGGGTTCCGTTTTTTATTTTATTTCATTTTACGGGGAATGCATGCTTTGGATCTATGTTTCGCAGGAAAATAGAAACCCCATTTTATCATTAGTGTTGCCTGTTAGCAAGATATGTTATAATAAATGCGGCCGGTTCCAAGGGAAGGCAGGTTTTGCCTTCTTAAGGGCCGTATCCGGGTAAACTAAGAGAGTGAAAAGATGCTCCGCTAATCTGCAGTGGAGGAAATCAGATTGTAGGGGGTATTATGGCGATGGAGGGGTACAAGGCCGCAGAGTTGGAACCCAAATGGCAGGCTTATTGGCAAGAGGAAAATTTTTACCGGGCAGAAAGGGATCCGGCACAGAAAAAATACTACGTCCTGGAGATGTTTCCTTATCCTTCCGGAAAGCTGCACATGGGGCATATGCGGGTCTATTCGATTGGGGATGTTTTAGCCCGTTTTTTGCGTATGCGCGGGTTCAATGTGATCCACCCCATGGGCTGGGATGCTTTCGGTTTGCCGGCGGAAAACGCCGCCAAGCAGCATGGTGCAGATCCGGGAGAATGGACGGCCGCCAATGTAAAAATGATGAAGGAACAGATGAATGTACTGGGACTGAGTTACGATTGGACGAGAGAGGTGGCAACCTGTTCTCCTGAATATTACCGCTGGAACCAGTGGCTTTTTTTACTCTTCTATAAAAAAGGCCTGGCCTACAAAAAGAAATCCCCTGTAAACTGGTGTCCTTCCTGTCAGACGGTGTTGGCCAACGAGCAAGTGGTGGATGGGGGATGCTGGCGCTGTGGCAGCGAGGTATCCTGGAAAGAGTTGGAGCAGTGGTTTTTGAAGATTACGGACTATGCGGAACGGCTGCTCGAGGATCTGTCGCTCTTGGAGGGGTGGCCCGAAAAAGTCAAGGTCATGCAGGAGAACTGGATTGGCCGCAGCCAGGGCACGGATATTGT
>JAAZMP010000224.1 GCA_012798755.1 Bacillota bacterium
GGCCGGTCACGGCGCAGGTGCCGCCCATAACCGGGGCGGGGTGTGTTACAACGAAGGGGACAACAATTTCTACTACAGCCTTGTACTGAAAAAAGAACTGGAAAAGTACCAGGGTGTTCAGGTGGACTTATTGCGAAAATCTATCACGGATAACCCGGCCCTGGATACACGGGCCGCCGCAGGTACAGGATACGACTTGTATTTTTCCATACATTCCAATGCATTTTCAGATTCATCTGTCCGGGGGACGGAAGTATGGGACAGCGTAGAACGCCCGAACAAAACACTGGCAAAGGCCATATGCGATGTGACGGCGGGGCTATTCAATCACAACAACCGGGGGGTGAAATACAAAGAAAACCAATCCGGCCTGAACTGGTACGGCGAGCTCCGGAACAATAAGGCCAAGAGCGCTATGATAGTTGAAGTGGGATTTCACACGAACACAGCGGATTGTAATTATTTCAAGAACAACCATGCAACAATCGCAAAGGCACAGGCGGAAGTTATCGCCGCATACTACAAACTGAACATCGGAATCACAGGTACGCCAATCATAAGCAAAGCCACGGCAACAGTGACGCAAATGCAAGAATGGGCACGGCAGAAAAAGGCCCACCCGAAATTTGTCGAGCTGGCCCCTTTGTATTTTGATATATCGAATAATGTGGGCGTAAATCCGGTTGTTACATATGCGCAATCTGCCAAAGAGACCGGATATATGCACTTCGGCGGGGTCCTTGATATTTCCTTCAACAATCCCTGCGGAATGAAAACCAGGGAAGGCGGTCCGAATAATGACCCAAGTGCTCACCAAAGATTTGGCGATTGGGCGCAGGGCATCCGGGCGCAGGTGGACCATTTGGCCCTATACGCAGGTGCAGACGGATATCCGCAATGGGACACGCCGGATCCGAGACATTTTGCCTATTTGCACGGAACAGCTCCTACAGTAGAGGATCTGGGCGGCAAATGGGCGGGTAGTTTAAGTTATGGTACTGATATAGTCCGTATGATGAAAGAGATTGAGGCCATCGAGGTTGAGGAACCGGTAGGACCTGTGGATCCGGAGCCCGTGGAAAAACTGGAAACCATAGAGATGGATTTGCACGGGAAAGTTATCCAAGCGGTTACTTGGAGGGAAGGGCACATTACCATTGTATACAAAACAAAAGATGAATAGAAAGCAGGTGCGGATATGCCAGAGGAATTATTAAAATTAGCAATGAACCAGGGGTTGTGGGCGGCAATGTTTGTAGCCCTTCTCTTTTACGTATTACGCACAAATGAAAAAAGAGAGCAGCAATTACGGTGCATTATTGACAAGTTAGCGGATAAGTTGGGGATATTGGATAATATAGAAAAAAGCATTGAGGAGATAAAAATTGATCTGAGGAGGTAAATCTATGTACGATAATTTTATGACGGTAGAGACATTGGCCACTTTTGCTGGTCTTGTTGCAGCAGTGGCATTGATAGTACAATTTACAAAATCGTTAATAAAAGAAAAATTTGCTGATGCGTATGTACGA
>JAAZMP010000114.1 GCA_012798755.1 Bacillota bacterium
AACAAAGTCTATACCTACTGACGAAGCTGTGGATAACCCTGTGGATAAGATTGTGGATAACTGTGCTGCTGGGGGTAGGGGGGTATACATCTCTACGGCCTTTTGCCCCAGCACCGGCGGCGGGGTCGCGTGTGAGTTTTCGCACTTTCCAATAGCCCGGGTGGGTAAATTTGCGAAATGGTGTGATGTTTGTAACCAAATATTTTTATAGATGGGGGTGAGAAACAAGTTGAGAAAGGCTCAGAAAAAACAAGTATTAGAATTGCGTCAGCGGGGTTATGGTTATAAAAGTATCGCCTATGTTGTGGGGGTCAGTCGTGATACAGTTAGAAACTTTTGTAGAAAACATGGGTTGCAAGGCTATTTATATTTTGGGGTTTCTCGACCACATCAGAAAATACCGGAATTAGGTTTAGAAGAATATCCTAAAGAGTGCAAATATTGTGGTAAAGAAATTAACACTGAGCATCGGCGGGGGAGAAAATCAAAATTTTGTAGTGATAAGTGCCGGCGTAGGTGGTGGAGTGAGAACAGCGATAAAAAAGAGCGGCGTGAAACGGCATGGTATTCTTTCATATGCCTTTATTGCGGGAAGGATTTTAAAGCATATGGTAACAAAAACAGAAAATATTGTTCCCAACAGTGTGCTAGGGACCATCGTTTTGGCTCATACAAGGAAAAAACAGGTTACGAGGAGAGAATGGAAACCGGCTAAATTATCAAATCTAAAAAAGAAGAAATTTTTGAATGCGGTTATGAATACTATCCAGGCACTAGACTGTTTGTTCCAAAAGTATACACATTCCACAATTGGTTTTGATAAATGTTTTAAATTTTGTTTTAAGATGCCTAAAATTTGGGAGGTGAAAACACTGAAAACAACAGAAGAATTAAAATTAATAGATATAAACGAATTAATACCCTATGCGAATAATGCTAGGACCCACAGTAAGGAACAGATTAACAAAATACGTAGCAGCCTTCGGGAATTTGGTTTTGTCAGTCCTGTACTTATCGATAAAAATAAAAACATCATCGCCGGTCACGGCAGAGTTGCTGCGGCAAGAGAAGAAAAAATTAAAAAGGTGCCCTGCGTATTAGTTGAACATTTAACAGAGGCCCAAAAGAAGGCCTATATCATAGCGGACAACAGACTGGCGCTTGATGCCGGATGGGATGAGGAAATACTGGCCTTGGAACTGGAAAATTTGAAAGAACTAGATTTTGATGTGGAACTTACCGGTTTTAGTGCCGCTGAAATAGATGAGCTTTTTAGCAGTATTCACGATAAAAACATTGAAGATGATGATTTTGATATAGAGGTAGCTTTGGAAGAAAAACCGATTTCAAAATTAGGAGATTTGTGGTTGCTCGGAAGGCATAGATTATTATGCGGTGACAGCACTAAAGCTGAAACCTATGAAAAACTGATGGACGGAAAAAAGGCCAATCTGGTGGTGACGGACCCGCCGTACGGGGTCTCTTATGAGGGTAGTGCAGGAACGATACAAAATGACAGCTTAAAGGACGAGGAATTTTACCAATTTTTATTTAAAGCTTTTAAAAATATGGAAAACCATATGGCAAACGACGCCTCAATCTATGTTTTTCATGCCGATACCAAAGGTTTTATTTTCAGAAAAGCTTTTATGGATGCAGGATTTTATCTTTCAGGCGTGTGCCAGTGGGTAAAACAGTCATTGGTATTAGGCAGAAGTCCGTATCAGTGGATTCATGAACCCATTCTCTTCGGTTGGAAGAAAAAGGGAAAGCATAAATGGTATGCAGGAAGATCCGAAACCACCGTCTGGAATTTTGATAGGCCTACAAAATCTGAATTTCATCCTACAATGAAACCGGTACCATTAGTGGCGTATCCGATAAAAAACAGTTCACTCAGCAACAGTATTGTACTAGAACCATTCGCAGGCAGCTTTTCAACAGGAATAGCATGCGAGCAGTT
>JAAZMP010000011.1 GCA_012798755.1 Bacillota bacterium
ACGGAATCAAGAACAAGTTCTTTAACTGTTGTGCCTTTTTCAATGTTAAGTGTTACACCTGCAAGATCCTCGTGTACTTTGATTTCATCTATGGTCGTTTCGCCCTGGGTGGCAAAGACTATATCGTTAGCCTTGATTTCTACGCTTTCAAATGTTCCTTCCAGTACTATCTCTTCTCCGGCAGCCTTTTCAGATATGACTATTTTTAGTCCTTCTACATCTGTGGCTACCACACGAACGCTTCCCCCAGAGGTGCTTTCCACAATTATGTTGTTATATTGGCCGCCACTGATATGAATACTGTCTTTCCCGCCGCCGCGGATAAAGGTTGTCCCCTTCACTGTGATCTCGTTCAGGGTTACATTCCCATCCCCGACTTCCTCTGAAATAGTCAGGTTTCCCGTAATAACCGTATTCCTAAGGATAACTCCATCGGCACTTATTACGACATCATCATCTATGGTCTCTATTCCGATTTTAGGGCCGTAGGTGCCAGCCTTATTATAGGTTGTTACTATTTCTTCAATGTCGATAAAAAGCTTCCTGCCCCTGTCCAATACTGTTGCAGCTTCGGCCCGGGTGGCATGGGCTTTGGGCTTGAAGGTACCGTCAGGGTAGCCGGCAATTAGTCCGGTGGCTGCTGCTTTATCAACAAACTCCTTGGCCCAATCGGCAATCTGGGCACTATCGGTAAATGTTTTACCATTTTCTCTGGTATCTACTTTTGTAACATTGGTGATCATAGTCGCCATTTGTTCCCGTGTAATGGGATCGTCGGGCCCAAAATGGTTATCACTGTACCCTTTTATAATTCCATGATGATTGGCTGTTTTGATATCATCTTTGGCCCAGTGTTCGGCTGTATCGACAAATACTTTTCCAGGGCCTGCTTTTAAATGGAAAGCTTTTACAATCAATGTTGCAAATTCGGCTCTGGTAATTTTATTATTTGGTCTGAAGGTACCATCGGGATAGCCAGCAATGATCCCTTCACCCACTAGCTCCTGAATCGTACCCTGGGCCCAATGCCCTTCTACGTCTGACAATTCAGCATCTGCACCGGCTGCCGGAATTGAACCAAAAATCATGGTAAAAATAAAGACGGCCAGCACAAATACAGTTAACAATTTGCTTCTTTTTGCCATTGCACCTGCCAAAAATATCTCTCCTTTTAAACGATTTAGTCACAGTAAAAAAACCGGCCTTCTCAAAAAAGGCCGGTTGCGCTACTTGCTCCCGCCAGATTCTGCAGCGCCCATCTCTAGTCTGGCGTTCCTTGCATCCTTTTTTCTTAAATTAAGTTTAAAAGTACGCAACAATGTAAGCAAGGTAATTTTTTGCAAGCAAATCTAAAATGTTCGGTGGAACAAAAATTAGTTGTAGGTGTATCGGCCATACAAATAAACTAAAACCATCACCCCCAAAACATATTCTTCGAAATTTTTATTCTTGATTATATATCTAATCTTCTACCGTAAGGTTCGCTCCCTTTTGGGAATAAAGCTCCGATGCTACAACTTCAATGTCATTTTCTAAAGATAGTGCTTTATTTGTGCGATCCAGCACCATGGGATGGTTACTTATTGTGATTACGCGAATTTTTTTTAAAAAACCTGGCATTTTATATATTTTTAAAATAAAACTCCTTTCTTAACTACATTTGCCAACAGCCCTACATATTGCTACCGGGCACCTGATAAGCGAAGCTGGCCCAACGTGGATTTTAACTTCTTGCAGCTTGCAGCTGGACGTGGCTTCGCAAACGGTCTTTTGGGAATGTTCTACTGCAAATCTTGTAAAAACCAAACTGTTTCATACAATAGATCCTTACTTAAGATTTTATTGTAAGTTGTTAGAACTTTAACCATACTTAGGAATAAAATATCATGGTTAATTATGATAGTTTTAAATAATCCTAAAGGAGTATCCGGTTTTTTCCGAAATGGATATCAGGTAATGATTTCGCCTTGTCCAGTCTTCATTATAAGTGACAGATGGCAAAATACCTGTCACTACTTGACGGAACAAAATAAAGATATCCTGACATAAAAGATCGAAAACCCAACAATTATTACAATCTTTTACTATAATCCCAGTAACAAACATGAAATACTGTAATAATAGTACCCATATATTTAGGAAAACTGTCGCAGCATCAGTGTAAGGGGCCTTTAGATCAAAAAAATAGCCCGGGAGTTTTTTCCCGGGCAGGCATAAAAAAACAGATGCTATTTATTTATGTCCATTTATGTCCATTTTTTTGCCCAGCCCGCGGGAAAAGGCATAGAGGGCTGCTTGGGTACGATCTTGAAACTCCATTTTGTCAAGGATATTGCTGATGTGTTTTTTAACAGTGTTTTCGCTGATAAAATGCTTTTCGGCGATGGCTCTGTTGCTGAGGCCTTCGGCTAAAGAATGTAGGATCTCCAGTTCCCGGGAAGTAAGTTTTTTTAAGGGATCGTTTTCTTCTGTTTTCATGGCACTGTCCATGATTTCCGGATCATAGTAACGGCGCCCTTCGGCTACAAGCTTGATGGCGTTTATAAGTTCTTCGGGTAAGGCTTCCTTGAGGACATATCCCTCTACTTTTTCAGAAACAGCTTCGGAAATATCCCGTTGGGAAGCATAGGAACTAAGTATGATAAAACGGCATGCGGGAACTTGCTCGCGGGCCTGGCGGATCAATTCCAACCCACCGCCGCCGGGCATCCTCATGTCCACGATGGCTATGTCGGGTTTAAGCGAGGTTATGAGTTTCACCCCTTCCGGACAGCTGCCCGCAACCCCAACTACCTCCATATTTTCCTCCAATTCTAGGGTCTGCCGGATACCCTGCAGCACTATGGGATGGTCGTCAACAATAACAATTCTCATGGGTTTTGTTTCTCCTTTCCAGCGGTAATTCCTTTGCGGCTAAACAGGGGAATCATGCAAGATACTACCGTTCCTTCCCCCGGCCTGCTGTCGATTGTTAGTTTACCTCCCATGTTTCGGGCAAGCTCCCTCATATTTACAATCCCCAGGCCGTGTCGTGCACCATGTTCTACAGCATCAAGATCAAAGCCTATACCATTGTCAGCAACAACAAGGCTGGATTTTCTTCCGTCCACTGTGATAGAAATCTTGATATCGTCACATCTCCCATGGCGGATAGCATTTCCAGTGGCTTCGCGCACAACACGATAAAGTGCTTTTTTAACCTGTGAATTAAGGGAAGTAAAATCCCCATTGGGGTTGAAGTCTATTTCCACACCGTTAAGCTGGCCTAAATCCAAAAGATATTTTTCAACTCCATCTATAAAAGCCTCTTTTTCGCTTTTAAGAGAACTTAAGCGACAAATCGAATATCGCAGATCTTTGAGGGCTTTTTGTGCGGTTTTCTGCATGAGCCGGAGCTGGTTGCGGACGTGTTTGCTAAGGTTTTCTTTTTTGATCAGCATGCCCAGGCCATAGATTAGGCCGAAGATATTTTGGGTCACGTTGTCATGGATTTCGCCGGCAATGCGATCCCTTTCCTCTATTAGAAGGAACTCTTCGGCCAGGGACTCCAGCAATCTTTTGTCCAGTGATGCGGCACAAAGATCGGCCATAAAAGTAAGGGTTTGTTTAACCCCCTCTATGTCTTCCAATTCATTCGGATAGTAAGCAGAAAGAACACCGAAGGCATTTGAACTGGATCTGACTTTGACGGTAATTAATACCCCCCGGGCCTTGTCTTTTCCGGCTGCAAGCCGGTAAATGTCAATTTCGGAACCATCCTGCCTGCTTTCAAAGATAGGCTTGATATAAGGATACCAGTGCTCTTCGGCAAGAACATCCCTGGGGCCGCGGACAACATAAAAATTTTTCTTCAGGGGATCTTTGGCACCGAATTGCGCCTCCAGCCAGACTATTACTTTCTTGGCGCCCGTCAAAGTCCGGCTGTAGGAAGCAAAAATATTGGCGATTTCATGAGGATCGCTGTGATGCGAAAAAACCTCAATGGCCTCATAAAGAGCCTTGATATGCCGGAGCTGTTTTTCCATGACTTCAGCCTGGCGGGAAAGTCGGGCCACAATATGGGTAAAGATCTGCGCTGCAAAGGTACTCAAGATAAAAACCGTGAAAAAAAACGAACGGTCGGGCCACAGCGGCAATGCCACTTCAGAAACGTAAAAGCTGTACGGCTGCAAAAAAATAGCCGAGGATAGAAATATAGCCGCCATCAACCAGCAGTAATAAGCCGGCAAAAGCGTAGCGGACAGCAAGATAGGGTTGATAGCATACCAGACGAAAGGACTATCCAAACCACCGGTAAGGATAAGAATAAGGGCTAAACCGACAGTTTCGACCAGGACCAGCAGTCTTTTTAACCATTCACTGCTGCTTTTGCTGTAAATACGCACAAACAGGTACGCCTCTAAAACAAGACAAAAAACAGCCCCTGCCTTGAAGTAAAATGGAGCTGCCGGGGCAGAAATCAGATAGAAAATAGACGTAACAAACAAAGACATGTAACGATAGTAAGTAAGTAGAGAGGAAGGGTCAAGGTTTTTCCAGGATAGTTTTTTTTTAAGAAGATTCAGTATACCTTGCAAATTAATGTCCCCCGGTTCTTAAAAAATCGAAGGCCTATGGAACATACTTCTACAAAGGCCATTTTAATCCTTCAAATTAAGGGGAAAATTTTGCTACCCTGCTATACGTTGGGACGCCTGTTCATTGGTGCTATGGGTTTTTGGAAATCCAGGCTTTAAGCATTTTTTGGGGATAAAAAAGAACAAAAAAGCACCCTTTATGAGTGCTCTTGGTTATATGAAACTTCTTTTTTTATGTTAACTGCCCTTTGCTTTCTTAATGTTTCCCACAAGTCCTTCTTCCCAGGTTACATTTAACTGGCCGCCTCGATAGCGCACGCGCAAGGGTTGATCAAAATAATTTTGCGCCAGATGACTGGTCTGCGGTAGCGCAGCAAAATACATAAATTCACGATTACGCTTATCTAAGGTAGGATCTGCAGGCAACCAACCCAGCCCCTCAAGGTAAAACTCAGCCCAACTATGGCGGAAACCTGTCAATGGAAAGGTTTCCCCGTAAGCAACATTCCAAACATCCCCCCGGCCCCGGGGATCGGTATAACCATTGACCAACCGTGCAGGAATTCCTTCCGCCCGGCAAAGGGCTACAAAAAGAGCTGCATAGTCTTCACATACGCCGGATCCGTTGTGCAGCGCGGATAGCGCTCCACTGTTACGGCTGGCAGAATCAAGATCATAAGACATGTGCCTAATTGTAAATTCAAAAAGAGCCCGTGCTTTATCTAAAACATTCGTCAAACCGTCCGTTGCTTCGCGGGCCTTGGCTTTAATTTCAGGGTGATCGCTTTCTATTTTTAGGGCAGGGTTAAGGTATGCAGGTTCGACATATTGTTTGGCAGAAAACGCAGGTGTAGAATCATAATGGGAAAAATCAACCGTCAAAGGGATAACATTTAGCAGATAGTTAAAAGTAACAGTTTTGGTTGTTCCTGCCGCCAATGAACCGATTTTGAAGGTGCCGGTGCGATTGTCGTAATCGTGCATGTTTATTTCCAGCGGTTCTGGAGTAAAGGATTCCTGAAGCAATATTTGGTAAGGGGAATCAAGATCGCCCAATAAAGGGATCTCCAAGAGAATATCCGAAGCAGTCGTCCCGCTTTCATTGGAAATTTGCACATCGACCCGCAGGTTGCGCTTAGAAGCTTGTCCACGAGGAAGCAGCTCTGCCTTAGTATCCAACTTAAAATCTTTGTCTGTTTTGGCAATAGCAAGATTTGTTTCCTCTTGGAAAATGCTTTCCTGCGAAACTGCTTGTCCTGCCCGTTCATCTGCACAGCCAGCCGACAAACCGGCCAAAGAAGGTTTAATTTCTTGCAGAATACGGGAGTCCGCAGTTTTCAGGAAAAGTAGCAGGATGAATATGATGATGGTGGCAATAACAATTATCTTTTCTATTTGTCTTTCGGATTTGTCGTTCATTTTGTCCCCCTATGAGGGACCGACAAACCGAAAAATCCCCGGCCAGGCCGGGGATCAGAGGCGTAAGATAGTTACACTTATGCCCTGTCTTCGGCAGCCTGGCGATCTTGGTTTTGAAACTTTAGACCCATGGCTTTGCGCCCCACCCTTTCGGATGGTTTGCCTTTGTCGGTCAGGATATTTTTTCCTATTCTTTTTTAGTTTAAAAATACTTCTATGCCATCAACTACCACTATACACTATTTTTAAATTTTTTGCAACATTAAAATTGCTTTTTGAAGCTATTCTGTGATAATGTCATGTTGGATTTATTCTGGTGAAAGGAAAGGTGAAATATCGATGCAACGTCTTATTGTTTCTACAGTGGGGACAAGTTTGCTCAGCCATATGGCTAGAGAAAAAGGAAGGAAAGCAGAACAAATCCTTCGAGATACTGCAAATTTAGAAAGCCACCAAATCAATGAAGATGAAAAAGAAGTAATTTCGCAATTAGCAAAAGATGTTTCAAAAAAACTTGAGAGCTCCAGCCCGCAGGAGACTCGACGAATGAGTGCCGAATTAAACGGCATCTGGGGCTACTGCTTTGATGTTTCGCAGGGTAATCAGGCGAAAGATCTTCACTGCCTTGTTTCCACCGATACTTTTCAAGGAAAACTTACAGCCGATTTACTACAAAAATATTTAAGAAGTAAAGAATTCCAGGTTTTAAATGTGTTTACACCACAAGGGTTGAACACTGCAGACAACCAAAGTTTTTCCAAAGGTATAAAGCAGATTGTTAAATGGTGTCACAAGGTAATTGCTGGGTATTGCCGGGAGGGTTATTTCATTGTTTTTAATCTTGTTGGAAGTTTTAAGAGCCTGCAAGGATTTATGAATACCTTAGGCATGTTTTATGCTGACGAAATACTTTACATTTTTGAGGCTAAAACGGCTGATCTTGTCCGTATTCCCCGGCTCCCTATAAAGATAGAATCTCAACCAATTCTCGAAGAAAAGGCAAAAGTTTTCGCTCTGATGGCTGAAAATCACATTGCTTCCCGGGAAGAGGTAAGAGGTATTCCGGAAATATATTTAGACATAGACGAGGAAGGTTTCGCAACCTTAAGTGAATGGGGTTTACTTATTTGGAATGAGAACGAAAAAGAGATACTGGGTTCATTGCCTTTGGATAAATTTAATTTTGAAGGGTTTAATTATGAAAATAGTTTCGAGAAGGACTTTGGAAAATTGAATAAAACCCGGAGGGCAAATATAGTTTCCACCCTTGCCCGGGTAGCCGTAATATACCAGGAAAAAGGTCTGGCTGGACTACGGGACCATACTGGACTAAGATATAGTGATTATCAAGGATTGAAAGAAAGAAAAGTAGGACATTTCCGTTTAGATCAGGATTGGCGAATTTCTTGTAGCGAAAATGAAGGAGTCTTATATCTTCGTCATGTAGGATCCCATGATTACGTCAACAACAATCCATAAAATTTTTTTAGGAGGGTTCTTCATTCAGCTCACCATCTTTTTTTACCGCACGCATTAAAGATTTCAAGAAGATGGACCCGGAGGAATATGAGTTGTTTATAACATGGGCAGAAAATATTTTAACACGTGACTTGCCACCGGAAAAAAAAGAGGGTTTGGAGATAAACTAGGGGAGGGGAAAACCGGGGAACTGAAAGAAATTCTGATATTAATATTGCCGGGTTTACAATACAGGACGGAAGTGGCACAGGTTTATGCCCGGGTTGCCTGATTATTTCCCCCCTAGTGGCCCTATCCTGCCTGAGTTAGTTGATTTGCACAAAAAGGGTAATATTTGAAACAGTGCCCTTTTCAATCACAATTCTCAGGCCGACAAAATCTTCAGTAGCCAACATTATTTCGCTTATTTCTCCGTTGTCATAAAAAACGACTCCGCAATCAGTGCCGTGCATATATTCTCCATAGAGAATATCCTTTGTTTTATCGCTGTGCCTTTCAATTACATTTTTATTTGGAAATTTTGTCAGAACCGAACGATAGGACTCGCCAACCTGAATGTTTCGGGGCCCGGCCGTTCTTTCCTTATTAATTTCAATACTGTAAAGCCAGTAGTAGTTGCCCTCATAAGCCTCGGTGAAAGCAAGTTCACCAAAAGGGTACTCCATAGTCATAAAACTTTCTTCAAACTCCCTGTGATGGGCAACCTTTTTGTTTATTGGCTCCCCGATAGCCTGTATTACTTCATGCTCGCTCATTCCCAACCTCACCCCTGCCGCGAATGCCTCGTCGTTGCTAAAAGGATTCCGGTATACTGTTTCCAATGGAATCATATCCGCCCGAAGATAATTTTCCGCCACCCAGCCGGTTACCCCCGACAGAGGATCTTTTACCTCCCACCATATAAAATCGTCAACCACCTTCTTGTTTTCATGGTCATTGATCACTTCGAGGTACCATCCGGCGGGCACGCGGACAATAATGTCATCAGCAAGCTTGTTTTTTGCCCCCGGCTCTTTGCGTATCAATAAAAAACTCCCTTCTTCGACAACGACAACGTGCAGTCCCTTCGTCTCTTTTCCCGCAGCATCCAATTCTTCCGTTTCCACTTCCGTTTCTTCTTCAGCGTGGGCTGTTTCCTGTGGCATAATTGCATGCTGTCCGGATCCTTTCCCATGTTCTGCAGGGATTGTTTCAGATTCTTTGTTTCCAGGAGAAAATGTGCTGCATCCGCCAAGAAAAAATACTGTCAAAAGAAACACCATGGACAGTACGC
>JAAZMP010000115.1 GCA_012798755.1 Bacillota bacterium
ACTGTTTTTCTTCATTGCTCATGACCTCCAGTTTTATGATTTTTGTGCGTTTCTGAGCACACATTAATCATATCTGGAGGTTATTATTTTTTCAAAGACCATTTTCATTGATTACAGGAATGCTTTTTTACCTATATTTATGATGTAGGGTCTAAACATACCACCTTTTGGACCATTTCTTTTCGCTAACGGTCTGTGGTATTACGTTAATACTTTAGCACGGTAAAGCGATGAAGTCAAGCTTAGCTTTAGATTTTGCTTTGATAATAAAGGCCCTAGGCTTCTTTAGTTGACGCCTAGGGCCAGCCTTATCCATATCTTAGGAGACTATATCATTATCTTGCCTTCGCAGGTGAATAACACTTCAGTGGAAATTACAGGCGCAGTTCCTGTTTTGACCTTTATTACGCCTCCTGGCTGCCGGACCGTGATTTCACCGTCTATAGAGGCCGTCTCTTGCAGATGTACACCTAGCGCGCAGCTGCCAGAACCACATCCGCGTTCAAAAATATCAGTCCCCGTCTTTCTTACGTGAACATACGGTTTAATCTTGTATATTTCATCCCCCAGGGTCTGAAAAGGAACCAACCCAATGGCTTCCGCCCTGGTTTCAGCTTTCAAAGCTTCCATCGTCTGCTCATAAAGGGCAAAGTCCGGTCCGGTTTCGACTATAAAGTGGGCAATGCCTTCTAGCTCTATCAGGTAGCCGGTCAGGGTTTCCTGCTCCAAAAAGATGTCCAGTTTTTGATACTTCCTCACAGGGGGCATGGTGGCGCTGGCATAATATTTAAAATGAGTTAGCTTTTTCACCGAACAGCTTAAAGCTCGGTCTGTTCCAGAAACATCGATGTAAAACGCTTCCTCGCTAGTAATACCACTAAACTGTGCATAAGCTGCCGCGGCCAAGGTGCCATTTCCACAAAATCCGCCGCCTGACATTTCCAACCGCAATACCGAATCTTGTCCCCTAGGGGGCACCAGAAAACCCACCTGCTCTCCATACAAGTATTCATAACCGATAGCAGTTCTAGCCACTTTCCGGTAATATTCCGGCGGACAATAGCTTGTCACCAAAATGGTGGTGTTTTGTGCCGGGCTTGCTTTTATAAAATTCACAATCATAAGTGCACACCTCCGCAAAAAAAGCGCCTGGCTTTCTTAATATCCCGGGCTAAAGTCAAACAATATATCAGCATTAATATAGTATATTGATGCCATCTAAATAACTATAACTTAAGCCCAGCGGCGCAGGCGCTCACTGATCCCAAATCGGCAAGATGGCAGCATGAAAACACACCAGGCAACGGTGAGTTAAATGAGCCCATTAGCACTACGACTGTACCGGTTTTTATTTGATTATTATAAAGGGGATTGTACATCATCTCCATCTATAGCTTTCAACATCAAAATCCCATATTGCCGAGGGTTTGTTATATTGTAACCTGTTGACTTGAAACCTCAAGCACACCTGCGTAGTTTAAACTTAGAGTGCCAACCGTCGACTAGGGCTGGAACCCGATTGAGTCCTTATATTTTTCCAGCTCTTCCTGTGGAAGGTATTTTTCCTCTAGCTGTTTAATCTGGGGGAAACCAATGAATTGGTACATATCGCCGAGCAAAGGGTGGGCACTGGTCTCTTTTTGCCATTGGGCCTCAAATAGCAGTCCTTTTTCTTTTAGTGTACTAAAGAAATCATAAGCCGCCTTTGCCGCTACTCGTAGGGCGACTGCGGGCACTAAATTTCCCCAAGCCCTTCCACAGTTGTCCCTAATCGAGTTTGGCCTTAACTTCCAAAACAATCTTATCTCTTAGCTCTTTGGCAGTAGAAGTTACGGCATCGATGGCAGCTTCTAGTTGCTGTTGGATTTTTTCATTTTTTATGGAACCTAAATTTATTTTCACATTGAGCGCCGCCCCTTCCACTCCTGCCCAGGCTAGCAGAGCAGCTACGCCAGCGTCGCTTATGGCGTTGGGGTTACCTTTTTCGGCGGCTATTTGGGCCAGCTCAAGTACCTTCAGTGCTGTTTGGGCCGTTTTAAGGGGTATTTTGGCTGCGTAGATCATAGCCTCCTGGATTTTATCTTGGCGCTGTTTTTTTTCGTCCTCTGTTTCTTTGGGCAGTCTAAAAGCTGACATTACTTGTTGAAAAGCTTTGGTATCCTCCTCCATAAGGGACATCAGCTGTTGTCTAATGTCTTCAGCGTCCTGGGCCAGCTTTACCATTTCGTCT
>JAAZMP010000116.1 GCA_012798755.1 Bacillota bacterium
AAACTATGGGAGTTTAGCCAGGCACAAAAAACACCGCAATTTAAGAAGGCGTACAAAAAACGGGCCTCCATAGAATGGAAAAACGCGGAAATAAAACGGTTCCATGGTTTAGCTCGTGCTAAGGGGTACGGGCTAAAAAGTGTATCTATTCAAGCTAAACTTACAGCTATTGCAGTGAATTTGAAACGAATAGCGGCACTGGTTGCGGAAAAGGCCGCTATTCTTTTTTCGTTTCGATCGCAATCGGGGTATTTTATGCATTTAAGACCCTATTTCTTTTTACGGACAAACAAAGTCCGGTATTTGCCTGGTTAAGGATCCTCTTTTTCAGTGGTTTCGGTACGTCCCCTTGTGTACCGGTACGTCCCCTTGTGTACTTGTCGTGGGTTGGGGTTTTTTTACATAAGCATCATTCTATGATATAATTTAGAAAAATTAAAATAACCATAAAGAGGTGTTTATACAATGCCTAAAATCACTTTTTGGGGACATGCTTGTTTTTCATTGGAGGATGAGGGAAAGGGAACGCTGCTGTTCGATCCCTTTTTGCGGGAAAACCCTCTCGCACCTATCAAACCTGAGGAAGCAAGGGCGGATTATATCCTGGTTTCACATGCTCACCTCGATCACATCGGCGAGGCTCACGAGATTGCCGAGGCTAACCTGGCTACCATTATCTCCACCCCGGAGATAGCTACGCAGGCCCAGGATGAGGATCTGAAAGCCCACCCTTTAAACGTTGGGGGCAAACACAGCTTTCCTTTTGGCTGGGTTAAAGCCACACAAGCGCTACACAGCGCAGGCATACCGGGCGGCACTCCTTGCGGGTTTGTGGTTCACTATCATGGAAAAAATATCTACTTTGCCGGGGATACCGGGCTTTTCAGCGATATGAAACTGATCGGAGAACTGACACCACTAGATCTGGCTTTGCTTCCCATCGGGGATAATTATACCATGGGTATTGATGACGCCGTAGTTGCAGCTTCCTTCCTGGGCGCTCCGCTGGTTATTCCTTACCATTACAACACCTGGGAGATAGTTGCAGCCGACCCGGAAGAATTTAAGCAAAAAATGGAGAAAGAAACTTCCGCCAAGTGCGTTATTATTGCACCCGGAGAAAGCCATACCTTTTGATAAAACCACTTTTTTATACCCTACCCGGATGAAGCGGGAACAAACCGGGGTTTAAAGGAAGAAATCAGGTGGATAGTTCGCTTAGTACCTCAAAAAAACCGGGAAAGGAAATCCTTACAACCTCAGCTCCGCTGATGACCGATTCTTTCTCAGCAAATAAAGCTGCCGTAGCCAAGGCCATGGCGATACGATGATCGCCGTGGCTTTCGCAACGAGCACCGGTTAGTTTGGCACCACCCCGGATTACCAGGCCATCGGGAAGCTCCTGCACCCGGGCACCCATCTTTTGCAGCTCCAAAGCCATGGCTTTTAAGCGATCGGATTCCTTGATGCGCAGTTCGGCTGCGCCCCTGATGATCATTTCTCCTTCGGCAAAAAGGGCTGCCACGGCAAGGATAGGTATTTCATCTATCAGCCGCGGGATCATTTCCCCGTTTATTTCAATTCCTCTTAGCTGCCTGCCGCCTTCTATAAGCAGATCGGCAGCCGGCTCGCAGTTGTACTCTTTTTCGTTGAGTATACGTACTTTTGCCCCCATTTTTATAAGTACATCCAAAATGCCTGTCCTGGTAGGGTTAATGCCTACATTTTCGATGTACAGTTCCCCTTGCGGCGCCAATGCAGCCGCCACGATAAAATAAGCGGCAGCGGAAATATCGCCGGGAATACGAAACCTTTCCCCGTATAATTTAGCAGGGCCTTCAAGCCTGATATGATATTTGCCCGGTTTATTGATGCTGGCTCCCAGGTAGCGCAGGGCTCTTTCTGTATGATCCCTGGTGTTGTAGCTGTCAATTATCTCGGATACGCCCCTGCTGAAAAGGCCTGCAATGAGCAGTGCTGATTTTACCTGGGCACTGGCCACCGGAAGCGCGTAATTGATGGGAAGCAGGTCATATCCTCTGATGGATAGGGGCAAAAGACAACCGTTGTTGCGGCCATTTATGGAAGCACCCATCAACCGGAGGGGTTCTGTCACCCGCTGCATGGGGCGCCCCCTAAGAGAGCTGTCCCCGGAAAGCGTGGAGTGAAAGGGCTGCCCCGCCAACAGGCCGGCCAGCAGCCGCGCCGTAGTCCCCGAATTGCCGGCGTTTAGGACATCTTTCGGTTCTTCAAGGCCACGTAGCCCCTTTCCTTTTACCAGTAATTTACTCCCGTTTTCCTTAAATTCAACGCCTAGTTCTGCTAAACAGTTCTGCGTAGACAAGGTGTCTTCTGCCTTAAGAAGGCCTTCGATTTCTACATTGTTTTCTGTCAGTGCAGAAAAAAGCAGGGCCCGGTGCGAAATAGATTTGTCCCCCGGAACCTTGATCCGGCCCCTGATTTTTTCTGCAGGTTCGATGGTGATCTTCATCTATACCATTCCTTTCTATAGCTTTTGAGCACTGATAATTTAAAAAAGCTTCCGTCCCTGTCAAGGACGGAAGCTTGGCTTCACGCGGTACCACCCTACTTGGGCAACTATGGCCCCACCTCATGTTGGGCATAAGCCGAAGGTAAAACGACCGGCTCTATGTGCCCTTCTCCTTTTAACGGCGGAGAATTACGTTTACGCCTACTGATCAACATACCGGCAACCAGACCCAGGGATTCATTTGGCCCAGCATTGTTTGTTTTTTCGGCGTTCGACTCCGGAGGGAATTTCTTTCGGCTGTTATACCGGGAGGCTTTCAGCCCATGGCCTTCCGTCTCTGTAGAAAACATCACCGATTTACTTTCCTCTTTCACTGTCTTTAGCATATTAAAATGTAATTTATTGTAGCATGCTGTTTTTGCATTGTCAAATATTAGGTAAGCAACTACATCATTGAACATAAGTAAACGCCAAATTAGCGGGTTAAAGGTAATGATTTGACTGCCCTAAACCTTAAGATCCATAATTTTATACAGCTTTGCAAGATCAAGATGCTCGCTTAGGATAGAGGCAAGGCGATCATAGCCCTCCTCCCGCTGTTTACGCCTGCCGTCTGCTTTTTCAGACTCCGGCATTGCAGAACCGCCTTCCCCCTCCAGGTTTAGCCCCTTGATAAAAGGCAGCACACCAAGCACCGGAAGCCCCGTGCGTTCTTCTAAAAAATCCAGCCCGGATTCAAGCAGCCCCGGGTCGCCCCTGAATTTATTAATGATAAATCCCGCTACCAGATCCCGTTCCCGGGGCGCCAGCAGCTCCAAAGTCCCCAAAAGAGAAGCAAAAACGCCTCCCCGGTCAATATCAGCCACCAATAAAACGGGGGATTCCAGCAGAAGGGCGATCTCCATATTGGCAATATCCCTTTCTCTTAGGTTTACTTCTGCGGGGCTGCCGGCCCCCTCAATTACTACAACCTCATAGTCGGAGCAAAGTTTGCACAGCGCTTCTTTGGCAATCTTCAGTCCCCTGCCCGATACAAAATCCTCCCGGTAGCCCCTGGCGCTCATATCGGCAAGGGGCCGGCCCATGACAATAACCTGCGCTAGCATATCTTCCTTGGGTTTTAACAAAATGGGGTTCATCTCTGCTGCTGCGGCAATTCCGGCAGCTTCGGCCTGCATCCCCTGCGCCGAACTTATTTCATAGCCTTCTTTTGTGATATAGGAGCACGAAGACATATTTTGCGATTTAAAAGGGGCTACCTTGAAACCTTTTTGATGGAAAAGACGGCAAAGACCGGAGGCGATAATACTTTTGCCCACGCTGGAAGAAGTGCCCTGCAACATGATGCATTTAGCTGTCATGGCTATTCCTGTCTCCTTTAGCATAGTACATAGCAGTATTGATGTTTACATTTTATGTAACTACCCAGCTCTTTGCAAAATAAAAAACAAAATAAAACCGCCCAGGTGGCTTAGAATGGAGTTTAGATACTGGTACGCCAGGCAAGAATCGAACCTGGGAGGCCCTAATTAAAAGTCAGGTGCTCTATCCCCTGAACCACAGATACGTGCTGGGAATATGATATTCTATATGATATTTTTTTACGTTTAACAAAGATACTTCCTGGCCAGCGTCATAAGAAAATCTGCCCTGAAATAAAGGCTGTCGATATCAACTCTTTCATTTCTGCCGTGAATTGTAGCCCCAAGATCAGGATCGGAGCCTTCAGCCATATGCCCAATGCCATAGGCCGGAATGCCGGCCCCGCGCAAGTAGCGGGAATCAGTTGCTCCAGGCGATATATGCGGCAAACAAAGTGCCCCCGCACCTGCCTGCTCCTTCGTTGCTTCAGCAACAAGCCGGTAATAATCCGACTCCGCAGAAGAAAAAGTCGGTGCAACATAGTTTCCAATTTCGATGGCAATATCTTCGCCGGTAAAACGCTGCAGCTCACTTAAAACATAGTCGCGATCCTGGCCGGGAAGAATACGTATATCCACGCTGGCTGCACATTCATCCGGAACAATGTTGGTCTTGCTTCCGCCGGCAATTGTATTCGGGGAAACCGTCATGCGCGTCATAGCCCGCAGGGTCTCCGCAAAGCCACGATCTGTAAACCTATCAAGTAGGGCATCTACATTTGTTTCGTCCAGCGGTTCTTCCAATCCTTTCAGGCGAATGAGTTCCTGTAGCAGCAAACGAACCTCCGGTATTAGGCTGATCTTTGGCTTATAATCGCCAAGGGCGTAGAGGGCCCGCGTCATTTTCAGCACGGCATTGTCACCCATGGTAGGAACAGAGCCATGACAGGAGTGCCCGGCCGCCTGCAGCTTGCTCCAAGCGGTTCCTTTCTCCCCCACCTGCACAAAATAAACCCGCCGGCCGTTTATGGTGCGCGGCCCTTCGCCGCCTTCGTTAATAACAAAATCAGCCCGGATCTTTTCCGGACAATTTTCCAAAAGATACTGTACACCATAGCTGCCGCCTCTTTCTTCATCGGCGGTCGCAGCAAAAACAAGCATTCCGTTCAGGGAAGAGGCTTCCTTGGCCAGCTGCAGGAAGGCATAGACCTGTGGGGCCATAAGCCCTTTGCAATCCAGCGCCCCACGCCCATAAACCATCCCTTCGGCAATTTCCCCGCCAAAAGGATCAAAATCCCAGCCCTCTCCGGCCGGAACCACATCGGAATGACTGAGAAAAAGAAGTTTCTTCGTACCCGTTCCAATGCGGGCCATAAAATTGGCCCGGCCTTCTTCTGATTCGATAATTTCGTAGTCAATTCCCTGCGCAGCAAAAAGTTCCTGCAGATAACGGGCTACCTTGAATTCATTTCCCGGGGGATTGACAGTATTTATGCGGATAAGATCGGATAAGATCTGTTCCACAGGGGGTATCACAGAAATCACTCCTTGCATACTGTAAGCAACGAACCGGGGTGCACAGTTCCAACGCAGGCGTTTCAATACAATTCGCGCTCACTTTTTGCTTATACTTTGATATCAATATATACTTGGCAATGTTAAAAAAGAACAGTACAGGCATAACCCAAGTTTGTATATCCAAAACCTAAACCGGAAACTGCCGGGTTATGCCATAAATTCTATCAGTCTGCCGGTTTAGAAAATAATACCTCTACATTAGTTCCAGAACCTGGCTCATCACTTCTCCGGCTTCTCCCCGGAAAGTCAGATCGGCAACTCCATCCAAGGGTGTTGGTTCCCTGTTAATAATCACCAGCTTTTTTCCAGCATTTTTGGCTATTTCCGGCAGTCCTGCAGCCGGATAAACAGCCAGGGAAGAGCCGATGCAAAGCAGAAGATCGCAGCTCCCGCACTGGCGCTGTGCTTCCGCCAGGACGCCTGCCGGTAAAGACTGCCCAAAGGAGACCGTGGCAGGTTTTAGCAGCCCGCCGCACTGATGGCAGTTTTCCACTTCTTTATCTTCCTCCAAAATCTTGTAAATCTCTTCCCAGGGAGTAGTATCGCCGCAGGAAAGACAGCTAACCTCCCACATCGTCCCGTGAATTTCGTATACTTTTTCCGGGCTGCTGCCGGCCGCCTGGTGCAAACCATCGATGTTTTGTGTAACAATGGCATTTATTTTACCCATTTTTTCCAATTCAGCAAGAGCAAGGTGGGCCCTATTGGGCTTCGCTCCCCGGGATACTTTCCAGTTTTCACGATAAAATGCCCAATATTTACGACGTCTTTCTGCACTGGAGTTAAATTTCTGCAGGGTGAAATCCGCCGGGTTAAAGCGTTCCCAAATTCCTCCCGGACTGCGGAAATCTGATAAACCCGATTCCGTGCTGATCCCCGCACCTGTAAAAACTACTATCCCCCCATCCTTCAGCCAATGGGCCAGCTTTTTTAACTTCGTTTCCCTTTCCGTACCCATTACGCAGTTCTCCTTTCCCTTTATTTATGTTTACCGGCCTTTTTTTAGGCCAAGCATTTTCGCTAATTTTCTCTAATACAATTATACCCCTAAATTTTCCTTTTGTCATAGGGGAAGGGTTTTCCAAAAAAGCGCCAAAAAGTAATGGTTGTTGGGCCGGCTGTTGTCAACCGGCAGTAATCCTGCCATAATTGTATGGCAAGCTAAAACCACTGGACAGCCAGTGTTGCCTGCATGAAAGACTGTTTCTCCTTAAACTGGTTAGCTACCTTGAAAAACAGCCGTTGGCAGTCAAAGTTGACGGAAAGAGATTTTCATTCTGCCGGTGGTACCGTCATTTGGGCGCATGGCTGTCTACTACATAAATGTCGTTTTCCCCTTGTAAAATATGCATAACAGGAGGCAATTTTTAAATGGAGCTGATCTACATTAATACCTTTGCCCTGGCATTGGCCTACACCCTTGACCTGGCTATAGGTGATCCGCAGAACTGGCCCCACCCGGTGCGGATCATAGGCAGAGCCATCCTTTTCGGGGAACAATTTGCACGCCAACATTTTCACGGGGCAAAAGCAGAAGGTTTTGCCGGGGCGGCGATCGTCATCCTGGTTGCCGGTGGAAGTTCGTTTTTGGTATGGTTTGTCGTAAACAGCGCCTACCACCTGCATTTTTTATGCAGCTTTATTCTTACCATTTACTTTTTTTATGCCATGATTGCCGTCCAAGATATGGCCTTCCACGTGCAAAAGGTGCAGGAAGCTCTCGCCAAAAAAGACCTGCCACTAGCCAGAAATAAGGTTGGCCTGTTGGTAAGCCGCGATACTGCCGATCTTAGCGAAACAGAAATTATAAGAGCAGCCTTGGAAAGCCTTTTTGAAAGCGCTGCTGATGGCGTAGTTGCCCCTTTGTTTTATGCTGCCCTGGGAGGGCCGGCTCTGGCCGTTTTCTACAAGGCCGTTAATACTATGGATTCCATGCTGGGATATAAGACAGCGCGCTACAGGTATTTGGGCTGGGCTGCAGCGCGCCTTGATGATGTCTTAAACTTCATACCGGCCCGCCTGACGGCCATAATTATTATTATAGCCGGAAGGTTGAGCGGGCTTGATTGGAAAAAAGGCTGGGGAATACTTCTTAAAGACAAAAACAAGCATGAAAGCCCTAACAGCGCCTGGCCGGAAGCCGCCGCCGCCGGAGTTCTCGGCGTTCGTTTGGGAGGCATAGACATGCACCAGGGAAAACAAATACAGCGCCCCGTCATTAACGAAGAAGGCAGGGCTCCTTTTTATGAGGATCTGCTTGCTGCTCCCGCACTGTTTAAGAAGGCATCCTTTTTGGGGCTGCTAATGGCCCTGCTCATGATTTTGGCCAAAAACTTTTTCCTCGCTTGATCTAACGATTTTTTATGTTATAATATTTGTGTGTGCCGGCATAGCTCAATTGGCAGAGCAGCGGAATCGTAATCCGCATGTTGGGGGTTCAAATCCTCTTGCCGGCTCCAAAGGCAAAGGCGTGAGCCCCGATGTTATCGGGCTTCATGGGGCCTCACGTTTTTTCTATTTTCCCCCATTTTTGCATTCATGCTTAAAAAGTGTCAAAAAAGTGTCAAATGCAAACGCATATTGTTTCCGACAACGATTATTTTAATAAAATAGCAGCTGCTTTTTCAGCTTCAGCCATTTGTTTATCCGTAAAATCTTTTTCGTTTCGTAAAAACAAGGCAAATATTTCGCCTAAATTTGCACCACTTATTTTTTCAACATGACTGTAAGAATTGCTGGTTGTGGAGGATTGTTGATGCCCCACCCGGCGTGCTACATATTCAATTGGCACGCCCGCGGCTAAAAGCATTGTTACATGTGTATGCCGCAAGCCATGAAATGTTATACCGAAATTGTTCCTATTTGCAAAATCCGAAAAAATTCTGCCGATAGTATTATTTTGAAGATATGATCCGTTATTGCTTGCAAATACCAAGTCGTTATCGGTATATTCTTGGCCGTAGCGTAAAATTTGCTTGACCTGTTCTTTTCTATATCTTTTAAGAAATAATACATCTTCGTCTGAAATTTCGATATAAGCTTTTGGTTTACCCTCTTTTGTTGTCCGGATGTGGTGTCCACTTTTTTCACCTGGTTTTTTCCTGCCAAAATGTGAACTTTCAAAGACCCTTATAACTTTGGCAGTGTAATCGATATTTTTCCATTTCAAAGCAAGCACTTCGCTTAAACGCATACCCGTGCGTGCTGTCAAATATACTATTGGATGTAAGGTCGTTACCAAAA
>JAAZMP010000117.1 GCA_012798755.1 Bacillota bacterium
CCCCTGTGTACCCCTGTGTACTGTATAAAATTTATAATATGGGGCATTATTGGAAGGAGGTAGGTTTCGGACGATTGTGCAAGAATACAAACAAATAAGCGAGGTGCTTTCTGAGGTGTTCAAGGAGCTTTTTAAGCCCGGGAAAATAGGAAATTTGACTTTAAAAAACAGGATTTTTATGACACCGATGGGCAATGGGTCTATGCAAAACCCCGATGGCGGTTTCTCTGAGCGGGTCAAAGATTACTTTGAAAACATCGCCAAGGGCGGTGTGGGGATGATACTCACCGGCTCAACCTTAATGACGAAGGTTACCAATTCTTACGGCCGAAAATCTTTAAGCACTGTGTTTTATGATAAGACATATGTTAACGGGGCCAGCGAAATGTGCGATGCACTCCACCGCTGGGGTTGTAAGGCTTGCATACAGCTCACGCCTGGGGACGGTCGGCTCTGGACCTTTTTAGGGGAGGCACCTATCTCTTCAAGTGATGGCCTGCCTTCTGTTTTAGGGGAAAACATTCTCAGCAAGGGGGCTACAACCCAGGAGGTTAAACAAATAATCAATGATTATAGAAATGTAGCCTTTCTGGTAAAAGTTGCCGGTTTTGATGCTATCCAAATAAGAGCATATGGCGGTTATTTTACGGATCAGTTTATGACTGCGGCCTGGAATAACAGGGAGGATGAATATGGCGGTGACCTCGACGGCCGGTTGAGGATACTCATGGAGATGATTGAAGCGGTGAAGGAAGGGGCGGGCGCAGATTTTCCGCTTATCGTTAAAATGAGTCCTGTGCATTATTTTGAAGGCGGGAGAGAAATAGAAGAAGGTATCGAAATATGTAAGCGCTTGGAAGCAGCCGGAGTCGATGCCATTCATCTTGAAAAAGGAAGCTATGAAAACTGGTGGGATGTCATTCCGCCGGCCCAAATCCCGCTTGCTAATCAACTTGATGTATCAAAAGTGATCAAGAAAGAGGTCGCTATCCCGATCATGGCCCACGGCAAGCTTGGCATCATCCCCGATCTGGCTGAACAGGCTTTAAGGGAAGGCAAAACCGATTTTGTCGGCTTGGGAAGAAGCCTTTTGGCTGATCCCGAATGGCCGCGTAAGGTTAAAGAAGGAAGGCTTCAAGATGTCAGGCCTTGCATTGGCTGCCAGATGGGCTGCCTGAACCGTATCTTTCAGGACAAATACGTCAGTTGTGCTGTAAATCCTCAGACCGGTAATGAAAAAGAACGTACTCTTACTCCGGCCGTTAAAAAGAAAAGGGTTTTGGTGGTAGGCGGCGGCCCCGCAGGGATGGAAGCAGCACTGATAGCCTCTTCCCGCGGCCATGAAGTAACATTATGTGAAAAAAATTCGGAACTGGGGGGAGCCCTGCTGACTGCCGGGGCGGTTCCCTTTAAGAAGCAGTTAGAAATGCTGCGCTGCTACTATATAGTCCAGCTGGCAAAGGCGGGGGTTAAGGTAGAGTGTGGGCGGAAAATGGATCCTGACACAATCAGGGAGCGCAAACCTGAGGTTGTATTTGTAGCTACCGGTTCCAAGCCACGCCGGCCACAGGAAATTGAGGGTATAAATCGGCCCCATGTACACATGGTGGAAGAAATACTTCTTGGGCAAGAAAAAGCTATCTCTGTTTCTCCCGGAACCCATATTGCTATCCTCGGCGGCGGTGAAGTTGGTTGCGAAATGGCAGTTTATATGGCCAAAAAGTATCCCCACATTGATATTACTATTGTAGAAATGCTTGAAGAATTATGTTCCGATTCCTTTGTCAACATCAAATGGTATCTGGAGCGGCGGATTGGGGAACTTAAGATCAAAACCAAGCTCAAGTCCAGAGTTGTGGAAATAAAGGAAAAAAATGTAACCCTGGCCGATGGCAGTTCTATCGCTGCCGATAGCGTAATGGTGGCCTTGGGGTACGAAGCCAACACTGAAATTGCAGAATCCTTAAAGGCGGACGGTGCCGAGGTTTTTGTCCTCGGTGATTGTATCAAACCCCGTAAAGTAATCAACGCCGTCTGGGAGGCTTTTGAGGCTGCAAGAAGTATTTAACCAGCGGACGGGGATCCGAATAGCTGGGAAGTTACTTGAATATGCTTTAACGCTTAGAATGCAAAAAAATCGTTGATGCCAATCAGTACAAAGGCATCGACGATTATATTTTAAATGTATAGTAAATAGAAACGGTTTCAAATGGTACCAATGTTGACAATACTTTATTCCCGGTGTATAATGAATACGTAATTTTTCCCCAAGCACCTATTATTATACAGATGTTATACAGATAAAAGTCTTTTTTAACACTTTCAGCTCTAAGTTGTAACAACCTTCAATACACCTCCTTATGCCTTACAAAACACCTTACAAAAATCTACCATTTTTTATCCACCATTTTTTCTTAATACCCCATGGAAATGTTTATTCCGGTTTTTTGCCGGTAAATATCTTCGTTTTTTTATCTATTTATTACAAATTGAAAGGAGGCACAAGGGTTTCTACTCTTTTTTGAATGTTCAGAATACCGGGATAGAGGAGGTCTATTGTCTATGAAAAGATTTTATTGGTTGAGCATTTTGCTGGTATTGGCATTAGTGCTAATGGGCGGATGTGCAGCTGAACAGGAGCCTGCAGCACCGGAAGTGGAAACTGAGATGGGGGTAGAGGCAGAACCGGATGCCGATCTGGATCAGAAATATAAGTTAAGGTTTGCAAACTATTTTGCCGGGGAAAGCGGTCCCGGAATGATTGGGCAAGAATTTTGTGATGATGTGGAAAGGTTGACGAACGGCAGGGTGGAAGTAGAATACTATCCGGGCGGCATGCTGCTTGGCGCCGATAAAATGTACGACGGTGTCAGCGAGGGAATCGCCGATATAGGGCTTTCGAATTTAGGCTATACCTTTGGCCGGTTTCAGGTTACAGAAGTTATGGACCTTCCCCATGGGTTTCCCAATGCATGGGTGGCAAGTCATGTTGCTTCGGACTTTTATAAAGAGTTTACTCCCAGCGAATGGGACGAAACCAGGGTTCTGACCCTGACCAGCTCTCCGGTGAATAACATTTTTACCGTATCGGTACCGGTCAAAAAACCGGAAGATCTGCGCGGGCTCATACTAAGGGGGACCGGTTACATAGGCAAATTAGTCGAGGCTCTGGGCGGAACGGCACGACCGGTAGCCATGCCGGATGCTTATGACAACCTGGCTAAAGGAGTAATTGCAGGGTTGCTCATTCCTTACGAAACCACAAAAACCTTTCGTTACGGCGAAGTTACTAACTATGTAACCGAGGTCTGGCCCCTTGGTCAGGTTTACACCTTCTACATCGTTATGAACAAAGATGCCTGGAACCAGTTGCCCGCGGATATTCAAGGGATAATTAACGACTATATTGAGGGGGAATATATTGAAAAACTTTCCCAGATGTGGAACCGGATCGATATCGAGGGAAAGGAATATGCCATCGAATCGGGCTATGAGATTATTGAAGTTCCTCCGGAGGAACTTGATCGCTGGCTGGAACTGGGAAGTGTAGTGGTAGATGATTTTGTTGACAGCCTGGTGGCAGCCGGTTATTCCGAAGATGAGATCAGGGGCTGGATCAGCTATATCCAGGAACGCATCGATTACTGGTCGGAAAAACGGATAGAACTGGGGATCAAGGCTTCCACCGGAACCGAAGAGATGCTTTACGATTTTGATTGATTTCCCTTATTTTGACGGCCACCGTTTTATTTGAACAAAGCTGCCGGTTTTTCCCTGTAAAGGAATGAGAAAAATCGGCAGCTTTGCTATTTAAAAACTGATGAACTTGAGTCGATATGTTTCGGAAAACAGTTTGATATGATATAATCAAAAAAATTGAGGCCGCTGACAGAAAGCAATTTATTAGCGCGCATTTTTTTGTATGAGGTGAATCTATGGCAGAGTATGTTGTGCAATTAGTTGAAGTGGCGAAAAGTTTTGGTAGTTTGCGTGCGGTAAACCGGGTTTCATTGAATGTACGACCGGGGGAATTTCTTACCCTGCTGGGGCCTTCGGGTTGCGGGAAAACAACAACCTTACGCATGATCGGGGGATTTGAGACACCCGATGCCGGGGGAGTCTTTATTCAGGGGGAGGATGTTTCCGGCGTGCCCCCGCAGGGACGCAATACCAGTATGGTTTTCCAGGATTATGCACTTTTTCCCCACATGACTGTCGCCGAAAACATTGCGTTCGGGTTGCGGATGAAAAAAATGCCGAAGCCAAAGATCAAAACAAGAATTGAGGAGGCCCTGCATCTGGTAAACCTTCCCGGATATGGCGATCGCAAGCCCCATCAACTTAGCGGTGGCCAGAAACAACGGGTGGCTTTAGCCCGCTGCCTGGTGCTGCAGCCCGCCGTATTGCTTTTGGATGAACCCCTGGGGGCACTGGATGCCCAAATCCGCAAACAGATGCAACTGGAACTAATAAATATCCAAAAACGTTTGGGACAAACCTTTATTTATGTTACACATGATCAAGAGGAATCGCTTACCATGAGCGATAAGATTGCCATAATGAACAAAGGGCGGCTTGAACAGCTGGGCAGCCCCGAGGAAGTATATGACTCCCCCGTCACGCCTTTTGTTGCTTCCTTTTTGGGTGAGTGTAATTTGATAGAAGGAATGCTGTTGGGAACTAACGGCAACAGTGCCGTTTTTGAACACCACCGGCTTGGTTGTCTACCGGGTTGCCTGAATAAGAAAGCCGATTACTGCACGAATTCTGCTGCCGTTTATTGTGTGCGGCCGGAAAATATCAACATGCATTTAACAGATTCATTTAATGCCAAAGGATCCAATTCGATTTGTATTAAAGGCGTCATCACAAAATGTATTTACCAGGGAATCGTCACACGCCATGTGATCCGGGCCAACAATGTGGATATAATGGCTGACACATTAGGCAAAGGGACTTTTATCCCCGGTGAAAAAGTAACATTGACCTGGCAGCTCGAAGATGGTATTATACTCCCTAAGCCTGGCGATGATTAAAATTAAATACATTTTCCTGCGAAAGCCTCGGGAAAGCACCGGAAAGTTTTCATTATGCCATTATTGACATAACGCTATTATAATGGTATTATCCTAGGTGAATAATTTAAACCGACAGGCTATTTTGTAAAAGGCTTCCTGACAGCCTGCGGACAAGCTTAAAGTATTTTTTTGCTGCCGCTATGCCTTATTTGACATAATGGTGAGGCAGTATAAAAATAAAATTAAATAAAAAAAGATCAAGGGGGTGGGTTTTCACGGGAAAGAAGCGATTCGCTGTTTACCTCTTGGTGGGTTTACCGAACAAATCGCGGATTATTAAATCGTTGGAGGTTTAGCTAATGGAGATAATTAAAACAGATTGTGGTTTATGTATTAACTGCTGCGGCGTAGATGCCTATGTTAAAGACGGTAAGCTGGTTAAGGTCGAAGGTTCACCTGATCACTGGCTCAACGAAGGCGAACTATGCCCCAAAGGCGAACACTTGGTAGAATGGGTCTATGCCCCTACCCGCCTGAAATACCCGATGAAGAAAGTCGATGGAAAATTTGAGAGAATATCTTGGGACCAGGCTTATAAAGAAATAGGAGAAAAATTACATCAATTGAAGGAAAAGTATGGAGCACGCACGCTTGCTACTTATACTGGCTCCGTGGGTGTTGAGCACTTTGAAATGGCTGCATTTAACCAGCGTTTTCGTGGTGCTTTTGGTACTCCCAGCTTTTTCAACCCTGAAGGACTTTGTTTCCGCACCCGTATCTTGGCCCGCCAGATTACTTTTGGACGCTATCCCGTAGAGGAACCTTTCAATGCTGATTGCATTATCCTTTGGGGGCACAACCCTGAAGAAAGTTATTACCCGCAAGGCTTAAAGATTCGCAAGATGCTGGAAGAAGGCAACCTGACGCTAATCACTATTGACCCGAAACGTATTCCGTTGGCCAAGGAAGGTATCTTCCTGCAGCCCCGCCCGGGCACCGACTGTGCTATAGCTCTGGCTATGATGAATACCATTATTGAAGAAGATCTGTGGGACAAAGAATTTGTAGAAGAATATACAACCGGTTTTGATAAGCTGGTAGAACATGTCAAAGATTGCACACCGGAATGGGCCGAAAGCATAAGTGGTGTAGGTGCCTCTGAAATCAGGCGCATTGCACGGATTTTTGCTTCGTCCGAAAGCTCCTGTATCCTGGAAGGCGTAGGGCATTTGAACCAGATGACTAACGGCCTTCAGACAGAAAGAGCTTTCTGCATACTGATGGCTATTACCGGCAATATTGACAGGCCCGGCGGATGGGTGACCTGTCCTCAGGTACGACTGGCTGACCTGCGGCTGCCGATAGAAGAAAATTCACTCGGTTATGAGGAATATCCTGTATTCCACCAGTTTGGTAGACGCCCGCCGCCATACGGATCCTTGTCGATGATGACGGAGACGATGAAGACGGAAAAACCGTTCCCCATAAAAGCGTTCATCAGCTCCGGCAGCAACCCGGTTCTGACTCTACCCGATACCAATCTATTTTTGGAAGCAATAGACAACCTGGAACTGTTCGTCTGTATAGACCCCTATATGACCGAAACAGGGCAGTTAGCTGACTATGTCCTTCCCGCTTGCACTTTCTTGGAAGAATACGGAATTGGCGGCTTCCCCTACGGTATATCTTACTGCGAACCCTATATCATGCTCCGCAAAAAAGTAATCGAACCGCTCTTTGAGAGCAAGCCGATTATGAGAATCTGGAGCGAATTGGCTCATGAGATGGGCTACGGGGAATATTTCCCCTGGGAAACAGACGAGGAAGCTGTGGAACACCTCTTATCAACATCCGGAGTCACGTTCCAGGAATTGCTCGATAACCCGGTAGGCGTTTACTTTGCTGAAAAAGAATATGAAGTCTATAAAAAGGTGAAAAGAAAAACGGAACTTTTCTCACCCAGAATGGAGGAATTAGGCGCTGCAGGCTTGCCTTCTCATGTGGAACCAATTGCGAGCCCATCGTCCGATCCCGAACTGGCCAAGAAATATCCGGAAATACTTCTCACCGGTGCCCGGCAGGTAGAATATATCGATGCCCAACAGCGTGAAGTTGCAGGCCTTCGGGTTCGTGTCCCGGAAGCACTGGCCGAAATAAGTCCTGTCACCGCCAAGAAATATGATGTCATAGACGGCGAAATGATTGGCGTAGGGACCCCGCGTGGAACAATCAAGGTAAGAGCAAAAGTTACCGAAGATATGAAAGAAGGCGTCGTTTCCATCCCCCACGGTTGGGCGGATTCCAATGTCAACATTCTGTTGGATGCCAGCGTGAGGGATCCCGTATCAGGCTATGTTGCCCTAAGGGGCAATGCCTGCCGGATCATAAAATTGGATTAATTATGGCGATTATAAGGGCGGGGTTGAAACCCCGCCCTTTTGTTTGTTTATAGCGACAAGTCATCTTTTTTTGGGGAAAGTTTGCAGATGCCGGCGAAATGTTTGTAGAACAATTTGTCGACAGCCTCTATGGATTCCTCTTTAAACTGTTGATAGGCGGCCATTAATTTTTTGGCCTCCGGGGTTAGTTCAGAACCACTGCGGGCACCGCCTGTATATTTATCCACTAGTTTTATACCCAAATGTTTTTCTGTAGCTGTAATTTTTCCCCAGGCGGCGCGATAGGACATGCCCAGCTCTGCAGCAGCGCGGTTAATGGAACCGAACCTGTCAATGGCTTTAAAAAGGGATAATCTTCCACTGCCAAAAACCATATTTTCATTACGTGCCTCGATCCAAATTTTACTCCTCGGGTAAAGTACTTTGTTGGACATGGTCTTATTTATGGATTCCAAGGCGAACAACCCCTTACGGTTTTAAAATTTTCTTCAATTATTATCATAGTATATAATTATCATAGTATATATTTCCCCCGGGCACAATTATACGGAACAGTTTTAAACGGGTGCGGTGTGTTCTGATTGACATAACGATTTTTTATACTTATAATGTTAAGCAAGTTTAAAGTAACATGAATCAAAAAGAGAATGAAATCAGAGAGGTGTTAGACTTATGAGCGGGTTCGTACCTTTTGAAACATTGGACGAAAACAAAATCAGTGCAAACCAAAGCAGAAACCTTCATCAACCTATACCCCGTGAGGCAGCATTGGATATGCTTTTTCAACATATCCAGCCCATTGGTACTGAAACTGTCAGTACTGAATCGGCCCTGGGGCGGGTGCTGTCGGAAGATGTTTATGCACCTGTAAACCTTCCGCCTTTTAACCGTTCACCCCTCGACGGGTATGCAGTACGAGCCAACGATATTGCCGGTGCGGCACCGGACAACCCGGTTGTGCTGGAAATAAACCGGGAAATAACACTGGAAAATGTTGGCCAAAGCAAACTTGGTAAAAACCAGGCCGCGGCTATCATGACCGGTTCACCGTTCCCTTCAGGGGCCGACGTGGTGATCAAACTGGAAGATGTGAAGAAAACAGACAACAAAAAAATTCGGATTTTTTCCTCACTACCGGCATTTTCAAATTATTGTTTTGCTGGGGAAGATATACAAAAAGGTGAGCTTGTACTTGACAAAGGCAGTGTTATCGATCCAACGAGCGTTGGTATTTTGGCGGGCCTGGGCCTTTCGACCGTTGCCGTCTACCGGGTGCCGAAAGTTGTCATTGCCGGCAATGGCAGCGAACTGGTCAATGTCCATGGGCAGTTAAAACCAGGCCAGGTTTTTGACAGCAATTCATATTCCATTGCCGCCTATGTGCAGAAATTAGGAGCGAGTCCGATTTATGCGGGGACTACAGGCGATAGTACAGAAATGATTTCCCGGAAAATTTCCGAAAAAATAAAAACCGCCGATATGGTTATCATGACCGGCGGTGTTTCCGTGGGAAGTCGTGATTTAGTAAAAGAGGCTTTGCTTTTGCTTGGTGCAAAAATTCTTTTTCACCGCATAGCAATGCGGCCCGGATCGCCAGCTTTGGGTGCTGTAAAGGACGGTAAGTTGATCATTTGCCTTTCCGGAAACCAATCGGCTGCTTTTGTTACCTTTCACTTGTTGGCCTTGCCGGTGCTTGCCAAGCTTATGGGGATTGAAGCGCAACAGCTGATCGGCACGACTGCCGTGCTGTATAATGATTATCCTAAAGCCAGCAAACTAAGAAACTTTTTAAGAGGCCGTGCCTTTTTTGATAACGGTACATTAAAAGTTAAAATATCGGGCAAGCAAAATCCCGGCATGATTCATTCCACTCTTTATTGCAATGCTTTAATTGATGTACCGGCCAAGACACCTTATCTCGAGGCCGGCGAGCAAGTTGATATTCTTTTGTTGCATATGCCGGGCCTGCATCCCGATTGGTTGCCCGGTTGATGTTTTTTGAAATGCCAAGTGTGCACAGGTATCTTACCGGCCGGCTTAGGTTCAGCCTTGTTTCCGGATTCTAGTGGCTGCTCTTTATGGCCGTTCTTTCCAGTATTTTCTCTATTTCTTTGGCTGCCTTGAGGGAAGCGGTGACAGCTTGTTTGAGCTTCTCCCCGTTGAAAGTGTGGCTAAAACCCACCAACCACAAGGCGGCTGCCGGCCAACCCCAAGAATCTGCCAACAAAGGCACGCTTACCGCGTTAACCCCCTGTATATACTCTTCAAAATCATTTGCAAAGCCTTCTTGACGCACTTTATCCAGTTCCCGGTAATATTGTTCCGGGTCAGTGATTGAGTTTTCCGTAAACTTGGGTATGGATCTCTCTTTTAGAATTTTATCAAGCATGTTTTTCCTCATGCCAGCCAGAAAAACTTTACCGGAAGCTCCGGCAAAGATTGGTATGCGGGCACCGATAGGGGCTGTAATTTTTAGTTCCAAGGGGCTGTCGGCTCTTTCGACAATCGTAATCCCATGTTCGTCAAATACCCCCATAAAAACAGTAACCTTATGTTCCTCGCTTAATTTATCCATATAAGGGCGTGCTGTGGAACGGATATTGATACCGGCAAGGGCCTGATTTCCCAATCGTACCAGAGTTGGGCCCAAAAAAAATTTATTAGTTTTTTTATTTTGGCGAAGTGCCCCGATGTCCATGAGGGCTTGCACGATACCGTAAACAGTGCTTTTGGGGATTGTGAGCTTGCGAGCCAGATCACTGGTGCCGAGTTCCGAAGGAGTGCGGGCAATTTCCTCCAGTATATCGAAGGCCCTGTACAAGACAGGTGCGTTATATCCCGTATTTTTCTTAGCAGTCATTTGCATCATTCTTTCTTTAGTGGTTTTTGCTTTTCAAACCTGACAGTTAATGGCCAAAAATCTTAAACATATTTTCTCGGAAAACCTCTTGACAAAAGCAGCAACGGGGCTGTATAATTTACTATAGGAAACGGTTGTTTATCTCAATGAACATATATATTATAACATGCTTCAAACCACAATTCAACTTAACCCAAGTATATGCAAAAAAAAATATTTAACAAGCGAAAATAACTTTCATTTGGAGGTGGTAGCCGCAAATTACTTAAAATCTTGTTGGATAGGTATTTAAATGGGCTGCGGGGTAGTTTGTGAAATAAAAGACAATTTTGAAGGATAGGGGGATGAATAATGTATTTACCGGATTTTGAGTATTATGCGCCGGCGACGGTAAACGAGGCCTGCGAACTGCTGGCAAAGCTTGGCCCTGGGGCAAAAGTATTGGCCGGGGGTACCGATATCTTATCCAAGATGAAGCAGGATCAGCTTTCGCTGGATGCCGTTGTGTCCATAAAGAACTTCAACCAGTTGACGGAAATAGTTGAAAATGACAAGGGCGACGTCATAATTGGAGCACGAGTTACGCATAACAGCTTGATCGATTCACCCGTCTTGCAGAAAAAATATCCTTCCATCTGCCACACTGCACACCAGATGGCTAACAACCAGGTGAGGAATACCGGTACAATCGGAGGAAACATAGTTAATGCCGTTCCTTCAGCTGATCTGCCTCCCATTTTGATAGCTCTTGGTGCCCAGGTAAAACTGGTAGGAACCGGAGGAGAACGTATTTTACCATTGGAAGATTTCTTTACAGGACCGAATGAAAGCGTTATTAAACAGGATGAGATCTTAACTGAATTTATTATCGAAAAACAGTCATTAACAGGCAGCAACTACCTAAAGTTTGCTCTGCGCCGTTCCGGTGCTTTGGCAGTTGCCGGTGTAGCGGTAGCCGTGGCCATGGATGGTAATACCTGCACAAAAGCACGCATCGTCATGGGTGCTGTTGCTCCTACTCCTGCCCGGGCCAAGGGAGCCGAACAATTCCTTGCCGGCAAGGAAGTAACAGATGAGCTTCTTGAAGAAGTCGGCAACCGTGCTGCTGCAGAAAGCAAGCCTATTTCCGATATCCGCGGTTCGGCGGAATATCGTCGTGATCTTGTGGGAGTTCTAACCAGAAGGGCTCTCAAAAAAGCAATTTCAGAAGGACATGTTTAAAAAGGGGGAGAGAGGAATGCAAATGACTGCAGAACAAAGCGGAACAAAATATCATTTGGTAACCATAACCGTAAACGGGGATCCCTATACCAGGGCCGTAAAGGCTAACACCCTCTTGGTCAACCTCCTGCGCGATGATTTGGATCTGACCGGAACGAAAAAAGGGTGCGAACTTGGCGACTGTGGATCTTGCACCGTCCATTTGGACGGCAAACCAGTAAATTCCTGTCTGGTTTTGGCATTGGAAGCGGATGGACGTGAAATTACAACTATTGAAGGTGTATCACAGGGCAGTGAGTTGGATACAATTCAAAAATCTTTTCTGGAAAATACGGCTGTACAGTGCGGCTACTGCACACCCGGCATGATCATGTCGGCCAAAGCCCTTTTGGAGCGCAACCCCAACCCTACCGAATTAGAGGTGCGTGAGGCCATTGCCGGTAATCTTTGCCGCTGTACAGGCTATGTAAATATCGTCAAGGCTATTTTAGCTGCGGCGGAAAAACAAAACAAAGAACAATAAGAAAAGAGGTGAGCCCTTTGGGCCAAAACAATTATGATGTTATTGGAAAAAGTTTGCCCCGTCTCGATGGAGAAGAAAAAGTAACCGGACGGGCCAGGTACGTAGGGGATCTCAAATTTCAAAATATGTTAGTAGGCAAGCTTTTACACAGCCCGCATGCTCATGCCCGTATTCTTGATATTGATACATCGGAAGCAGAAAAATTACCCGGTGTCAAAGCTGTTATTACCCATAAAGATGTGCCTTCTACCAAATATGGGCAGAGCCCGGCACGTTGGGACGAAACTATTTTTTGCATCGACAAGGTTCGTTTTTATGGTGACAAGGTAGCCGCCGTGGCTGCAGTGGATGAAGAAACTGCCCACGAAGCACTCAAACTAATTAAGGTGGATTATGAGGTGCTTCCGGCTGTTTTTGATCCTTTTGAAGCTTTAGAGGAAGGCGCACCGCAAATATTTGAAGAATATCCCGGCAATGTCAATACTGAAATCCACCAGCATTTTGGCGATGTGGACAAAGCCTTCAAAGAAGCCTATCACGTTCGCACTGATCATTTCTACGGCCAGCGCACTTATCATTCTCCTTTGGAACCGCATGTAGCCATTGCGTACTGGGAGGGTGACAAGGTAACGCTTTATTCCAGCACCCAGACTGTGCATTACTTACAAAGACATATTTCCAATGTTTTTGATATGCCCATGGGCAATGTACGTGTATTGAAAACATATGTCGGTGGCGGGTTTGGCGGCAAGGTCGATGCCACCGGTCTGGATTTTTCCGCGGTTGCCCTTTCCAAAATTACCGGCCGCCCGGTAAAGATGTTTTTCGACCGCAAAGAGATGTTTTACAATAACCGTGGCCGTCATGCCCAGTTTATGAAACTGACTACAGGCGTTACCAAAGAAGGTAAGATCCTGGGCGTGCATGCTGATTTTGTTATGGATGGTGGCGCTTATACCGGCCTGGGCGTGGCTTCCGCCTATTATGCCGGGGCACTGCTTACCGTTTTGTATGATTTTGACAACTATAAGTTCGATATGATTCGGGCTGTCACCAACCTGCCCGGCTCCGGCGCACAAAGGGGCCATGGACAGCCGCAGCCACGTTTTGCTTTTGAATCCCACCTTGACCATATTGCCGAAGATCTGGGCATTGATCCCATTGATATACGTTTAATCAACGCCCGTGAACCCGGAACAGTTACAATTAATGACTTTAAAGTAGATTCCTATGGCCTGAAAGAAGCCTTGGAAAAAGCACGTGAAATATCGGGCTGGGATGACAAAAAAGGCAAGCTCCCCCGCGGCCGAGGTATCGGGGTCGGCAACGGAGGTTTTGTCTCAGGTGCCGGTTATCCCTGCTACCGTACGGATCTGCCGCAAGCTATAGCTATCATCAGGGTGAATGAAGACGGTACCAATGCCATACTTTATACGGGTTCGGTAGAGATCGGACAGGGCAGTGACACGGTTCTTTGCCAGATGGCTGCAGAAGCGATGGGTTACCGTTATGAAGATATGGAGATCGTAGCGGCTGACACGGATCTGTCGACACACGATTTTGGTGCTTATGCCAGCAGGCAGACGCTTATGGCCGGATGGGCTGTAAAATTTGCCGGCGAGGAGATCAGGGAAAAAATCCTCAAAACCGCTGCCGAAATGATGGGTTACGTTCCTGAGCAATTAGATGTCCGGCAAGGGAAAGTCTTCCTAAAAGCGCATCCGGAAGAATCGCTTACCTTTGCAGAAGTAGCCCGGACCTATTTTGTGAAAAACGGGGCCTTGATTGGCCGGGGTTCCTATACACCGCCTAAACTAGGTGGCACTTTCAAAGGTGCTGCGGTGGGAACTTCCCCTGCATATAGCGCGGCAACACAGATCGCTGAAGTGGAAATTGATGAAGAAACCGGCGAAATTACGGTCCATGAGGCCTGGGACGTTCACGATTGTGGTTATGTCATCAACCCGGCTCTGCTGCATGGCCAGGTACATGGTGCTTTTTACATGGGCATGGGCGAATCGATCTGGGAAGAAGTCCTTTTTGATGAAAATGGGGATGTTGCCAATGGCAACCTAGCCGAATACAGAATGCCTACGGCCCTGGATATGCCGCCGATGGCTTCAGAATTGGTAGATACCGTGGATCCCAACGCTCCCTGGGGAGTAAAAGAAGTTGGTGAAGGGGCTACTACCCCGACCATGGGCTGTCTTGCCAATGCCATCTACGATGCCATGGGAGTTCGTATTGAAGGCTTGCCGCTGACTTACGAAAAAGTCTGGCGTGCCATGAAAGAAAAACGCGAGAAGGAAAAAGAAGAATCCAAGGAATAAAAAAATCCACAAATAGAAGAACAAAAAACGTTTTATAACAGCTAACTGCAAGGCTAATGCTTTGATACGGGGCAGAGAGTCACTCCTGCCCCGTATTTTTTTGTACACAGCTGCTGATTTTTATCAA
>JAAZMP010000118.1 GCA_012798755.1 Bacillota bacterium
ATATCTGCCTCCTTTAGATCCGCCTTGGTTGGAGTAACGAGTTATTAATATCCATCCGCCGCACCCATGCGTAGGGGCCGGCCTCAGCGCCGGCCCGTTCCCCAAAACGCGCACCCCTCATCGGCCCCTCCCCGATCCCGCGGGCGGCCACAGAGGGCCGCCCCTACAAAAAACTTCGCGTCTTTTTACAAACATGGGTATTAATATCCACTGCACCCATGCGTTTTTCAGTAGTCTCCAACATCCCCTTGTGTACGGCTTGAAAAAAGCCCGGCAAACCAGGTTTTTTCAATAAAGATGGAAAAAGCGAGGCCTTCTACAGTTTTTTTCAGAAATGTATTGACCGCTGTCTGTAAGCTGGATATAATTACAACAACAATCCAAATGAGCATGTGCCCTATTGCGATAATAAATTTCTTTGTCATGAAAGGAAGAGGCTTGTAACTTAAAACCAATTGGAGGAAAATGAAAAGGAGAGATTTTAATGGATCCAACTGAAAACAAACAAATGCTTCCGTTAACGGCCATTGCCATTATTGCTGCAGCCCTATTTTCAGGCCATTTTGGCGTTGGAGACACAATTTTCCCACCGATCTTGGGCCGGGATACCGGAACTGCATGGTTTATTGCTGCTATGGGTTATGGCATTATAAACAGTGTGGGCGTTTTGATTGCTTATCTGGCGGTAGCTAGGCAGCAACAGACCCTGTTGCAAATGTCTTCCAAGGCATTGGGCCGCTGGTTCGGGGTGGTCTTTACTACCATGAGCATGCTTATTATTGGCCCGGTATTTATTTTGCCACGAGTTTCGTCAGCCACTCATGAAATGGCGGTGGCTTTGTTTTTCCCCAACTGCCCGCTTTGGGTGACGCTACTGGTCTTTTTTGTTCTTAATTTCTTTGCTGCTTACAATCGAGCCCAGGTGATAGACACCATGGGCAAGCTATTGTCTCCAATTTTGATTTTGTTTATGGCTATTTTAGTTATAAAAGGTTTAATCTCTCCCCTTGCCAACCCCGGCGCTGCTAGCACCAAGCACGCTTTGGGAGAAGGAATTTTAAATGGTTACAATACTATGAACGCTCTTGGGGCTAGCCTCATGGGTGGCTGGGTCTTGAAAGACATGGCCTTGCGCGGTATAACCAATGAAGACGATCAAGCTGAAAACCTAAAAGTAATTGGCCCCATTGTAGCTGTTCTTTTGCTTCTAGCTTCTACTGGCTTGACTTACCTGGGGGCATCATCAGGCTTTGCTTATGACGCTGAAATCGGTATCCTCACCGTAAATATTGCCGCTGGCCTCTTGGGGCTGTTTGGCAAAGCCATTTTTGCTGTGCTGCTGGCCTTGGCCTGTTTTACCACCTCCGTTGGCCTTACATCTACTGCTGGTGATGTGTTTCAGGAATTGTCCGCAGGAAAATTGAAATATGAACCTATTGTCGGTTTAAGCAGTGTGATTGGTTTTTTATTGGGCTTGTTTGGACTCAATACTATTATCCAATATACAACCCCCTGGCTGATGTTGTTGTATCCGGCCTTGGTAGTTATATTGCTCAGTAACTTATTGCCTAATTTTGAGCGCGTCAAAAATGCAACCGCTGCTGGGATTGTAACTTCGGTTCTATTTAGTATTGGCGACTTTCTAGCTGGGCTCGGTTTAGAAGGCAATGCTTTTCTCGGTTTTGTTTCGAAACTACCTTTGGGAGACCAGGGTTTGGGCTGGGTCGTCCCTACTATTATTGTGATCCTAATAGTACAGCTTTTGTCTCCTCAGGCTAAAGCTGAATAAAACATTTTATAATAAGAGGAGGTTGAAAGCATGTTAAAGTCCGTGGGCCAGGTGGATTCGGTCCGGGTGGTAACTTTATTAGATGATTATGCCGGCTATGAAACATCTTTTTATGCCCAGCATGGCATCGCCCTATTGGCTGAAGTATCAGCTCAGGGTTCCTGTCGGCGAATTTTACTCGATGTGGGGCAAGCAGCTACTCCCATCTTGCACAATATGGCTCTACTGGGCTTGGACCCAAGTTCCATCGATGCTATTTTCTTGTCTCATTGTCATTATGACCATACTGAGGGCTTAGTGGACATGCTAAAGGCGATCGGAAAAGAGTTGCTACCTGTGATCGCCCATCCCGATATTTTCCGCGGCAATTATATATTTGACCCTTTTATAAGAAATATTGGCATCACCCATAAAAATGGAGTCGAAGCCATCGAGGCTGCCGGCGGCCATTTAGTTCTGGCAGATCAGGCTTTCGAGATCATGCCCGGTGTTTTATCCACTGGAGAGGTGAAGCGAAAGACTGATTTTGAATGCCAAGGCATCGGTACTTACAATTTAGTCGATGGGGTGATTTCTGGCGATACCATACTAGATGATATCTCTATCGTAATTAACGTCAAAGATAGTGGATTGGTAGTCTTGTCTGGCTGTAGTCATGCAGGAATTATCAATATTGTTAACCATTCTAAAGAGATCACCGGGGTCGATGAAGTGGAGCTGGTGATGGGTGGTTTCCATTTGATTGAAGCTACTGATGAGCGCATCAGCAAAACTGCCCAAGCCTTCCAAAAACTAAATGTAAACACCGTGGTTGCGGGGCATTGCACCGGTCTTAAGGCTTGCGCCGAGCTTGCGCGGGCCTTGGGCGATAAATTCACGCTTTTACAGTGCGGAACAACCCTAACCATTCCCCGGTAAAGGAAGATCATTAGCTCAATGAAGGGCCAGAACGGAAAACATAAAATTATAGATACGGTGGAATATAAAAACGATAGAGGGTCCCTCTATCGTTTTTATCATAGAAATTATACCTGCGCCCGATAACACAGTAGCACCATCCGCACCGTCACCTTGTGTTCGTGACGAGCTGACCTGCCAAAAGCTACGTCCCTATGGCTGGTTTTCCCGTCCCGATCCCGCGGGCGGCCGCAGAGGGCCGCCCCTACTCAAAACTTCGCGTCTTCTTACAAACATGGGTATTAATATCCACCGCACCCATGCGTAGGGGCCGGCCTCAGCGCCGGCCCGTTCCCCAAAACAAGCACCCTCATCGGGCCCTCCCCGATCCAGCGGGCGGCCACAGAGGGCCGCCCCTACTCAAAACTTCGCGTCTTCTTACAAACATGGGTATTAATATCCACTGCACCCATGCGTAGGGGCCGGCCTCAGCGCCGGCCCGTTCCCCAAACCGCGCACCTTCATCAACGTACCGCGCACCCCCATTG
>JAAZMP010000119.1 GCA_012798755.1 Bacillota bacterium
AGAACTCAAAAACAGGCTTAACGCCGGGCCTATTACTTTATATGTTGGCTTTGATCCTACGGCGGACAGTTTGCATGTTGGCCACCTTCTTCCTATTGTAGCCCTAAGGCGTTTCCAGATGGCCGGGCATTCACCCATTGCGCTTGTAGGCGGCGGCACGGGACTTATAGGTGATCCCAGCGGCAAGGCATCTGAAAGAGGTCTAAATCCCGAAGAATTAGTAGAAAAGTGGGCCGCTGAAATCAAAAAGCAGCTGGAGCGGTTTTTGGACTTTGACTCTAAAACTAACCCGGCCCGCATGGAAAACAATTATCACTGGCTGGGTGGCTTGGAAGTTATTGATTTTTTACGGGACATTGGGAAAAACTTTCCCATAGGCTACATGCTTTCCAAAGAGTCGGTAAAAGCCAGGTTGTCAACGGGTATTACCTACACAGAGTTCAGCTATATGATTCTGCAATCCTATGATTTCTTGAAACTAAACGAGTATTTCAACTGTGAACTTCAGGCCGGGGGCAGTGATCAGTGGGGAAACATCACAGCCGGGATCGATCTGATCCGCAGGGTTTCCGCTAAAAAGGCTTACGGAATAACATTCCCGCTGGTTACCAAAAGTGATGGTGCCAAATTCGGCAAAACGGAAGCGGGAACGATCTGGCTCGATCCGGCCAAAACTTCCCCCTATGAATTTTACCAGTTTTGGATTAATTGTGATGACAGGGATGTTATTAAATTCATAAAATACTTTACCTTTTTGCCCAAGGAACAGATCCTTGGCTTGCAGGAACAGGTCGAAACCAATCCCGGCAAAAGAGAAGCCCAAAAAGTTTTGGCCCGGGAGGTTACAGAGCTGGTACACGGCCCGGGAGCCCTAAGCAGAGCGGAAAGAATTTCCCAGGCTCTATTCTATGGAAATTTAAAAGACTTGGCAAAAGAAGAAATCGAAGAAGGTTTCAGGGATGTACCCTCTATGACAGCTCCGGCCGGCGAAACGGGTTTGGTGGATCTACTGGTGGATAGCGGCCTTTGCCCTTCCAAAAGACAGGCCCGAGAAGATATCAGAAACAGAGCAATACATATTAATGACGAACTCAGCACAGATGTTGATAGGGTGCTCACATCTGCTGATCGGCTTTGGGACGGTAAATACACGGTCATTCGCCGGGGCAAACGGAATTATTTCCTGGTAAAGTGGCTTAACTAGATTTCTTTAACTGCTATGCCTATTGCCAACGCTATGTGTTTTATGTGTGTTTATATTAGCAAATCGTTTTTTGCCCTGCCACCGTATTTTTTGCAACCATTATACAACTTTGTTTGGCTAATTGTTTCTTAAAAAACCCTTTTTAACATAAGTATAAATGGAGGGTTTTTTATGTTTTTGTGGGGCAAAAGAACCATCAAACGATTTTTCCATGACCAAAATTACAATTTGCTTTCCTTTCTTATCCTTTGCCTGCTGGTGTTTTTACTGTTCAAAGGTTTCTGGAGCATTGAAAAAAGTCTTCGCCCAGCAATTCTTTCTTTAGCACAGGTAAAGGCCCATGCATTGGCCGTGGATGCTATAAACAAGGCTATTGTAGAAGAGGTGGCCCACGGTGTTTACTACCAGGACTTGATTTCTATAAAGTTAGATAATGAAGGCAGGATTGCCATGGCTCAGATTAATACCGTGGAAATTAATAATTTAACTGCAAAAACTACAATAGCTGCACAAAACATCCTGAAGGAGATCGAAAAAGAACCTATTAAGATACCCTTGGGGGAAGTGTTTGGCAGCTACCTGGTGGCAGCTTACGGCCCCAAAATACCCATAAAAATGTTACCGGCAGGTAGGGTCAGCACCACCTTGCTTGACTCTTTTGAAGAAGCAGGCATCAACCAGGTGCGCCATAAGATCTATCTTGATGTTTCTACAGAGATGCGGATAGTGGTTCCTTTTGTTTCGGATAACATAGAAGTGCAGACAACCATACCCTTGGCTGATGCAATTTACCCAGGTGAAATTCCTGAAACGATTGTCAATTTTATCATGGGAGCATTCCAACCAGAAGAAAATTAATTTCCGGCACAACCGGTTATTATTCTCTGAAGCCCCAGCCAATCAAGCTTTACTCCCCTAAAAAGAAAAACAGGAAAAAAATTTTTAGAGCCATTTGCGATCTTTGTAAACACCGACAATATAAGGTTTTGCGTAATGGGGTAAATAAATTTTACCCCATTACAACCCTGATATTACGGGGTTTGTTGCCCATACAACAACTGATTTCCTA
>JAAZMP010000120.1 GCA_012798755.1 Bacillota bacterium
CAGGCGAAGCGCATGTTCGCCATAGCCAAGGGCAATGCAGACCTGGTGAAAGCAATTATTAGGGAATACAAGTACGAAAAATCAGAGCAGGTTAAAAAGACGGAATACGAGGAAGTCTGCGCCAGAATTGAAAGCGAAACTAAGGCCCTTAATGAAGCTAGAGATGGCTTGTTCACCAAAGTGAAGGAATTGGGTGTTGACAGCGAACAGGTGAAAGATTATATGGCTATTTTATTTAAAGTCGACAACTCTAAGAAGTTAAACAAAGAACAAATTGCCGAACTGATAAAGCATATAGAACGGCAGGAAGAATTCAGCGAAGAGGATGTCCATTTTGTTGAGGCAGGGCAAGAAGCAGGGCAATGATAGCTACCCAGGAGAAAGAGCACTTTCGAGTGTTCTCCCCATAATGGGTATTTTTTTTACCCTGCTATTTTTCCAGATATATGAAAGTGAGGTATTAAAAACCGTGTTGGAAATTAAAGAATTACCAAGCCCAATTCCGGGTTCAAAAGCTTTTATGTTCGGAAAGTGTTCTGTTCTCGTTGGCAAGGAAAGGGGGCGTTGGCATCTTAGTATTGCGCATCCACAAAGATTGCCGACATGGGAAGAAGTCCGGGATGCAAGATACAATTTTACCCCTGAGAATGTAACCATGGTAATGATATTGCCCCACCCGGAACAATACGTAAATATCCATCCGAATTGTTTTCATCTTTGGGAAACCAAGGATAGCGTTCCGGGTGAATGGGGATGAAAACAGCAACGAGAAGCCGCTGCCTAAACTGCGGCGGCGAGGGGAAACATCTTGGCGTTTACCGGGACTGTTCAGGACGAGTCGAAATAAAATACCTGATCTGGCATTGCGAAAAGTGCGGCCGGTTGGTTGTGCGCTTTCGGATATTTACTTAACCTTGCAAACAGCGCGAAAAGTGCGGCCGGGTCTGGCAAACTCAAGAAAGGAGGCAGGCCCATGACCGTCAGAGGTAAGCGGCCAACCAGGAAACAGAAGCAACTCCTGCAGTTGCGCCGGCTGGATCCAGCCAATTGGCTAATTATAAAGAACTTGTTGCACATCGGGAAATTGCATATTAAGAACCGGAACAATGGAAGGGAAAAAGTGGTCAGGGAGAAGCCGCTGCCTAAGTTGGATAGAACCTAATCAACGTCAACGGGGGAGGAAATATCTTGAGACTTCATAATCGTCAAATAAAGGCTTCGTTTTGGACAGACCCGGATCTATTGCAGTGGTCCCGGGATAAACGCTGGTTTTACATGGGGCTGGTGCAATTGGCAGACGACAGCGGGTGCCTGGAGGATAGCTCATTTGCGTTTAAAATCCAGTTGTTTCCTTCCCCCGTTGATGTAGATATTACGCTTGAAATAATTGAAAAATGGCGTGACGAATTAGTAGAGGCTGAAAAGCTAATTCGATATGAGGCAGCCGGCAAACAGTGCTTATACATTTTAAATTTCCACAAACACCAAGTCCTAAAAAATTGTCCTCCCCCAGAAGTTCCCCTTCCCCCGTGGTTACAATGGGAACATTATAAGAGCAATGAAAGAAGCGGCAAATACGTTGTTAATGATGATGTTCTTACAAAGTTCTTACAGGGTTCTTACAGTTCTCTTACAGATGTCTTACAAAGTTCTTCTAACCTAACCCAACCTAACCTAACTAGAACCAAACTAGAACCTAGTGAGGGGGGTGTGGGGGGAACAGAAATTGTTGGGGACGAAAAGGAACACCCCCCTCAAAATAACCGCTCCCCAGAAATTATTAAAAATACAACACCTGAAGAAAAAGAGATTTTAACGATCCTTCAGGATGTAGAACTATATCCGTTTGATTTTGCTAAAGATCTTGAGTTTTTACGTGATTTATCCCTGGATTACCCCGCTTTGGATATGGTTTACCAGTTTAAGAAGTGGCGTGACTACAAGCGGGACAAGCCGTTAAAAAAGAACTCCAGTCCGCGGGCACAGTTGCGAAACTGGATGCAAAAGGCTGATGAATGGAGGAGTAAAGACAATGAAAAAAATAGGAGAAACGTTGCAGGAGGCCCTGCCCGGGCAGATCCGGCCGGAAAATACAGAGAGTTTGTCCGGGGGCCATAAGTGTCCTGATTGCGGGCGGCAGGTAGTGCCCGTTTTAATACCGGTGTTAAACCGTTGGATCCTGCCGGCTTGCAGCTGCCAGGTAGCAAAATATCTGGACGAGGAAGAAAGGCGGCAGCAACAGGAGAAAAGGGCAAGGGTAGAGCG
>JAAZMP010000121.1 GCA_012798755.1 Bacillota bacterium
CACCAAATGGTGCCAAGGCCATGTCCAGCAACGATTTAACGCAGTGGCGGCTCGGCCAAGTGTCCGGATAACGGCCCCTGGTACTGCCCATCCGAGAAAAAAGCGAAGCGGCAATAAGAATGCCGACAAGAGAACTTAAGTTATGTCTGGCTTTTGAAAGATACGTAAGCGTGACGTGCTCCCCTTTATTGCCGATATATTCTTTCACGGACCCGTAAGCACCCGGAAAAGCATCATAATGCCTTTGTAACTCCTTCCTGTACTCCGCCAACTCATTTATAGGGCACCAGGTAATAAAAGGCTCGCGACCGGTGGGATATTTAGGATCGTGCACACTAATATCGGAAAAAAGCTGTTCTACATCCACCCCGAAATCCCCCACTCGGTTCCGCCACACAAATAAAACCCTCTCCCAATCCCACCCCGCCACGAATTTTGCTGTTTCGTGCTCGAGCCGAATCTTCCAAGGAGCCTTTTTGCGCTCATAGCGATCACTCCCAACGTAAATGCCGATCAAAGAAGCGGTTCCGCAATTATCTTCATGCCTATAGAGAATTACTGACCCTGAACCAATGTTGCTCGTTGTCCCGGAGCCGATGATAGCGACTTTTGCGTGCAAGACAGCCACATCCCCTCGCAACGCAGCGCACGTTGTGATCCAATTCTGCGCCTTCCGCATCGCCCAACTTACAGGCTTGGACGTAACTCAGGTATAAAATTTCAAACTTTTTATATAAAGTCGGCTGGTTACGGTGTTAAAAAAGCTAATCGAACAACTTGTCTGCAAATTCCATCGGTATGCACAAGCAAGCTACGTCTTTGGGTGACTTCTACAAAGCAAGGCCAGATATCTAGCCCTTTTCTGAGTTCCATTGATAATTTATTTTCTAGCCAATCAAATTGTTTAGGGTGACTCTTTCTAAGAAGGGAGGTAACCTCTTCCCCAATAAAATAGTTTTTGACCTCATCAAAGGAGTCATATTCAAATATTTCTGAGACAGTTAATTTAGATTCTGATGAATTCAGTAGTGCTGGTTTTGCAAAATATACCGATCTAAGTAACTGTCCTACAAGGACATCAAATTGACTCACCAAAGAAACAACAAAACTTTCCGGAACAAGATCATGGGCAAGAATAGTTTCCCGATATGTACTGAATGCATTATCAAATTCCTTTTTGCGGGCAAGACTTAATGAAAGGCAACTTCATTATCGGACACCTACTTGCAGACTTGCCCATTATTGACCATTTTGTCGATATTCGATTTAGCCTTTTTTAGTACCAGGCCCATAACATGCATCAACGTGGGTAAGCTGTTATAAAGGCTTCCTATTATGATCAACAAAATAATTTATGGCAACATTAAACCCCTCCAATGACACATCGAATCCCCCCCAACCCCTAATTTTAATAAAAGGATATAATTTCGTATAACGTTTGGGATTGCCGATGTCGATGAGCCTACAGGCGGGTCATCTTCCTTGTTCCATCCTCCCCTCCGACTCGGTTAACGAATCGATGTGGTCGCGTCAACTTCATGATTCAACTAGCTTGTCCGACATCATGATTTTACTTTCCGCACCCTTGCGAAAACCCTACGGTTATGTGAAGTTGGGCTGTCGCTATGTTAGGAATTTCATATCCTACTTAATCCTTTAATAAAATTGATTGCTTTAATTGTTGAGTTTAATGACTCTTTAGCTTCTAAACCACTAATATTAACAACAGATTCATGAATAATTCTATTTCGCAAAAGGTAACATTTGTTATACCAATCAATAATCTCATTTACTCCACTTAGTTTTTTCCAGCCGTCTTTGGTATTTACCCACTCTATAGGTTCTTTTCCCTTATTAATCCTAACCTTGTTAGAGTATTTCTGAAGCATTTCAATTCTTGATAAGAGATTACTTTCATATATATTTTTACATAATCCTGCCAATTGTAAATAATGGTGTAATTCATGGATAATTACTCCCTCAAAGGCAGTATTTGCCTCAACTGGTACAATTCTGTATTCGGCTCTCCAAAGATGATTCTGAGCTGACCTTATCAGTATCCGCCAAACTGGTATTGAAATATCATTTTCTAGCATATAAACAATACTATCCATAACTTCTTTTGAACGTTGCACTGCCTCAGGTCCTACAGCAACTTCCCCGGGAAGAGGCATAATTGAATTGGTCTTCGGAATCTCATTGAAATTTTCGTCAGCTAACCCAATTTCTTTCATAGTTACATCATTAACGGTTACAGGTATAATATGAAACGAAGGAATACCGCTTGAATTTACATCTTGGTCACGACAAACACTTAAAAACCTATTACCAACTTCCAATGCTACCTTTAGATAATGCATTACTTCTTGTAACGGGATTTGCTTGTTTGTAATGTTTATATCTAAGAAATATATGGTAAATTTTGAACTACCTGCCCGTCCAAAAACATCGTTAAAAATTTCCACTGCTGGACCAGAAATTACACTACCATCTGGTCTTTTTCCTCCTTCTAAAAAAATATTTTTCAAATAGTATTGTCCTCTATTGAATCTTATGAAATATCTTCCCTCAGGAACATGAATGCAATAAGGTAGTACATAACTTACTACTGGATGTGCACAGATTATTATCACCCCAATGCAATAGCGTTTATCAACCAATTTCAAAATGTCTATTATTATCCAATTTCACATAACGTAATTATTACCGACTGTGTCGTGTAACATCCCTTCTTATGGGTTTTACTGATGATCAGTAATAATTATTAATTGTTAGGTATTTGTGATCTGTCGTGAATATTCCCTTTCATGGATATCCAGCCCCCCCCCTTTACAGTGACCAAAAAGGGTACCATCTAAAAAAACCCGTAACCGTATTTGTTCTGGTTTTAACAAATCAGGCCGGGTTTTTTAGTTTCTATACTGAGATGATGGCAATTGCTGTGTCGTCTTCCAGAATACGGTTGCAGTTTTATTCGACAAGCATCATTAAAATCCTACCAAAAATAGGTTTTTATTTTAGTTTACGGTAAAATCAGTTTCAAGGGTAGGATCAACAGGCTATGGTTGCCGGCCTCGGCAGTTGAGCAAATTTAACCTTTCGATCAACCTTCTATCCGCACATGTTCAGCTTTCAGCCGTACCTGTTTGTAAGAGCACCTGCTCCCAAAAGGCCCACCTTATTCAAATCAACCCTTCAACCTCTTCCTGGCCGCCCCAACCACCATTCTTGCCTCATCAACGCCCAGCAAATAGCATAACCCCCTATAAACCAGCGCACCTATCCCGGCGGCCGAAAGAAGGGAGACCAGGTTATAAAATTTTGAAACCCCAAGCAAACCATATAACCCATGGCAGACAAAATAAGTAACAAACCCCATGACAACAGAAGCGGCACCGGCTTTGAGGCCGCATTTCAGATAAGACACGGCACCCAGGGAGCCAATCTTTCTCCTCAACCCCAAAAACATTGACCAGGCGACCAGGGAAATAGAAATACTGGTGGTTAGAGCCAGACCGGTATGGGCCAAAGGGCCAATTAAAATCAGATTAAAAATTATATTGGCCACCACGGACAATAATCCCGTTAAACATTGGTGTTTTGGTATCCTGTAATGAATAATACACCCGATCCAACAAAGTCCGAAGAGAGATCCCAGCCAGACCCACCGCATAAAACAACAAAGCACCCGAGGTCATTGCCGCTGCCGCGGCATCAAACTACCCCCGTTGAAAAGCTACCTGTACAATGGGAGGGGCAAAAAGCACCAGCCCCACCGTGGCGGGGATCGTGATCAACAAAATCAAATTCACCCCGTAACCCATAATGCTTTTCAACCCGGAAAGGTTGTCCCTGCTTGACTCCTGAGACAACAAAGGGAAGATAACAGTGGTAATCGTGGAAATAAAAGCCCCAAGGATTAAAGAATTTAATCAGTTGGCATAATTCAATTTTAGCGTAATCATCCTTCAGGTCCAGAACAAATCTGTACCTATACCCGGTTTTTTTTGCTTCCGGCAGTTGAATTAAAAACTGGGAGATCGTCCCCAGCACCGCAGCCACCATTAACCCGCCGATACCAAAATAAGTTGCCAAAAGAAGCAAATAAATACCAAGTTGTAAGGGAAGCCAATGGCAGCTGTGGAAGTATGTCTTTCTTCACTTTGCAAAAAGCCGGAGATTGCCCCCACAATCCCACTGAATATGAGCATCGGCATCCTGATTCTGGTTAATTTTACTGCCAAAATATACTGTTGCCCACGAAACCCTTTAGCCACCAGCCTGACCAAAAACGGTGTACCCAGCCACCCCAGTATGACCAAAACAACTGCCAGGAAAAATACAATATAAATCATATTGTTGATATAGGCAATCTTTCCTTCCTTACCTTCCCTTGCCTCAACCTCGGACAACACCGGGACAAAAGCGGTTTTAACAGCAGTACTGATCAGCCCGGTTACCAACCCGGTCACCGTCATGGCAATAGAAAAGGTATCAGTTTTAATCCCCGCCCCAAATTTTGCTGCAATTAATGTTTCACGAATAAACCCTAGGAATTTACTGCCTAGGGTAAGGAAAA
>JAAZMP010000122.1 GCA_012798755.1 Bacillota bacterium
AGTCCTTATTTAAACCCAAAGCCTTGCTGCCAGTTGCCTCCAGGCAATTTTTGTTTTAAAATATACCTGTAGGTGAGGAGCAAAAAATGAAAAACAGCCTGTCTTTTGGTAAATACCTTAAGCAACTGCGTTTGAAAAAAGGGCTAACCCTCAAGGAACTGGCCGGTTTAGCCGGGTTGAGCCCTTCATACCTTTCACGGATCGAACGGGGAAAACGCAATATCCCCAATGCACGTTTTTTAAATAGATTGGCACCGCATTTAGATATATCGCCGCAGGAAATTATGATCGCGGCAGGCTATTTAAACAAAAAGGCAGATGAACCGGTACTTTATGAAAAAGGGGGAAATGAAAACAGCCCTCCGTTTAGGCGGGAAATAGTTAAAGACCCCGCCCTGCATGCTGCATTTGAAGAAATAGAACCGCTAAGCAAGGATGAGAAAGAAGGATTGTTGCTATTTTTAAAAGCAATAAAGCTGCGTCGCAATAAAGAAAAATAGTTTTATTTCCCGGGAAATATCGACACCGTTCCTCCTAAAAACACCGGAAATAGGTTTTTCCCAGTCCCGCACATAATATTCCAGGCAACAATTCCGGTTATAATGAAGCCAAGGGGGGAAAATAGAAGCGGGTAATTTGCTATTTAATAGATACATGACAAGGAGTATGAGTAGAATAACCGATGAGTTTAAATATACTATCTCTTTTGTTGGCGGCACTGGCAGGTTCTACCATGGCCGTTCAGGGGACGTTGAACGCGGCACTGGGAAAAATAGTCGGACTGTTGGAAGCTACGCTTATCGTCATGGCTATTGGCTTGTTGGCAGCGCTGCTGATCTTGTACCCTTTGGGGCTGGGAAAAGGTAATATCACTAAACTTGTAGAAGCACCTTGGTACATTTTCCTTGGTGGCGTTCTTATTGTTCTTATCACTTACGGTGTGGCCGCCAGTATTCCTCGTGTAGGGGTCGCCAATGCCACTACCGCTATTGTCGCCGCCCAGGTAACCACAGCTGTGGTAATTGATCACTTTGGTCTTTTTGGTACGCAGGCCATCCCCTTCTCCTGGTGGAAAATTTTGGGGCTGGCCTTCCTGGCAACGGGAACGCGCATCATGTTTATGCGCTAGATAATTTTTTAGGAGGTGAAAGCCGGACAAGTATTAAACCACTGCAAAATTCCGGCCTTAGCATCTGTCACTCCGGATGAAGTGGTTTCAGGAAGTGCCGGTAAAGAAATGGATGTTTTTACAGCAATAAAGAAAAGAAGAAGCATCCGTAGGTTTAAAAGCAACCCCCTGTCGGATGAAATCATCTTTAAATTACTTGATGCCGCCAGACATGCCCCGACAGCCGGAAATGTTCAGCCATGGAAATTTTTTGTAGTACGCGACAAGGACATGCAGTCTAAACTTGCCAAAGCAGCTTTGGGGCAAACATGGATGACCACCGCACCGGTTATAGTCGTTGTCTGCGCTGATTTGGTTCGATCCGGGGCTTCTTACGGAAGGAGAGGAGCAGAGCTTTACGCCTTGCAGGATACAGCGGCTGCCACCCAAAATATGATCTTATGTGCTGTGGGGGAAGGCATTGCCTGCTGTTGGGTGGGGGCCTTCCGCGAAAAGGCTGCGGCCGAAGCTTTGGGCATTAACCTGCAGGTACTAAGGCCCGTGGCCATGGTACCCTTGGGTTATCCCGCAGAGTCCCCGGCAAAGGCGCAAAAGCTTTCTTTGGAGGAGATAACGGATTTTATTTAATGGATCTTGTAATTAAACGATTGTGTTTTTAGAAGCCCGCATTAGAGTTTATTAATGCAAAAACTCATCATCATCCCCGAAAATATTTTCGATATTTTCTTTTATTATTTCTTCGAAAGGCAGGCACTGGGTTGCCACCTTTTCGCTGATAAAAATAGGCGAACCACTGGTTAAAGAAAGAGCTATGGCATCGCTTGGCCGGGAATCTACGACAAATTCCTTGTTTTCCCTTTCCAGGAAAACCTGGGCATAATATGTTCCTTCATAAAAATCGTTAACTACAACTTTTTTTATGGAAGCCCCCAAACTGAGGCAAATAGTAGCTGCCAGATCATGGGTAAGTGGCCGGGGCAGCACATGCCCGCCTAATTTTAAAGATATGGCCTGTGCTTCACTCAAACCGATCCCAATTGGAAGCACCATCGTCTCATCCTGATCCATTAGCACTAAAAGGGAATTTTGATCCGGATCCATTCCTACTCCCTTAACTTTAACAGAAATCATGCCTTGTCGGCCTAAAAATTTGCTTTTTTGGTAGGCCGCAACCTCCTTTCCAAAAATATTGTAACATTCACATCAATTATATCAAGTAGAAGCAAGGCGGAACAGTTCGCAAATAGCCTTATTTACCCTTTCTTTCTGCTTTTCAATGACCAGACTTGTTTTATTTGCACTTTCTTTTTTCTGATATAAAACAACTTTGAGATTGGCCAACAGGTTCTGGAAAGTCAGCTCTTCAGGCATTATGTAGTTGTCAATTTCCACCAAATCAAGGAAGGCATTGACTTTGGGATCATAGGGTAGTGCCACGAAAGGCACGCCGCATATTGCCGCTAAAATAAGAGCGTGGAGGCGCATTCCGATCAGAAGATCCAGGCCTCCCATGAGTTTTATAGCTTCTCTTGAAGTAAGGTTCCCTTCAATAATTATCCCTTTCGATGAAGGCGTAGAGGCCAAAGCTTTGGCCAAAGGCAAATCTTTTTTCGGATGGTATGGCAGGTAAACCAGCCTGGCACCAAATTCGCTTTGCAAATAATTACAACCATCTTTAATGATTTGCATAAGCCTTTGATCAAATTCGGTTTCCCCGGGATAAGGCCTCAAAGCCACACCTACCAGCGGTTCCAAACGGGATTTTTTGATCCCATGGGATTGCCAGAAGGATATGATTTCCTCCTTGGTAGCAGGCTCCAGTGAATAAACGGGATCGGCAGTAATTTTTATTTCCCTTTTTAACCCAATTTCTGCAAGAAAATGTGCCGATGCCTCATCCCTGACGCTGACCCAGTTTACCCTGGAGAAGACTTTTCTTACCCAAAAACGGCTCCATCTGTTTTGCAGAGGCCCGATACCTTGGGCATAAACTGCAACTTTGGTGCCCAGCAACATAGCCAGCTCCATAATCCCCAGGTAATAGGGTACGGAACGCGGGCTGGTAACATCCTGCAAAAGCCCTCCGCCTCCACTGACTAAAAGATTGGCACGGCGGAGAGCGCGGATTATGGAAGGCATGTGGGTACGGGATATAGCCTCAACACCATAGACTTCCCGGGTGTGAAGGGGATCAGCCGAAAAAACAACTATTTCGATCCCGGGATGATAGCACCGGAAAGCAGAGGTGATCGCCTCCAAGATTGCTTCATCCCCAATATTATGAAACCCATAATAACCCGAAAGAGCAATACAGGTCATATCCCCTCCCCCTCCCGGCCGTGATCACTGAAAACGTATTTTACCCATTATTTTATTTCATATCCACCCCGTATCAGGAAAATAGCATCTGTTTCTGCTACAGCTCCCCGCCCGTCTTCACGTGCTGAAAGGATAAGATGATCTCTATTGATAGTTTCACCCGAGGAAAGATCCTGCCCCGAAGTAAGATCAGAGAGACCCCCGCCGGGGCCGGCTATGGCCATGGCCCGGCCGCTGCGAAGAACAAATTCTGTACCGGCACCGCTGAGTATTCTTTTGCCGGTATCTACCGTCACAATTTCATATGTCAATGCCGGTGCAACAACAACAGGCTGCTCAGGTTCGAAAGGAACTTCGATACCGGCGCCGGCCTCCAATTGTCGAATACGTTCTTCCAACACCTGCCTTTTCCTCTGTTCCTCTTTTAAGTTTTCGGACAGGGCCTCAAATTTGGCCTCCACCCAGCTGGCAGTCACCAAAGGATCGCTTTCCGAACCCGGTACAGACAAAGTGCCGGCTATGGCCTCCTGGCCCCAAAAAAACCCGGAAACCAAAAGAACAAGAACCGGGAACACAATAAAAACCCATTTATTTTCCTTCAATTTTTTCGCCAAAATCCTTTTTTTCTCCATTATTAAGTTAAACAACGGCGGTAGCCCCCTCCTTTCATTTTCCAAAAGCAAATTTATTTATAAATATCTGGAACGATAGTCATCCAGGAATTCGTCCAGATCCTGACCCTCCTTCTGCAGTCTTATTCGCAAAGCTTCTATCCGGGAAAAACGCCCTTTATCATCCATATCACCTATGTACCGGTAAAGACCCAATCTCCTTCCCAAACGGAAATTGGCCCTTTTATCAATAGGCATGTTTGTATAGCTGTCTATGACATCAATCATAGCCTGCCTGTCAGTAGAAAGGTTACCTTCGACTTCCTCCAGCAAATTGAGAATATGATCGCTTACACAGTAGCCGGTGCCTTCCAAATTATCCAAAAAGAGCCTTTCTTCCCTGACAATTTCATCATCATTTAGCAGCTGAAATTCCCCTGTCCGAACCTTTTCCAAAAGGGGCATTCCCGATCGCATGGAAAGGGTGCGAATGCGTATAAAATGCGGATCAATTATACTTAAAACCCTGGCTGATTCCAAGGCATGCTCTCTCCATAACTGCTGCCCTCCCAGACCCAGGATAATGTATTCACTTAGACTCAAACCGGCTTCCTTGATCTTCAAACCGGCCTCAATATGTTCCTCCGCCGTAACTCCTTTTTGTATATATTTAAGAAGGGGATCATATCCGGATTCAAACCCGACATGCACCCTGGTCAGACCTGCTTCCTGTAACATTTTAAGCTCTTCAACGCTGCGCCTGTTAGCAGATTTGGCCCGGCCATAAATGGTAATTCGCGTCACCGTGGGAAATTGTTCTTTAACGAAAGCGAGAATTTCTGCAAGCTGTTCCGGCGGCACTACAAAACTATCGGCATCCTGCAAAAAAATATTTTTTCCGCCCCTGTGCAGCCAGACAGCTACCTGTAACAGTTCGGGTTCCTGGCGATGAACGGTCTCCAAAGTTTCCCTGGTAATATGAGTACCATCACCTGCTTGGAAAGCATAAGCTTTTACCCTGATGGCTGCATCCTGCAAGGACTTTATATCTTCTTTGATTTCAGCAACTGTTCGCCTGGAAAATTTTTCCCCTTTATAAACAGAACAAAAAAGGCATTTGTTCCAGGGGCAGTTCCGGGTAACCCTGATAAAAAGACTTTCCGCCTCACTGGGGGGGCGGATGGGCCCCTGTTCAAAAAACAATATTCTTCTACCTCCATCCCTTACCAAATAATTGCAAATAAATTTTAAAGCATATATAATAAAATCACCGGCTACCGACCAAGTCTTGATCCATCCTTGTTTGACTACATCAGATACAATCTGAAAGGAATGCGTTTCATGGAAGAACAAAGATACCACAGACAGCGGGAATGCATGGTCCAAAACCAATTAGTTTCACGGGGGATCGATGATCCGCAGGTTTTGGAGGTTTTCGGTAAAGTGCCCCGCCATCTTTTTGTAGATCCCTCGCAACAGCATATGGCGTACGGGGATCACCCGTTGCCTATCGGACTGGAACAGACTATTTCCCAACCCTACATAGTTGCCCTTATGACCCAATCCCTAAAGCTGGAGAAACATGAAAAGGTGTTGGAAATAGGCACCGGCTCCGGTTACCAAACTGCTATTCTGGCTGAACTGGCAGAACATGTTTACACTGTAGAGCGACTTCCTTCTTTAGCAGATCAGGCCAAAGAAATACTGGAGGAACTCGGATACAGAAACATCAGCTTTGCAGCCGGGGACGGCGCCAGGGGATGGCCCGATGAGGCGCCTTTTGATGCAATTTTGGTTGCCGCGGCTGCAAAGAGCATTCCCCCACCCCTTTTGGAGCAGTTGGCTTTTGGGGGACGCATGGTTATACCCGTAGGAGACATATCTGTGCAAAGCTTGTTACTGCTAACCAAAAGAGAAGACAGCCTGGACAAACAAGATCTTTGCGGCTGCCGATTTGTTCCGCTAATCCAGGAATAATCCCCACTTTCCGAATATTTTCCGGGAAATAATACCTGCACGGTGCTTTAGGTGCCAACAAGTTCGATTTCGCCCCAAGCTGCCAGTTTTTCCCCCAAAATAACCAGAATACCCCTTACTCCTTCTATTTTTTTGGCAAATTTCACAGCCATGCTTAGATCTTTCTGTGTTTGAACCATATTAGCTGCAGCGGTGGCGACAGCATCCGCCAAGATGGCATTTTCCGCCAGTATCACGGCAGCATCAGCCTTCCCCCTGCTATAGGAATGGCCCACGGTTCCGGAGGAAGTACAGATTCCCTGGGAACCGGCCTGTGGTTTGATTTTCAGGGCCAGCTTCTCGCTAAAAACCGAATTTCCGGCAAATATTCCTACTGTTACAGGGTGATCGCAACGCAGAAAGATATCGCCGCCGTTTTCAATAATTACCTGGGATGATATTTCAAGCAGCCACTGCCCTACATATTGGGCTAAAGCACCGGCCACGGCAGCCATAGGCCCAACCCCGGCCTTGTTTCCGGCATGCACCATATCGTGGACAATGGGCGGTGCCCCGGGTGCCGCTTCGTAAGGCTCATACGTCTGTAAAAAGAAGGGATCTTCTTCAATATAACGCTCCAAAAAGCCTCTTTCCCGCCGGAGAAACTGCTCCACTTTGCCCGGCAAACCGGATATTTGGATCTTTTCATCGACTGCCAGCCAAAGATCTGTCTCTTTGACGCTTACGGCAAAAGAACTCATCCCGATGGGGCAAAGCCCCCGGCGGTAACTTTTCTTGGTATGGCGCACCTTAATACCGGGCCTCCATAGCCCTCGAAGGGCAGGCTTTGATACAATGTTCGCAAACAACACATTTATCATTAAGAAACCTTACCGTCATTTCCGGGCGTTCGATAATAAGTGCACCGGTGGGGCAAATTACACTGCAGGCTCCACAATGTGTGCAGCGCTCCTCCACCCAGACGATTTCCTGTTCAAGGGGTAAAACTTTGACCCCCCTGGACTGCAAAAAACCCAAAGCGCTCTGGAAGTCTTCCTCCTTGCCGCTGATTTCGACGACGGCACGGCCCTCCTTACGAGGGTTGATATCTGCTTTAAGAATATTGACCATAAGATTATGATCTTTTATCAAATAATAGGTAAAAGGTTGTTCTGTCACATTGGGATGAAAATATAAAACCACTTTTTGTTTCATAAAAACAGGCACCTCCTGTATTAAAAGACACAGGAAACAGCGTTATGAAATAAAAGGAGCTAAATCAGCTCCTTGAAATTAATTTTCTCTCCGGAAAGGGGCAAAGTAAAAACGGGCTTGGTTAAAAGGAATTCACCGTTTGCAATCCATTCCTTCAATATCGTTGCAATCTGCACAGCTCCATGGTAGCTGGAAAGTGGAGCCGCAGGAACGACCTTGTCACCAATCTCAATTTCACCGCTTTTAAGCTGTGCATAGCTCACTTGCCCGATAATTTCCCCGGAACCTTGCGGATAAGCTTCGCTGTAATCAACAATTGGGGCAAAGATCTCTTCATCGCTTACAGCAGCATGTTTTAGCATCTCCTCATCAAGAATAGGTATCGGAAGGCCGATTCCCACCATCAGGGAGGCGCCATAGCCCAAAAAGCTTACTCCCCTTAGCCAGCGGGGGGACATCTGCTTAAGATCCCCCATGACAGCAAGGGTGCCGGCACCCGTAAGAGGAACACCGTTGTCACCCCTGGGAACATCAGGGTGGTGCTGTGTTCCGTACCAGCTTACATACCCGACACCGCCCCCTAAAAAAATTTTTGTCCCCATACCGACAGCACGGTAAAACGGATCATTAAAAAGAGGGGACAGCTGCCCGGCAGTGCTATAGTTGGCATTACCCATATGGGGTTTCAAAATGCCCATGTAAGTATAAATCGTCCGATCGGAAAGGTTTACCGCTACGTTATAGTTTTGATAGGCGTTACGCGGGTTAAAAAGTAAAGCCTGGGGAATATCGTCAAGGCTGATCATTTTTTCCAAATTTTTACGTGGATAGCAGTCGGTCCCGTAAGAAATGGCCTCCAAAAGCACCTTTCTTCCGGCAACCAGCTCTTCAATAACATGTCCACCTCCGTAGTTGAATTCACCGGGATAAGCCTTGTTAGCCGGATCCGTTTCCGAAATCTGAGTAGCACCCAGATAAGCATCGACAGCGGCTATGCCGGCATAAGCCTCCACACCATTCAAAAAAACACGGCTCATTCTCATGCGCGGCTTGCTATGCCCCAGATTAAAGAAAACTCCCGAAGAACACATGGTCCCAAAGGTCGCGGTAGTTACCACATCTACATTTTTTGCTGTTTCTGTAATTCCCTTTTCACGAACCATGGGGATAATTTCTTCCGCAGTTACCACTACCGCTTCACCGGCTTTGATCTTTGCGTTGATCTCTTCATAAGTTCTCTTTACCAAAAAGGGGCACCTCCTTATAAATTTACTGGATCTACAAAAGGTTTTCATGTTATCTTTAAAGAAATAATACCTTTACTGCTGAAAAGTGTCAAGAGGACGTGAAGAATAAAAGGGCTGCATCGTAACTATTAAGGGTCAAACAAGGTTTATGTTTGCCTGGAATCGGCAAAATAAGCAAGTGTCATGGGGACGGTTCTCTGACACCTTTGTC
>JAAZMP010000123.1 GCA_012798755.1 Bacillota bacterium
GTGGGGACAAGTCCCTCCGAGGGGATCAAGAAGGGCGTAATTATAGACCTGGAAAGGACTGTTGATTCCATAAACATTGCCGTTGCGGAAGCTGAGCGGATGGTTGGGGCCAGGATTGGCCTCATTAACGTGGGGATAGTTGGTTCTCATGTTGGCCTGGTTAACAACAGGGGCGTAGTTGCTGTAGCCAGGGAAGATAAGGAAATAACGGAACATGATATCGAAAGAGTTATACAGGCGGCACGGGTTATTGCTCTTCCGCAGGATAGGGAAATCATAGATGTTATACCCAGGGAGTTCATTGTGGATGGATACGACGGCATTAGGGATCCCGTCGGGATGTTGGGAGTACGCTTGGAGCTGGATGCCATGATTATTACTGGCACTATGACTTCTTTGCGTAATCTTCTCCGCTGTCTTGATATGGCGGGACTCGAAGTTAATGCCTTGATTTTAAATTCTCTTGCCAATGGGGAGATTTGCCTCTCCCACGATGAAAAAGAACTCGGGGTTTTTTTAGTTGATCTGGGCGGGGGAACGACCGAAATCTCTCTTTTTCAACACGGAGTGCTGAAGGATATCGCGGTTATTTCCGTAGGCGGTGATCATATCACAAACGATCTTGCCGTAGGCCTTAGAACCACCTTTCAGCTGGCAGAAAAATTAAAAGTAGATCATGGTTTTGCCCTAGGCGATTTGGCTTCCGACAGTGAAGAGATCGAAATAGAAGGTATCAGCGGCAAAGAAAAACGTAATATATCTTCGGGAGAAATCGTGTCTTATATCGAACCGCGTGTACAAGAAATGCTTCAGCTTTGCAGCCAAGAAATGGCACGCATGGGTTTTATGGAAATGCCTCCCGCAGGAGTAGTGTTAACGGGAGGAGTTTCTCTTTTAAAAGGAACAACGGACCTGGCGGAACTGATTTTTGGATGCCCCGTCAGGGTAGCCCAACCGGAATATTTAGGGGTCAAAAGCCCGATTTATTCCACCGCCGTCGGTATTATAAATTATGTTCTCAGAAATCACACTGTAAGGGGAAGGCCGAGCAAGCGTTCTGAAAGCAAGTCTAAATTTTTTTATGATATTTGGCAGCGCATTAAAAATTTTATAATAGAAATCTGGGAGTAACGGTATGGGAAGCGATTGTTAACCGGGGAGGTTTTAAAAATGAAAATTGATTTTGAAATAGAAAAAGAGCCTTATGCCCAAATAAAAGTTATTGGGGTTGGCGGCGGGGGCAACAATGCCGTTAACCGCATGATTGCGGCAGGGCTAAAAGGTGTTGATTTTATCTCCGTCAATACGGATGCGCAAGCTTTGGAATTATCAAGATCTGCCACCAAATTAAAAATTGGTACCAAGCTTACAAAAGGCTTGGGTTCCGGCGGAAATCCGGAAATTGGCCAACAGGCTGCAGAAGAAAGCCAAGAGGAGATCGAAACTGCTTTAAAGGGAGCTGACATGATTTTTATTACCGCCGGCATGGGAGGCGGCACAGGCACAGGCGGGGCCCCGGTCATTGCAGAAATTTCTAAAACCTTGGGGGCGCTGACGGTAGGAGTTGTGACCAAACCCTTTTCCTTTGAGGGGAGAAGGCGCATGGGGCAAGCGGAAAAGGGCATTGCCAACCTGAGGGAAAAGGTAGATACATTAATCGTTATCCCCAACGACAAGCTTCTTCATGTTGTGGATAAAAAAACGCCCTTGGTAGAAGCTTTCCGCATTGCAGACGATGTTTTGCGCCAGGGCGTTCAGGGAATTTCTGATTTAATTGCTGTTCCCGGTCTGATTAATTTAGATTTTGCCGATGTTAGGGCTATCATGAGAGAAACCGGAACGGCCCTGATGGGGGTTGGCGTTTCCAGCGGGGAGGGCAGTGCCGTTGAAGCCGCCAAAGCAGCTATCTTTAGCCCACTTTTGGAGACATCTATAGAAGGTGCCAGGGGTGTTTTAATCAATATTACGGGTAGCAGTGATCTTAGCTTGTTTGAAATCCATGAAGCTGCAGAGACAGTTTCTGAGGCTGCCGATCCGGAAGCGGATATTATTTTTGGTGCTGTTATTGATGATCGTCTCAAGGAGGAGTCAAGGGTAACCGTTATTGCAACCGGTTTTGATAAAAAAATCCCCGATCGAACTGATAATGTGGTTTTACAAACGGGTTTAGATGATACTGACATTGATATACCGGCATTTTTAAGGCATCGCCGGTCCGGGGCTTAACCTTTTAAAAAATAAAAGCGTCACTTTGCAGCCTGCTTTTTTATAAATAATACAAAGCGTGTTTTGTTAGGTATGGAATTTTCCATACCTTTTTATTTTTGTATAAGCCAAATTGTAACAAATTTCTGGCATGAGGGCAGTTATAATATAGATGGGATGGTGAAGGGTTGCAGGTGAAAAAGTATGTATCTTGATTTGGTAATTATACTAAATATCGTGATTAATTATTTCCTTCTTTGGCTTACAGGTTTTGTTATCCGGCAAAGGACTACCTTTAAAAGACTTATGACAGGGGCCATAATTGGTGCTTTATTTCTTTTGGTTTTTTTACTGCCAGCGGGGGTTAAACTTACATGGCTGGGAAAGTTGCTGTTGCCTCCGGTTATGGTCCTGGCATCTTTTCGGCCGCGCCTGCTAAGCCGGGGCCTTTTGTTATTGTTAGGGTTTTATGTATGTTCTTTTGCCATGGGGGGCCTTGTTTTAGTACTTAATTTTTGGGGAATGGAGCCACTGGGTATATCCGGGGGCATTTATCATTTGCCTGCGCCTTCACTGCATTATCTTTTTTTTGCCGGTTTCTTTCTTTATGTTTTGCTGCGGTTTTTTGGACCACTTTTATTGGAGAAGCTCAATTTTCACATTCCTTCTGTAGAATTACAGTTGGAAATAAATTTTTGCGGAAAAAGCAAAACCCTTTCAGCTTTTTTGGATACGGGTAATATGTTAAGAGAGCCTTTTTCCGGATCACCTGTAGCTGTGACAGCTTATCCATTTGTAGAGGAAATGCTGCCTTTTGAAATATGTCAATTTTTACGCAGTAGCAAGAAAATGGATTGGGGACTACTGGAAAAGGTATTATCCAAAATAAATGATGCGGCTAAATATTATCTTATCCCATACCGCTCACTTCATGGAGAAGGGTTTCTATTGGGTTTCAAACCTGAAAGTGTAAAGTTATGGCAGAAAGGTGGGGACGCAGCTTTTGTTAAAAAAATTGTTATCGGCATCCAAAGGGAAAAATTCATCCCGGAGGCCGGATACGAAGTTTTACTGCCGCTTGATGTATGGCGCCATGCAGATAAAAAGGAGGGCTGAAAAAGTGAAAAATTTATCTGTACGGCAATGGAAATATAGGCTATCGCTATTGTATTTTAGTTATAAACTCAAATTTAAATTCAGCAGGGTAATTTACTATGTGACGAATAACAAGGCATTGCCGCCTCCTCTTTCTTCAGAAGAGGAGAAAGGGCTTCTAAAGCGTTTAAAAGTAGGGGACAATAGGGTTAGGGGGACACTTATTGAACGCAATTTGCGTCTGGTTGTTTACATCGCCCGAAAATTTGAAAATACGGGTGTAGCTGTCGATGATCTGGTATCTATTGGTACCATAGGGTTGATCAAAGCTGTCAATACGTTCGATCCCCATAAAAAAATTAAATTGGCGACATATGCTTCCAAATGTATCGAAAATGAGATCCTGATGCATTTAAGAAGGAATAACAAACTAAGGGTGGAGATTTCTTTCGATGAACCGCTCAACGTTGATTGGGATGGCAATGAACTTCTACTTTCTGATGTATTGGGGACAGATAGCGATATTGTGATACGCAACCTTGAAAATGAAGTTGATCGAACCTTGTTGTATTTAGCCATGGAAAAACTTACTTTAAGGGAAAGAAAAATAATGCAACTTAGGTTTGGATTACAAAACGGGCGTGAAAAAACTCAAAAGGAAGTAGCGGCACACCTGGGTATTTCTCAGTCTTATATTTCAAGGTTGGAAAAGCGTATCATAAAAAGATTAAAAAAAGAAATTAAAAAAATGGAGTAAAATCGCTTTGTCCTGACTGAATAAAATTACAGTGCAAGGAAATACTCTTACTAAAGTATAGAGTTCAGTCAGGAGGATTTTCTCTAGTGAACAAAGTAGAGATTTGTGGAGTAAACACGTCTAAGCTGCCTGTCTTGAACAATAAAGAAATGCGAAAGCTTTTTCTCAAAATGTTGGAGGGAGACTTTCAGGCCAGGGAAAAATTAGTGAGCGGCAACTTAAGGTTGGTTCTAAGCGTCATACAGCGCTTTAATAACAGAGGAGAGCTGGTTGATGATCTTTTCCAGGTTGGTTGTGTAGGGCTTATTAAAGCCATTGATAATTTTGACCTGGGGCAGAATGTAAAATTTTCAACATATGCCGTGCCAATGATCATAGGTGAAATCCGCCGCTATTTACGGGATAATACCCCCGTGCGGGTGAGCAGATCTTTAAGGGATATTGCTTATAAAGTGTTACAGATAAGAGATCAGTTGGCTCACAAGCTTTCCCGGGAACCTTCTCTGGAGGAAATATCAGCAAAGTTACTTATTAACAGGGAGGAAATCACTTTTGCTCTTGATTCTATTCAGGAACCGGTATCACTTTTTGAACCAATATACCACGATGGTGGCGATCCGATCTTCGTTATGGATCAAATCAGTGATGAAAAAAGCCAAGATGAAAAATGGTTGGAAGTTATTGCCATAAAGGATGCTTTACAAAAATTAAACGAAAGAGAAAAACTTATTTTAACCTTGAGGTTTTATCGTGGGAAAACTCAAATGGAAGTTGCCGATGAAATCGGCATTTCGCAGGCGCAGGTCTCCCGCTTGGAAAAATCAGCCCTGGGTCAGCTGCGCAAACATATTCAGTAGATTCAAGGTTAAATGCAGTGCAGGGGTGTTTCATTTGCCATCAAAAATGCCGGGTAGGTGTATGCAATAGGAACAAAGGAGGGTTAGCGGTGGAAAGGTATATAAAACGGTCTAAAAATTACATGAGCCTAATTCTTTTATGTTTTCTTCTTTTCAGTTTCCCTTTTAATCTTTTCTTCCGGAAGGGCGAAGCCGTCTATGCCTACAATATGAACAATTTAGGCCGAACTGTTGCGGAAAAATACGTACAAAGCCCGGATATCAAAGATAATCTTATCAATCACTTTTAAGCCAAACTGCTTAAAAAGTGCAATAAAAAAAATGCGGCAGAAAGGTTTTTAAACTTTTTCTGACCGCATTTTATTATTTTATTATCTACATCAAAAATTAACTAGCTTCAAGAAATTGACTCGTTTTTTGTTTGCCAGGAAAAGTTTCCGGAATAAAGAAAACAAGCAAAAGAGCTAGGACAACGCTTACTACATAAAGTATAAAAATTGAACGATAGGCAATCAAGACTGTTTCCGTCTCTAGAAAATAGTCTAACATATAACCGGATATCCCCTGATATAAGGCTACTCCAATAAACATAAAAGCATTAACAGCGCCCATGGCTGTGCCGGCAATTGATGCTGGAAAAAGTTCCTTGGCACA
>JAAZMP010000124.1 GCA_012798755.1 Bacillota bacterium
AAACACTTTCCATCTTTTTGGAAGATTTGTAAAAAGTAAAGCGCGGCGGGTTGGCTATACGGGCATGTGTTAACCCTTGCAAGACATCCCCCAAACAAGGCGGCCCTTCAACAGAAATATAAAGATCATCTCTTGTGATATGCCCCATTTTTTCATCGGCAATCAAAGCCATCCGCACCCCTGCATAAAGTAAGGAGCATTCTTCTTGATGGTGTGTCAGTGCCTCCCAAAAAAATATTTTACGCCGCATGGCAAAATCAGCCGGGCAAACATATAAACGAATTATAATTGAACGTTAAAAAGAAGTCAATTTGAATTTGAGCGCAGAAAATGTATTTGGGAGTTATTATGATTTTTTTAAATTTTGTTTTTTTATCAATGGTTTTTAAAGGAATTTAGCACTATTTGACGAAAATTATATTAACACAGCAGTATACCCTTGTTGTTTTTCATCCTCACCCTAACAACCCCGATTAGATGTAACATTTAATTTCACACCAAAAGGAGGCCCGCCAATGGAAGATTATTACAAAGTGCTGGGTGTTTCAGCAGATTCTTCTGACGAGGAAATTAAAAAGGCCTACAGGGAACTTGTTAAACAGTACCACCCCGATAAATTTACAGACAATCCCTTAAGGCACCTGGCAGAGGATATGCTAAAAAAAATAAATACTGCCTACGAAATATTAGGGGACAAAGACAAGAGAAAACGTTACGAACAGGCACGACGACAAAAAATGTCCAGAAAACAAGAAAAACCTAAAAAAAGCAAAGATGACGACAGAAATATTCATCAGCGGCCCGAAGTGCCCTGTTATTTGCACAAAGATAAAGAAGCCGTCGCCGGATGCCAATTTTGTAACCGGCCGCTATGTTCTTACTGCGCACGATTATTTAATATCATCGCTTGTAAGGATTGCCTAAGGCAGTACAATCGCTCTTATCTTAAATCCCTTTATATGCCTCTGGTTTATACGGCCATAGCTTTTTTTATAGGAATGATTCTGGGCGATGGTTCCGAATCCTTTTTCCTGGGAATATACTTAGCAGGACTTTACTGGGGATGGAATACCATTAGAAAAAGCGCCTTCTACACATTGTTTTTTACTACCATGGGATGGGGTGTGGCAGGCCTTTTTGCCGGAATAATAATTTTACTTATGTTTGGTTGGCTTATAGGGATTTTTGTGGGCCTATACCGCCTGACCATAATTACTTATAAGCTTATTACCGAAGGACCAAGGATAAAAAAACTGGAAGACTATATAAGCAGTTTGGGCTAAAAAACTCTAATTTTCGCCAACTTCGTGGTAGTTGAGGATTTCCATGGTATCGCCCTTCAAAGCCATGACAAAGATCTTGTTTTTGCTAGCTTGTTTAATGATGTTGTCTTCCATATTCAAGGAAGCAAAAATTGGAACCAGTTTTTTGCCGGCGTGTTCAGGAAAATAATCAAAGAATTCCTTGAGCATTTGCGCAAAATCGTTCACATATTCCGAACGAGGAGTCGATTTGGTTTCGCTTAGTATTACGGTATCTGCAAAAACAGCGATAGCATCAAATTCCCTGCTGCGTCCGGCCTCCTTGCTATGGGCCCTGATCCGCCGTATCATAAAATCAATAGGCTCGCCCTGGCAGCCAAAATACTTGTGGGCCACAGGAACCAGATTGGGCGCGACAATATCCTCGGCAAGAGTTCCCAACCGGTTGG
>JAAZMP010000012.1 GCA_012798755.1 Bacillota bacterium
AGGCATTATCTATAACGATAGTACGAAACGAGCGGCATCATATGCCCAATGAGGTTGAATTAGCTAAGCAAATACCTAGACCTGCGCTCAAACCCAACCACTTTGTAGATTGGCCACATGCTTTAGTGGCAGGAAAATTCATGGGGTTACTCACTAAATATAATTTCTTAGAATAAGGGGCGTGATTGTTTTGAAATACATGATCCCGAATCATAAACGACCAAATATAAAGCAGCAAAAGTTCATTGTTCACGCAATAAACAGATTGGGTTATGAGCCATTTAGAAAGCCCATTCATCTTTATAGTTGGGACGAATTTAAGCAGATTAGCATGATGTACAGGGAGGTCGCGGGATGAACAAGAGGAAACCTATAGGTCAAAAAAAGAGATTTGAGGTTTTTAAGCGTGATTCTTTTATGTGCCAGTATTGCGGTCGCTCAGCACCGGAAATTGTGTTGGAGGTAGATCACATCAAGCCTGTATCAAAAGGTGGCACAAACGATATTCTGAACTTAATCACATCCTGCAAGGACTGTAACAGGGGAAAGGGTGCTAAGGAATTATCGGACACATCCACTATAACGAAACAGAAAGATCAGCTAGATGAGTTGAACGAGCGCAGGATACAGTTAGAAATGTTAGCAAAGTGGCGGGAGTCTTTACAAGATTTGCAGACAGATAAAGTTGAAGCATTGGTAAGATATTTCGATAATTACACTGGTTATTCCATTAACGATCGTGGTAAGGCTACAATGCGACGCTGGGTGAAAAAGTATAGCATGGATGAGCTTTATAACGCCATAGACATTTCAACATCCCAATACCTAGAGGCAGATAATGAAACAGGAGATCACACACTGGAATCCGTGGAGAAGGCTTTCGATTACATTGAAAGAATCGCGGCGATGCGGAGAAAATCCGAGGACAAGCCTTACCTTAGAAAACTGCTTTATATTCGCGGTATCTTGAGAAATCGTCTCTACTATGTTAACGAAACAGAAGTTCTTAGCGTGCTCGAAAACGCCCATTTAACGGGTATCGACCTTGATGATATCCAAGATCTTGCGCTCACAGTAAGCAATTGGACGGAGTTTTCTAACAGAATAAGAGATCTTGTAGATGGTGATGTGGATGGCTAGGGCAAGAAATATCAAACCGGGGTTTTTTATGAATGACGTATTGGCAGCGGTGCAACCATTAGGGCGATTACTTTTTATTGGCTTATGGACTATAGCCGATCGCGAAGGGCGTTTAGAGGATAGACCGCTTAGGATTAAAGCAGAAGTTTTGCCTTATGACAACTGCGATATCGTTAGTTTGCTAGACCAACTCGAGACAAATGGTTTCATAAAACGATACACGGTTGATGATGCTGATTATATTCAAATAATTAATTTCACCAAGCATCAAAATCCTCATCACAGAGAAAAAGAAAGTGAAATTCCTGCGCCATCCACTAGTGAAAGAGAACCTATTAAAAGCCCAGGGAAAGCCTCGGATGATACGGGGCAGGTACGAGGCAGGGTTGGGGCAGGTACGAGGCAAGGTGCAGGGAGATCCAAAGATGAAAGTGGGGGAAACGCCTCTCAAGCTGGAGGTAAGGCAAGCCTAGGGAAAGCCCGAGACAATCCCGAGGAAAGCCCAGAACAAGCCGTGCTGATTCCTGATACCGGATACCTGATTCCTGATACCGGATATCCTCATCCTGATTCATGTGGTTCACCAAAAAATGATGATGACGATGAAAAATTCAATTCTGAAATTATAAAGACTTTTTCACAAACTTTTGGCTATCCACCAAACCAAACACAACTAGAAATGCTAACCAGTTTTATTGACGATGGCTTACCTGACGA
>JAAZMP010000013.1 GCA_012798755.1 Bacillota bacterium
CCCCCCTTCCCTTCGCTAAAACTAGTTATCTGATGCAGAATAAACAAGCAGAGCCCTTGTAGCTAGTCCGGTTTGCTAAAAAGTTCATCAATGTTGAAGGAAAGATCAGGAAAGCTCGGATGGGAAAAAGTGCCTTCACACGCTCTGGCTATAGATACATAAAGTCCATCCCGCAGCTCATAGGCCTCAATAAAAGCACCTTCCGGGTCTAAAATCCAATAGTGTGGAACTCCCGACGACTGATAATGGTTTAGTTTCAACACCCGATCTATTCTTCCACTGGAAGGTGATAAAACCTCTACGATTAACTCCGGGACGCTGTCTATCGGATCATGGCGCGCCGGTCGGCTGCCAGGCAGGTACATCAGATCCGGCTGTACTACAGTATGCACCTCCAAGCTTAAATCCAACGGGGCATTGAAGACCTCGCCTTTTGGATCCATCTCGTGAAAATAATCTTCAAGTATCCGCTGTAATCTCCGGGAAACTCTTTGATGTTGGAAGGAAGGGGAAGAATCCCGCACCAGTATCCCATCGATAACTTCATGCTGAAAACCGGGCTCTTCGGGAATTATTGCATAGTCACTGTACGTCAATTTTTTTCCGCCCCGGAAGGGGGCGGTTTCCTCCCTTACCGGAGTTTGGTTTGTTTCCTTTGACAAAGACTTGAGCACCTTTTGCTTATTATAGCGGTACTGCCTATTGCTAATCTCTACACAGGGTATCTTCTTTTCCCGGGTGTACCTCCAGATAGTATCCACAGAAAGACTTAAAGAATCGGCCAACTCCTGGGCAGTAATGAGTTCATCGCCAGCGTTCATAAAACCACCTCCACCTGATATTAGTTTAAAACAATAATTAACTCATGTCAACTAATATCAACACGGCAAAGGATACAACAGGAGCCACCCTTGTTGCACCGCCGAATGTGCAATTTCAATTTTGGGGAATTTCGGGGTTTCCCCCTCGTTCCTCCTTAACTGGGCGCGCGGACAAATATCCTGTCTCCCCTTCCCCCCTTTGTCCCCTCGTCCCTCTATTGGGCTGATTGTTGCAGGGCGCCGGGGTCCAGTATCCGGAAAGTGGCGAGGTGGAAGTCAATAATGCCCTCTTTTTTCATCCGGCCTATTTCCCGGGACATGGAGGGGCGAGAAACATTCAGAAAATCGGCCATCTCATTGCGGTTTAAAGGCAGGGTGAAGGTGGACTGCTTTGCTTCCCGGCAATGATCCAACAGAAAGGCGCTGATCCGTCCGCGCATGCTTTTTATGGTCAGGTAGTTCACTTTTTGATTGAGCATTAGGGCCCTTTCTGAAATGATTCGAAGCATATTGGTTATCAAAAACTGGTGGCGAAGACAGTTTTTATCGCACCTGCCGGTAATTCTATCCCTTGGTATAAAAAGCACTGCCGCATCTTCCCGGGCTTGTACCGTGGACGGCCAGCGCGGGTTTTCCGCAAAAGCAGCAATTTCGCCAAAAATATCCCCCGGTTGCAGAATGGTCATTACCACCCGGTCGCCGGAAGCGCTTTCCTTGATTACAGCAGCTTCCCCAGCAAGGATTACACCGACACCCCGGAGATATTCGCCCATGGTAGTGATATATTCGTCTTTTTTATAGGAAACTTGTTGCGGTTGCAGGCAGTTGAGCATTAAAGGAAACTCTTCTGCATTGATCCCCTCAAACAGGGATAAATTTATAAGAATCTGCGCAAAATTTTTCAACTTAATTGCCCCTTCATTCGTTTTTGTAGCCATGGCTACCGACTTATCAGGATAATATTACTATACTGAAAAAGAAATGACAAGGGAAAAAGATAAATTCCGCTATAAATGCCGGATATAAAATTAGTCCGGGAAAGGCAATTCTTTTTAATAGGGGCGGGGTAAGGTGTCCATCTACATAGATGAAAATATAGTGAAGAGGTGTTAATATTATGATAAGAACCGGGCAGAAAATCACGCAAATTATATTTTTAACTTTTTTTACTGTGCTGATCATCACCGGCAAGATGCAGGTTTGGATGGGAATTTTCGCGCTAAGCGTGATCTTGACCTTTTTTTTCGGTCGTTTTTACTGCGGCTGGTTTTGTCCAATCAATACGCTAATGAAAGTGGTAACCTGGATAAAAAGGAGGCTGAAGATCGGTATATTGAAAATACCGCGGCCACTCCAGCATCCCTTCTTTCGTTATAGCCTTCTGGTGCTCTTTCTGCTTACCTTTGTTTTTGTAATGAAAACCGGGCGTAAATTGCCGGTGTTACCTGCTTTGTTGATTCTGGGCACCGGGCTCACCCTATTTTTTCCTGAAGAGCTGTGGCACCGTTATCTTTGCCCCTACGGAACGATCCTGCATTTCAGCGGCGCCCGGGCTGTACGGGCGCTTATAGTAGACACTAATCTGTGTAACGGCTGCGGAAAGTGCAGCAGGGTTTGCAGCGGGGGCGCTGTTTGGCGAACGGACGAAAAAAAGTATAATATTGAACGGGAATCCTGTCTGCTTTGTCTAGATTGTATTGATAGTTGCCCGCAAGGGGCCATCCGTTACCAACACCAAATTAGGGCCGGATATCCACAAAGGAAGCGGGTAGACGTTTAGTCTAATTCTTTACAGGCTAGCCCTTGTGGTCACAATCCTGTCTTACAGGGCAAACCACAAAAACTGGCAGGCTTCTGGTATCCGTAGCCGGTGCCTTAATGTATTTTGCCACCCTTACTGAAATACCGATTATGCAGGCGGATTAACCCCCCAATATTGGACAGCCATCCTTAAATCCTAGTAAAAACACACGATTTCATCTTTTGTTTTGGATACATATTGCAGCTTACAATTCAACAAAATCAACCGGTCCTGTTCCAGGGGTCTCGGCCCCATGACATGGAGCCTCTCGGCCCGTGTTTACTAGGAGGCCAGCTGGGGAACCACGCTGCGCATGGCCTCCCGCCTGAACAGGCTAACACGGGCCGCACTCCACATCAAGGGCAACGCAGGGCCAAAACCTGGTTTTCACCGTAACTAAACCCTTATTTCCCGGGTAGTAAGGCCTTTTGTTAGATGTTTGGTATAAAATTCGCTGGGTGCCAGATAACTAATGCTCGAATAGATGCGCTGTTCGTTATAATAGTTGATAAACTCAACAAAGACCCTATAAATTCGTAGCGGGAAAGGCAATCGTCTTTCAATATCCGGTGAAAAGATTTAATGTGAGCATTTAAATTGGGCATCCGAAACGGTATTCTTTCGTGTTCCACTCCCAGGCCATTTACTTTATCTTGAAACTTTTGGGATGTTTGGCTTTGACCTAACACTGTGGCCGCAGGATGTGGAATTCCTTGCAGAGCCGGGGATGGGCCTGCCCCCACTTGCAGCCCGTTTAACTGTTTTCTTGTTTATCCAGCAGTAGTAGGTAGAACGGGCAACTCCTAAGATCTTTAGAATCTTTATTTTTGGATAACCAAGGTTGATCCATTTCATGGCTACTTCAATTTTGTCAGCAAATGAGGGTTTTTCTTTTTTATGAGATCCTTCAATATCATCGCTATTTCCAGTTCTTTATCGCCCAGCATTTTCTTTAGCTGATCGTTTTCCTGGTACAGCTGTTGGTTTTCCTTTGCATCCAAAGCACTTAATAAATCTGCCATAGAAACATTTTCCCCGGGCAGCAGGGCCACAAAGGCATATTTATTGTCCATAAGGTTTCATAAAGCCCGTGACAGCGTCGTTTTCTAGATAATTGAATTCAGTCGAACTCATAAACTCCACGGTTTGTTTTTCCCCGTTTTCTGAAGTGAATTCACCGGAGCGGATCTGCGTGTCTTTATAAATATTTTCCCATTCTGCAAGGGTTTGGCCGTCTGCCCCGTTGGCTGTCATGCCCAGGGCGGAGACGATGGAAAGCGGGGAAATTAAAATATTTTTGTCCGCATGTCCTTCCCAGTAAAGCTAGTTTACAACAAGCAGATATTGTCACCCCAAGACTGTTCTATGAAAATGTCACTATGAAAGAGGAACAATATCACTGAACAAAGATAGTTTTGAAAACTACATATTGACAATTTCATAGACGTTTTGGTATTATAATAGTGCACCAGTGGGTTAGTGCACTGTAATGGTGGTGAACATATGGACTTTGATGCAGCAAGACCGATTTATCTCCAAATCATTGAACTGCACAAACGGGCCCTGATGACCGGGAAACTTAAATCCGGTGATCAGATCCTGTCACAACGCAATTTTGCGGAGCAGTATAAAGTTAATCCTAACACGGTTCAGCGTGCCTACCGTGAAATGGAGGCTCTGGGCCTGGTCGAAACCTTACGTGGTCAAGGAACGTTTGTCACCGTTACAAAAAAGCAGCTCCGCACCATGAAAGATGAAACCGCGAATCATGCCCTGCACAGTTTTATTTGCGAAATGAAGACACTTGGCTTTACCTTGGCCGAAGTGCTAACCCAGGTTCAAGAAACCTGGGAAAAGGAGGCAAGCAAAAGGTGATCATCTTTGAAAAAGCTAGCAAAAGTTTTGGTCGTACACTGGCCTTAAATAATGTCAATTTAGCTTTGCCGGAGGGCAAAATAATTGGCTTGTTTGGCCCCAACGGGGCCGGCAAATCTACCCTTCTTAAAGCAGCGGCCGGACTGGTACGCCTCAATAGCGGCCAGGTTACAGTAGACGGTAAAATCCCACAGCAAAGGCGCTCCAAGCTGGCGTACCTGCCGGAACAAAACACGCTCCCGCCAAATTGGACTATTAAACGGGCCGCAGAGTTTTACCGCGCCTTTTTTGACGATTGGGATAATGAGCGCTATGAAAAGCAGTTGGAATTTCTTAACTTAAAGGATGGTATGCGGTTTACCCGGGCTTCACGAGGACAATGGGCTAAGGCCAGACTGGTTTTAACCCTCGCCCGCCAGGCACGTTACATTCTGCTGGATGAACCTTTTTCCGGTATTGATATCCTGGCCCGGGAAGAAATCAGCAAAGCCCTGGTTCGTGATTATAGCGAAGGGCAGCAAACCATTGTTATAGCGACACACGAAATTGATGAGATCGAAAACCTGGTGGAGCATATTGTATTTATGGATAATGGCCGGATCACTGTGCTGGGCGATGCTGATGAACTGCGTCACCAGGAAGGTAAGTCCATAGTGTCCATTATGAAGGAGGCATTCCGGCATGGCAGTAAGTAGATGGAACATATTTAAACAGTTGTTCAAAAAAGACTGGGAACAGGTAAGAACGGAAACTTACTTTGTCCTGGCCCTGGCTCTGACCGTGAACATGGTTGTCAATATCTTGAATATCCGGCAGGCTACACCGCTATTTGTCTTTATTTTTATCGCTCCTTTTTTGGTACCCCTTTACTCCGCTGTGCAGCTTTTCCGCCGGGAATGGTCCGGTGGCACCATCTATCTCTTGCTTTCCTTGCCCGTTAGCGGTTTTCCCATTTTCTTTTCCAAACTGCTGGCTGTCTTGTTGGAATTTATGATCCAAACCATAGGGGTTTTCGGGCTGACCATTGTATTTGTTTATCTGTTCGGCACCGATGATCCCCGCCCGGCTTTTAATTTCAACTTTGCCTGTACCGGAAATATGGTTCATGCCCTGGGTATGGCCTCTTTAATTATGCTCGGTGGGCTGGCGCTGGTTACCGCTGCAATCTTCTTCAGCCAGTCGCTGGGCCGCTTAGTGCCGAAATATCAGGACTTAAGCGCCTTTGTCTTTTTTTTGCTATCCCTTTGGATTGCGATCAAAGTTGCCGCAGGCCTTGGCGGCGCTGTTCTCCCTTTTTCCACAGCCCCGCCGGAACCGGCACTGATTTGGCAGGTGGCCTTCTTTTTATTAGGCATGGAGCTAGTGATTGCCGGCCTTTACCTTGCTGCTACCGCTTATATTTACGATGCAAAGCTGGAATTGTAACCGCAAAGGTTTTTAGACATGAACCCATGAAGGTAAGGTGAGTTATTTGGGAAAAAACCTGTTTTATACCCTGCTTCGCCAATCCCTTGGTAAAAATATAGTATATTATGCAACAAAGATCGGCCCGCCTGATGCCACATTTATCGGGCTGGTTGTTGCCCACGTCAGCACACTTTTCA
>JAAZMP010000125.1 GCA_012798755.1 Bacillota bacterium
AAGGACTTTTTGAAGGCACGCAAGCCCGTTTGCAATTTTTACCGGCGCAGCATACAGATTTTATTTTTTCCGTTTTAGGTGAAGAGCTGGGATTTTTGGGGGCAGCGGTTTTATTTATCCTCTATTTTATCCTCATCTACCGCATCTTAAAAATTGCTTCTTTTTCCAAGGATCGCTTTGGCGCCTACGTCTGTTTCGGTGTTGCCGCCATGGTTATTTTTCAAGTTCTTGTCAACGTTGGCATGACTCTGAGTATCATGCCTGTTACCGGCCTGCCTTTGCCTTTCATGAGCTATGGGGGAAACTCTTTGCTTATGAGCATGCTTTCCATAGGGATTGTGATCAATATTGGCATGCGACGCCACAAGATTCAATTTTAGCCGTTAGCATAAAAATATAATACCAAGAATATATATTGTACAGGCAAGGCAATTCCCCGGGAGGGCATCCAAATGTATTTTAAAAAAAGAAGAAGGGCTGTACCCTATTCTGATTTAAGGAGCAGGTTGGAGGAACATTCCTCATTAAAAGAAAGAGACAGGTGGTATGAAGACGGGGAACAGGGCAGCGGCCCCGGCAGAAGTTTTGGTTTTCTTCCTTTGGATATCTTAGCGGATATGCATAACTTTTTGCTTTTTAAAATCACCCTGGCTTTGTTAGTAGTACTTATTGTTTTCCTTTGCTCTTTTGTCAACATACCGGTTACCGATTCCATTTTGGATAATATCCATTATGTAACAACCTGGGAGATGGATTTTGTCGCCATGGGGCGCAGTGCCGTGCCGGCGATCAAAAATTTATGGGAAGGCAATTTAGAATCTACCTTGGATAAAGCTGTACTGGCCCCGGAGGGCAGCACCGGCCCGGAGGAAGAACTGGCGTTTAAGCCTCCTTTGCAGGGGGAATTGGAAAAAACTTTTGGCTTGCAATTTGATGCTTTGCTGCAAAGGGAGGAAATGTTTTACGGGCTTATGTTTAGCGTTCCGCAGGGAACTGATGTTTTGGCTTCCGCCGGTGGCCGTGTGCTGGAGATAAAAAAAGAACCTGTTTACGGCCTTCGTTTACTGCTTGAACATTACCCTACGGGGATGGAAACATTTTATGGTTACTTGGAAGAGGTACTCGTAAAAGAGGGAGAAGAAGTAGAACAAGGCCAAAATATTGCACGCACCGGGTTGGAGCCGCTGGGAAAAAAGCCCTCCTTCTATTTCGAAATACGGGAAAAAGGAATCCCCGTAGACCCCCTGCCTTTGTTGGCTGGCGAATGATGTTTTTTTACTGTTTTACATACATTTTTCTACCATCTGTAAAACCGCCATGTTGTAAAAACTGGCAACCGGCGGGATTGTCATTGCAAACATAAGCCGGCCATGTTGCAAGAACTGATAACCGGGGGACTGCTATTGCGACCGTTGATGGAGTTGTCATCCTGAGCGCCGGCGTAGGATCTTAAGATTATTTCCTGCGTTTGAAACGACAAAACATTTTATATGTTTCGTGTTTGCAGGGGAGGGGTTTTTTGGCTTGGCGACTATGGAAATTTAATGACTTTGAAATAACCATCCATCTTTTTTTTGTTCTTTTTGTTTTTCTCTGGATTATAGCGGGGTTGCCACTGCAGACCCTTTTTCTTTTTGTATTGGTTTTAGGGCATGAACTGACACATATGCTTGCGGCGCAGTGTTGCGGCCTAAAAATTTCCAGAATCGAACTTTTTCCCTTTGGCGGCGTAGGCTATTTAGAAAAGCCCCTGGAACTAAACCCCGTGAAAGAATTCATTGTGGCGCTGGCAGGCCCACTTTTTAATCTGCTTTTATACATTATATTGCGTAATTATGAGGCCGGTGTCTATGGAGCAACTGCTGTTTTGGACAGTTCCCTGGTTTCTTTTTTGCTGAAAGCCAATATTTTTTTATTCTTTTTTAACCTGCTCCCCGGCCTTCCTTTGGATGGTGGCCGGCTTCTCAGGGCTTCTTTAAGCACAAAAATGGGTTTTTATAAAGCAACGGAAATTGCCGCCTCTTGCGGCAAGTTGTTAGGAGCGTTTCTGACGCTGCTGGGTATTTTGCTTTCGTATTACGATTACATGAACCTTTCCCTGGCCTTGATGGGCATTTTTTTATATTATGCAGCCGGACGCGAACAGCAGTCTACGGTATTTGTTTTTATACGTTATCTTTTGCGCAAGGAAAAAATGTTAAAAAAATTTAAGGTCCTTAAAAGCGAACAGCTCGTAGCCCTGGAAAATACAACGATATTAGAAGTGTTAAAACGATTCAAACCTACAAGATATCACCAGATCATTGTCCTAAATCAAACCTGCAGAGTCCTGGCCCTGCTATCGGAAAGCCAGGTGCTGGAGGCGGCATTGCAAAAAGGGATGGATATGCCACTAAAAAGCATCCTGAAAAACTAAATTTAAAAAACAAGCAACATCTTATTATTCGGGTTTCCGGGTTAAGCCCCTGCACCACATAATAAAGCCAAGGGGTTTTTCTTTTTGTGATGAATTGGGTTATAATAATAACCGTAGCCCTTTTTGGGAAAGGATTGTAATTGTATGGAAATGGATATAAGTAGCCTGTTAAATAAGGTGCGTAAACCGGCCCGCTATATCGGCCGAGAAATAAATTCTGTCTACAAACGAGTTGGGGATATAAAGGTTCACCTGGCTTTGGCTTTTCCGGATCTGTATGAAGTTGGCATGTCGCATCTCGGTTTAAAGATCCTTTACGCTCTCGTAAATGAGAGGCCGGAATTTTATGCCGAGCGGGTTTTTGCCCCGGCAGAAGATATGGAGGCCCTTTTAAAAGAAAGCGGCAGCTTTCTTTTTAGCCTGGAAAGCCGCACACCCCTTAAGAATTTTGACATGGTTGGTTTCACACTCCAATATGAACTAAGTTATACCACAATTTTGCATATGCTTGCCCTTGGAGGCCTACCTTTGCACAGCAACAAAAGGAAGGACGGGGATCCTTTTGTGATCGGCGGCGGCCCCTGCTCCCTGAATCCGGAACCTTTGGCTGCTTTTTTTGATTTTTTTGTTATTGGCGATGGAGAGGAGATTTTGCCGGAACTGCTGCACGAATTTGCCTGCTGGAAAAATGGTTCCGTAAACGGGGGCAACCGGAAAGAATTTCTTAGAAAAATGGCCCGTATTCCCGGCATCTATGTACCTTCTTTTTATGAGCCGCTTTACCGGCAGGGAAAGTTTCGTGGAATGAAGATCCTGGAAAAAGAGGCTCCCTTAAAAATCAAAAGAAGAACTGTAGCCGATCTCAATGAAGCCTTTTATCCCCGTTCTTTTGTGGTTCCTTATGCTGACGCCGTGCATGACAGGGCCTCTTTGGAACTTTTTAGGGGCTGTACACAGGGGTGCCGATTCTGCCAGGCAGGATATATTTATAGGCCCGTGCGGGAACGTACAGTCTCAAAATTGACAGATCTGGCCGAAGATATCATCTCCGCTACCGGTTTTGAAGAGCTTTCCCTTTCTTCACTTAGCAGCAGTGACTACTCCGCTATGGAAATGCTTCTGGAAAAATTGGAACAAAAATTTGCCAAAAAACATGTAAAGCTGTCTTTGCCTTCGTTAAGGGCGGATCCTTTGGCTATGCAGCTGGCTGACAGGGTCAACCAAAGCGGGGGTGTTACTTTTGCCCCCGAAGCAGGTTCGCAGCGCTTAAGAGATGTGATCAACAAGAACATTACAGAGGAGGAAATCCTCGCCGCTGCAGCCCATGTTATATCTGCGGGAAGAAGGCGCATCAAGTTATATTTTATGCTTGGCCTGCCCACGGAAACGGAAGAGGATCTGCAGGAACTGGTATGGCTGGTGCAAAAAATTGTAGACCTTAGGCGCACGGTTACGGGCCGGAAACGATCTTTTAAAGTAACCGTGAGCGTCTCTACTTTTGTTCCCAAAGCACACACTCCTTTTCAATGGGAGCCGCAGCTGCCCCTTGCGGAGATAAAGCTGCGCCAGGAATTTTTGCGCAAACATCTTCGTAAGATCAAAGGGGTGGACTTTACCTGGCATGAGGCCGAGATGAGCCTTTTGGAGGCGGTTTTTGCCCGAGGGGACAGGCGTCTTTCTTCCGTATTGGAAAAAGCGTATCTTTTGGGCAGCAGATTCGATGCCTGGAATGATAAATTTGACTATTCCCTTTGGGAAGAAGCTTTTGCCGCCGCACGGATTGAACCGGAATCCTATGCCGGATCTGCCCCTGATCCGGGTGAACCCCTGCCCTGGGAGCATATTGATACGGGGATATCCAAAAAGTTTTGGCAAAAGGAGCACGCCAAAGCCCTCAAAGGTGAGGTTACGCTCGATTGCCGTAAAATTGGCTGCGTAGGGTGTGGTTTGGAAGGCTGTCCTTCCGGGAAGGTGAAAAAAGGTGTTTCATTATAGTCTCTGTTTTTCTAAAGAAGGAGATATAAGCTTTATTTCTCATCTGGATTTACTGCGTACCTTTGTCCGGGCTCTCAGGCGTGCCGAAGTTCCTGTAGTATACAGCAAAGGATTTAATCCGGCGCCGAGGCTTACTTTCGCCGTACCTTTGGCCGTGGGTATGGAGGGTAAAAATGAGTACCTGGATCTTTATTTGGACAAACCCTGGGAAGAAAATAAATTAGAAGAATCTTTGAGCAAACAGCTCCCGGAGGGGCTGAGAATCAAAAAAGTGTCCAGAGTCAAAGTTGATCGTCCCCCTACTTCTTCAGAGGTTGCTGCCGCCCTCTATGTAGTGGATTTACCCGTAGATTCTGTTATCGTGCCTGAATTACGGCAGGCTGTTAAAAGAATTTTGCAGGAAGAAACAATTATAAAATTGCGGCGGGGACGGGGTGGAAAAAACGTAAAAAAGGTAGATTTAAGGCCTTTCATCTATGATCTCAAAGTAAAAGATGTTAAAGGAAAAGGCCTTTTGTTGATGCTTCTTGCAACCGGCAGCAGAGGTGGAGCGAGGCCGCAGGAAGTAATGGAGTTGCTTCCACTGGGCGGGGATATAAAAACTTACCGCCAAGATCTCTTTCAATGGGAA
>JAAZMP010000126.1 GCA_012798755.1 Bacillota bacterium
GTAGCCGGTGGCTTTGGAGGCCAGGGCACTGGAACGGCTTACCCTGGGGTTGACTTCAATGACATAATAGTTAAAACCAGAGGCCTCCAGGGCAAATTGTACGTTGCAGCCTCCTTCGATGCCCAAGGCGCGAACAATTTTATAAGAGGAAGCACGCAACATTTGGTACTCGCGTCCGGTAAGGGTAAGAGTCGGAGCGACAACGATACTGTCACCGGTGTGGATTCCCATGGGGTCCATATTTTCCATGCTGCAGACAGTGATACAGTTATCGGCACTGTCCCGTATTACTTCGAATTCAATTTCTTTCCATCCGGCGACATTTTTTTCAATAAGCAGTTGTTGAATAAGACTTTGTTTTAAGCCGCGCCGGGCAATTTCCCTGAGTTCGCCTGCATTGTTGGCGATGCCGCCCCCTGTTCCGCCCAAGGTATAGGCCGGCCTGACGATTACGGGGAAGCCTATTTCTTCAGTAAGTTTTAACGCTTCTTCTATGGTTGAGACGATTCCGCTGGGCGGTACAGGCTCACCGATTTCTTGCAGCATTTTTTTGAATTTTTCCCTATCCTCTGCTTTTTCGATCGTTTCTAAAGGTGTTCCTAGCAAGCGTATGCCCAGCTTTTCCAAGATTCCCCGATGTGCAACCTCCCTGGCAATATTTAAACCCACCTGCCCTCCCAAGGTTGGCAGAAGACCGTCGGGCTTTTCTCTTTTTAAAATACGGGTTACAAAGTCAGCTGTCAGCGGTTCCAGATAAACATGGTCAGCCATATTAGTATCAGTCATAATTGTGGCCGGGTTGCTGTTTACCAGAACTACCTCCACGCCTTCTTCTCTTAAGGCACGACAGGCCTGGGATCCTGAGTAATCAAATTCTGCGGCTTGGCCGATAACAATAGGGCCGGAACCGATCACCATTACTTTTTTAATCATTGGATCCTTGGGCATTATTAAGACACCTCCGCTAATTTGCCTAAGACCTAAAAGATTTTTTCATGTAATTCATAAAAAGATTCAGCAAGCAGTGAAAATCTGCTGAATCGGAAAATGTTTCAGGATGATACTGTACAGAGATGATTTTTAACGTTTTTTCCTGTAGTCCCTCTACCGTTCCATCATTGAGGTTGCGCCGTATCACATGGAGATTTTTGGGCAGGCTGTCTTCGTCAACAACAAAACCATGGTTTTGGGAGGTAATATAGACTTTATTGTTTAAAAGATCTTTTACAGGATGATTGGCCCCCCGGTGACCCACCTTAAGTTTGTAGGTTTTGGCCCCTAAGGCCAGGGCAATAATTTGATGACCAAGCCCTATGCCCAAAAGTGGTACCCTGCCGGTAAACTTGCGGGCGACTTCTATGGTTTTTTGGGCCTTTTTTGGATCTCCCGGCCCACTGGAAAAAACTATCCCGGATGGTTTTAGTTCCATGATGTCATGAAACGTAAAGTGTGCCGGCACTACGGTGATGCGGCAGCCGGTGTCATGCAGCAGCTGCAAGGTGGAATTTTTCAGCCCCAGATCAACGACTACAATTTGTGGGCCATTGTTTTCCCGGGTGTATGCTTTCGGTGTAGTTACCTCCGGGACAAGATCCTGTTCAGAAATAACGGGGCTGTTTTTTATTTTATCCAGAAGTATTTCCAGGGGGGTATTGTCTGTGGTGATGACGCCCCGCATACTGCCTTTTTCCTGAAGCAATCGTGCCAGCGCCCTGGTATCAATATCATCCATGCCAATAACATTGTTTTTTTCAAGGTAGTCATCTACGGTCATTATAGAACGCCAATTGCTGGGTGTCCGGCAAAATTCCCGGGCAATAAACCCCCTCAAAAATGGCCCCCTTGATTCAAAATCGTCTTGGTTAATGCCGTGATTGCCGATGAGGGGGAAGGTCATGGCCAGTATCTGGCCACAATAAGAGGGGTCCGTCAATATTTCTTGGTAACCTGTCATGCCGGTGTTAAAGACAACCTCGCCAAAGGCTTCGCCTTTGGCTCCCCGGGAGCTGCCTTTGAAAAGGGAACCGTTTTCCAAAACAAGTCTGGCTTCCATAAGCTTGTTTTTCGCCTCCGTTTACTATCGATAGCAGTAAAAGTATTTGACTAGATCCTTTCAGGAAGAAAAGATAACTTCATAACAAAATGATACAAAAAACCTCCACAGCCGGGATCGGCATAAGGAGGTTAGAAGCCATCTTAGGCGTACCAAATAACCTATAAACTCCTTTCCAGCCTCTCCGGACTGGTTTAAAGGACCTTTGAACTTCCGGTCTATTTTAGCAGCTGCAGCCAGAGATGTCAACAACAAAAAAAATGCAGGTGTTTTTAAACCCTGGGTGTTTAATTCTTATATTTCCAGATCTTCATTGAGGTGTTTACAATTTGTAGATATTGCGTTTATGGAAGCAGTATTGATTGGATATACACCTGGCCCCGCTGAAAGCAAGGGATGTGTGGCTACCTGAAATGTATTTAATTCTGCTGCAGTCATTCCTTTTTGGATGGCCACGCTTAGTATATTGATTATTTCTCCTACAGATTCTCCTCCTGAAAGTTGTCCACCAAGGATGGTCCCGGAACATTTTGAAAAGATCAATTTTATTTTGAGCTTTTGGCTGCCCGGTAAAGTTGCCGGATGTTTATCCATTGTGGCAAATTCGCCAAGCATAATGTTAAAACCTTCCTTTTTGGCCCACGCCTCTGTGATACCCGCTGCAGCGAATGCTTTTCCAAATAACTTTGTAGAAAAAGTACTGATGGTCCCTTTGTTTGCACGCACCAGTCTTAGTTGAAAAGCGTTGCAACCAGCAATTCTAGCCTCCATTGCTGCAGTAGAGGCCAGCAGAACCGGTGCATCTTTTCCTGTGAAAAAACATTTTTTTTCAGCGCAATCTCCTACGGCAAAAATATCGGGATCGCTGGTTCTGGTGTATTGATCCACGATAATAGCACCTTTATCGTTCATTTCGATGCCGGCTTCTTGCGCTAACGCGCCCTTAGGTTTTACGCCAAGCCCAAGTATAACCAGATCTGCCGGTATGGTTTTGCTGTCTTCCAATTCTACTGACTCTACGGTTTTTGTGCCAATTATTTTCTTAACGCTGGTGCTTGTCATTACGTTTATTCCATTTTCCCTCATTAAACCTTCCAAATCATCCGTGAATTCTTTATCGAAGGCCTGCCACAAACAGGCATCTGCAAGTTCAACAAGTGTGACATTTTTACCTAGCGAACGTATTTGTTCTGCAAACTCAACTCCAATAAAACCGCCACCAACTACTACAATATTTTTCGCGTTGTGAACCTTATCCAAGAGAGAATGTAAATAATCTTTGTTTTTTATTATAGGAAATACGTTTTCCAGATCATGACCGGGGATGAATTTGGGTACAATTGGAAGGGAACCGGTTGCCAATATCATTTTTTTATATCGGATGGTTTCGTTATTTTTTGTAGTTACAGTTTTAGATTCTCTATCAATGTGGGTAACACTATCGATTAGTAGTTCAATACCTGCATCGGTTAATCTGGCATCCGGAGCTATGTTTTTGTTCGTATCGTGTAAAGTGCCATAGATATAAGGTATTCCGCATGGCACTAAAGCTATTTCCGTCTCACGAATTACCGTGATATTGATATCGCCGTACGATTTCCTGGCGGTTTCGGCACTTATGATACCACCAATGCCCCCTCCGACAATTAACAAGTCCGTTGTTTTCATAACATTTCAGCCTTTCTTTTCTGATATTTTTAGTGGTATTGGTCCGTCACCTTGTGTTCCACCGGTTGTTATTGTATTTCATACTCTTGTAAATCAAGTTCCTCGTTGAGGTGTTTGCAATTTGCGGAGATCGCATTCATGGCAGCGGCATTGATGGGATAGGCAATCGGTGTTGCCGAAAGCAGAGGATGCGTTGCTACCTGGAATGTATTTAGTTCTGGTGCGGTCATTTCTTTTTGGATGGCCATGCTGATAGTGTTGATCATTTCTCCTACAGAATCCCCGCCAGATATTTGGCCGCCAAGAATCACTCCGGAGCATTTTGAAAAGATCAGTTTTATGGAGATTTTTTTGCTTCCCGGCAAAATACCCGGGTGTTTATCCATCGTGCTGAATTCCCCTTTTATGGTAATAAAGCCTTCTTCATCGGTTCTGGTTTCAGTGATGCCTGCTGCGGCAAAGGTTTTCCCAAATACTTTAGTAGAGAAAGCACTTATGGTTCCCTTATTGGCACGCACCAGTCTCAATTGAAAAACATTGCAACCGGCAATTTTTGCTTCCATTGCAGCAGTGGAAGCAAGAAGAACGGGGACATTTTTTACGGTGAAAAAACATTTTTTTTCAGCGCAATCTCCTACGGCAAAAATATCGGGATCGCTGGTTCTGGTGTATTGATCCACGATAATAGCACCTTTATCGTTAACTTCGATGCCGGCTTCTTGTGCCAACGTGCCATTAGGTTTTACGCCAAGCCCAAGTATAACCAGATCTGCCGGTATGGTTTTGCCGTTTCCCAATTCTACTGACTCTACGGTTTTTGTGCCAATTATTTTCTTAACGCTGGTGCCTGTCATTACGTTTATTCCATTTTCCCTCATTAAACCTTCCAAATCATCCGTGAATTCTTTATCGAAGGCCTGCCATAAGCAAGCATCTGCAAGTTCAACGAGCGTAACATTTTTACCCAGCAACCTCACTTGTTCAGCAAATTCAACCCCTATAAATCCCCCGCCGACTACGACAACATTTTTGGCGCCCTGCACCTTATCCAACAGTAGGTTTAAATAGTCTTCATTCTTGAATACAGGAAATACATTTTCTAAATCGTGGCCGGGAATGAATTTTGGTATGATTGGCAGAGATCCGGTTGCCATTATCATTTTTTTGTATTGGATGCTTCCGTTGTTTTTTGTGGTCACAGTTTTTGATTCTCTGTTGATCCGGGTGACGCTGTCAATTATTAACTGGATGTTTGCATCGGTTAAAATCTCGTCCGGAATTAAGTTTTTGTTCGTATCATGCAAGGTTCCGTAAATGTAGGGAATCCCGCAGGGAACCAAGACTTTCTCTGTTTCACGAACTACCGTAATATCAATATCACTACCATACGACTTTCTGGCAGTCGTAGCGCTTAAAATACCCCCAGCGCTGCCCCCAACAACTAATAAATCCGTTTTTTTCATAGTAACCATCCTTTCATTTTTTGTTTGTTATTGCCTTAAATCCCATTATCAATGTATTAAGATTATATGATTGAGGAGCTTAAAAAAAATTAGTCTTTGATGAATGCTTGTATTAGATCCCTAACATCTTCATTGGCGAGAGAATAGTAAATCCTTGTGCCTTCCCGTCTACCGGTAATAATGCCGGCGGATCTTAATTTTGCAACGTGCTGGGAAACGGTGGATTGGGCCTCTCCTAGGCAGGTTTGCATATCTGTAACGTAGCTGTATTCATTTTCACATAAAGTTTTGGCTATGCAAAGCCTTACAGGATGGGCCAAGGCTTTTAAAATATTTGCTTTTTCGATGTATAATTCTGGGTCTGTCCTGTAGGTGAGCATGTGAAACCTCCATTTAAAAAGATATATTTGCTTACCGCAATATAATAATTTTATACTGCATGTAAATTATATCACAAGTATTTTAAACCTACAACATTTTTGTGGATTTTTTTTGTAACCGTCCTAAATATACTGGATCGTTATGTAATTAAAACTGTTAATTCTGTCAAAGTTGTAATTCTCTTTTAAAACTATCATTTTCTACAGTCTATTTTTCGGAAAATGTGTTGTGAGAGCATTAAGGTTTCCATAATGTTTTTACACTAAAAGGTTTCGCTTTGCCAATTGTAAAATTTATTTGACAGTTGTTATCTAAAACCTTTATAATTCATGTGAGAAGTTCGTTTTTTTGCCGAAAATATTAAATAAAGGAGACTGGAATGGAAAAAGTTCCCGGAAATAACGAAAATAACAAGGAAGCAAACACTGTAAGTGAACGTGAATTATTAGAAATCATAGCTGTGCAAGTTGGTAAACTTACAAAGGACGTAGACGAAATTAAAGAAACCATAACTACTTTAGCTACCAAGGAAGAATTTGCCGAGATCAGGTCTACCATGGCTACCAAGGAAGAATTTGCCGAGATCAGGTCTACCATGGCTACCAAGGAAGAGCTTGCCGAGATCAGGTCTACCATGGCTACCAAGGAAGAACTTGCCGAGATCAGGTCTACCATGGCTACCAAGGAAGAGCTTGCCGAAATCAGGTCTACCATGGCTACCAAGGAAGAACTTGAGGAAATAAAAAATATTGTTATCAGAATTGAAAATGATCACGGCCAAAAGCTTAATGCTCTTTTTGACGGGTACAATCTTAATTCCGAAAAGTTGGACAGAATTGAAAAAGAAGTGGCGAAGCATGAGGAATTTATTTTAAGAAGAATAAGGTAAAACCATTCAAGCGTAAGCATATTTAGAAATACCGGTTCTATTGAACTGCCCGCACCATTAAATTTACTACAAAAACTAGCGTTCAACAACTTTTTTACATCCTGCCGGGTTTTTTATGACCTTATGTCGGCAGGCATTTCTTGTTTTGTGACCATATTAAAATAAAAGGAGAGTGATATTTTTGCAAAGCTTATTTGTGCCAATGGAAAAAGAAGGACTTACCACTTTGAAGATACGCTATAATTATAAGACCGAAAAATTCTTATTGGAGGCGGGTAAACATTGGAATGAACATATAAAGTGGAGCATGTACAACAAAAAATTTTGCTATGACGATATTTTAACAGAAGATAGTATGCATTTAAATCACCGGGAAGTAATTGATCTGTTTAACAAATATGGACTGGCCGGCTATTTGAACACCGTAATTGGCTTAATAAAAAAAGGGAAACATTTTGGGATAGACTGTTACTATCACAAGGGTAAAAATATTAGGTTTATCGGAAACATTCATAGCAATGCGCAGGGGTTAAATAACAGGAGCCACGCTATAAGGAGCGGCGGCATCAGGCGGCATGATCTTGAAACCGCTGAAATTGATGTTATCCAGGATGGGCTGAATTTGGCCCGGGCGATGAGCTTTAAAAATGTGGGTGCGAAGATCCCTTATGGAGGATGCAAAATTACCGTTCATTCCAAGCCTGTAGATTTAGACGACAAAGAAGAGTTGGGTTTTTTGGCTTATGCGATTGACAGTCAAAGGTGTTTTACAGGTCCGGATATGGGGTATCCATACCAGCTTGCTGACAAACTTAAGGAGCACTTTACCCTGAGCATAACAGGAGGCGAAAACAGTCCAATAGGGCCAACCGGCGGGCCTACAGCTTATGGGGTATATCTGGCCATCAAACAGGCGGCAAAATATGTTTTTGGTTCCGATTCCCTGGCCAACCTAAAAATAGTATTGCAGGGGCTTGGGGCGGTAGGTTATCCTTTGGCCAAGCATTTGCTCAAGGAAGATGTACAGCTTTTCGTTTCTGAAATTTTGGCTGAAAATGTGAAGAAGCTACTGGACAGCTACCCGGATAGAAATATTAAGGTAGTTGCACCGGAAGATATTTTCTACATTGAAGCGGATATTTTTGCTCCCTGCGCGATCGGCGGAATTATTGATGAAAATGTAATCGAAAAGCTAAAGGTTAAAATTGTTATGGGGGCGGCAAATAATCAACTTAAAGCAAATACACAGGAGGAAGAATATCGATTGGCCCGCTTGATTGCAGAAAGGGGCATTGTTTTTCAGACCGACTGGGTACACAACGTCGCCGGGGTGCTTGCGGGGTGGGAGGAATATGTAAATCAGAAGGAAGCTGACATCAAAAATATCATTACAAGAATCGAAACACTTTGTAAAAACAGTACCTGGAACAATTTACAAAAAGCCAAAAATTTAGACCTTACTCCTACCGAAATTGCATACAAAGAAGCGGAAAAACTCATTTACCGCTGATTATTTATTAATGAAGGGAGTAAAAAATGGAAAGAGAACGTTTTTCTTCGAGACTCGGTTTGATTTTGGCCACTGTAGGCTTCGCGGTCGGAGTAGGTAACTTTTGGCGGTTTCCTTATATTACCGGGGTATATGGCGGAGGGGTATTTCTGGCTTTTTATATCGTGATGGTTCTTTTAATTGGTATCCCTCTGCTCGTTGCCGAAATGACTTTGGGTAAGGCTGCGCAAAAAAGCCCGGTCGGCGCCTACAGGGTTTTATCACCGGGTAAACCCTGGTATTTAAACGGCTATATCCACATGATCGCCGCAATATTAATTATTAGCTATACGCTGCCTATTTATGCCTGGATCATCCACTATTTTTACAAAACACTTTTGGGTACCTTTGCAGGAATGGGGGCGGCGGAAATAGGTGCTCATTTTGACGGACTTATAGGAAATCCGGGGCATGTAATTTTTTTGGCAATTATAAACCTCGTTTTAACCCTGGCTGTCGTTCTCAGGAAGCTTCAAAAAGGCGTGGAAAGAATCGCCAAGATCTTGCTACCATTCTTGCTATTGTTAATAGTGATTTTAATTATAAGGGGATTGACGTTGCCCGGTGCTATGGAAGGAGTCTCCTTTTATCTCAAGCCGGATTTTTCTGTATTTACAGGTGAAGCAGCTCTTGCGGCAATTGGCCAGGTGTTTTTCTCGGTGGGGATTGTCATGGCCGCTGCCTTTGTTTTTGGAAGCTATATGAAAAAAGAAGATAGCGCGCAGCTCATTCCTAATGGCATCTTGATCGCTTTGGCGGATACCTTGGCTGCTTTTTTGGCAGGTTTCATGATTTTTCCGGCGGTTTTTGCCTTTGGATTAGAGCCTTCAGCGGGGCCGGGATTGGTTTTTGTAACCATGCCCAATGTTTTTAACCTGATGCCTGCCGGCATTTTTTGGGGAACTATATTTTACCTGGGTTTTTATATTGCAGCCTTTACATCGGCCGTTGCTGTCTGGGAGGCCATGATAGCTTTCTTTGGGGATGAATTTAATTTTACCCGTACAAAATCCGCCTTGATTACATTGGTGCTTGTTGTGATCATCGGTTTTTCCTCTATAATTTCAATGGAGCTCTTTGAGTTTATTGACTATTTGGAGAACAATTTTTTCCTTGTTTTCGGGGCTTTATTCATGACGATTTTCGTGGGATGGGTTTGGGGCATCGATAATTTTTCTCGGGAAGCTGCCGTGAAAAAAGAAAGTACCAAGAAATTGTGGGCCTTTTTACTGAAATTTTTGGCTCCTATTATTATCATAGTCCTCGCCTTGAACTTGTTTGGAATCGTGTGAACCGGTTATATTGAAGTTTACACACTAAAGAAACATAATGACAGGGTTGCCCTGGTTCTAGGAGCAACCCTGTTTTTTTAGTTGTATCACTTTAGCTGTTGGCTAATAATCATCAACAAAATTTGATTCCGCTTATTCCCCCGGTTTGTTTTTTGTTATGAATTTTTTATTGCAAAAAAGGGTATTTAAAGGTTGCCGAAGGTTTGAAAAGATGTTACCATGGCAAATAAAAGGTTAAGAACAGTGAAACGAAACTATAGTAAACGCTTTTTACCTGCAGTCCAAAAGGCGATAATCAAATACGGCATGCTCCAAGAAGGCGATAAACTGGCCCTCGCTGTCTCCGGAGGAAAAGACAGCTGTGCGCTTCTGTATATCATGTCCTTGGTTCGTGCTTATGCGCCTGTTTCATTTTCCCTGCAAGCTGTTTTTGTCGATATGGGTTGGGAAATGGAGCTGGCGCCCCTTGAGGCCCTCTGTTCAAACCTAAAAATACCGTTTCATGTGGAAAAAACCAAAATAGCTAAAATTGTTTTCGATGTGCGAAAGGAAAAAAACCCCTGCTCACTTTGCGCCAAACTAAGGCGCGGCGCGCTGCATAAGGCGGCAAAGAGGTTGGGATGTAACCGTGTTGCCCTGGGTCACCACCTTGATGATGTTATCCAAACCTTCTTTTTGAATCTAATTTTTTCAGGGAAAATGGATACTTTTAAGCCCAATACTTACTTAAGCAGGCAGGATCTTTTTCTTATAAGGCCTCTGGTTTACATAACTTCGGAGACGCTTTCCTCTCTTGCTCTTTCCAAAAACCTGCCGGTTGTTAAGAACCCTTGTCCGGCGGCTGGCGAAACGAAAAGGCATGAGATGGGGACGATCATAGATTTTATTACATCCCGATACCCATCATTTTACCGCAGGTTTGTCACCTCCATGGAAAAAAGCGGAATATGGGTTGCCCAGCCCTTTTGTTTCGATGAAGCCGGGCCAGGGCGCTAACAATCGGGGAAAGGAGATTTTAAATGGGTATGGCAGGGCTTTGTCAGGATATAATCGATTGGTTGCGGGAACAGGTTGCCTCCTCAAATGGCCGGGGTGTTATTTTTGGACTGAGCGGGGGGCTTGATTCTGCAGTAGTGGCCGTTTTGTGTAAGAAAGCTTTTCCCAACAACAGTCTGGGGGTGATCATGCCCTGTTACAGTGAAAAGTTAGATCAAGAACATGGCGAACTGGTGGCAAAAAAAATTGGCCTCTCCTTCAAAGTGGTTGTGCTGGATCGCGTTTTCGATGCGATGCTTTTGGCCTTGGAGGACAAAAAAGAGGATGGGGCCAAGGTCGGTTTGATTGCTGCCAATCTCAAACCCCGCTTGCGCATGACCGCTCTTTATTATTACGCTGCCCAAAATTCGTATCGTGTTGTCGGTACAGGCAACAAAAGTGAAACACACATTGGTTATTTTACTAAGTTTGGCGATGCTGCAGTTGATTTTGAACCGCTCGGCGATCTTTTGAAAGAAGAGGTCAGAGAGATGGCCGTCTATTTAGATGTACCCCGTGAAATTATTGAAAAAAAGCCCTCAGCCGGGCTGTGGGCAGGACAGACCGACGAGGGGGAACTGGGTTTTACTTACAATGATCTGGATGGGTACCTGAAAGGAGAAAAAGTTGATTCCGCTATAGGACAAAAAATCGAAGCAATGCAGCGTGCCAGCGAACATAAATGGAGAATGCCTCCTATGTTTACCAGAAAGATTTGAGTTTAGCACATTGGCTTTCCGGGTGCACCACCGCAAACGGTTCCTGCATGACCATTTGCAAAGCGTTAATATCGGGGGGCCTTTCGGACAGATTTAGAAATGTCCTGGGAACGATGCGAATCTGCATGGGAAAATATTTTTGGGCGCCGCTTGGTGCAAAAAAGAGGCCTACGTTGAAGCTATATATATTTTCTGAACGGAAATATTTAAAGAGATGTACAAGGCCATCGGTAAGATCATCAATTGCGTTTTCATCAACATCAAAGATGGTGTGAATTTCCGGGAAAATACCCATGAATTCTCCCAGAATGCCCAGCGGTGCAAAGGAGGCCAGCCAGCAGCCTTTTCCTCTTTCGCCGATAAACCTTTTATCCTGCTTTTTTTCTATACTGCAAAGTTTTTCCCAGTAATTTTGTTCATGTTCGAGATAGAAATGCTTGCTTTGTTCTAATAATTTACGAAAAAGATTCCCCGGAAATTCACTGGCGATAATTTGCAGGTGAGGGTGAACCAGTCCGCCTCCCGAAGGAGGCATGTAATTCCAGATAATAATATGGTAGGGAAGATCGGTTTCTTTTCCCGCCACGATTTTTAGAAATTCCAGCCCGGCGCAGAAGGCATCTTTTAGAATGCGTCGGGATAATTTTTTAAGGGGCATCACGTGTTCATGGCTCATTACGGCCAGGGCGCTGTACTGATCGTAGGGGGAAATATTGGGGAAAAGCGTTGTCTCACCCCGATACAGGCGTCCTTTGGGCAAAATTTCAGGCGGAAAGCATGGTGTTATCTTTTCGATATTCGGGGGACAAAAAGGGCATCGGCTGCGGTTTTCGGGGGTATCCCATGAAGAAAAATCTACTTTTTGCAGTGTTATCATACCAAAATGAGCCAGCCTGCAGCTTGCGCCTGTTAAAGGATCGTACCGGATTTCGGTTTTTATTTCTTTTCGCGAAAAATTTTCACGGGGATCCAAAATCGTGGTCGCAACCTTTTTATGCGAAAATTTAATCATTGTAGGCATCCTTTCTTTTTCTAAATTTCTGTTTTTATCTGACATGCTGCCATCCAGGGGGTAAATGGGGGACTATTTATTAAAGTATTTCATTATGTTTTAGTTTATCGGCAGCCTTTTTTGTTACGACTTTATAATTATTTTAGCAAATTTTTTCCTTTTTGGCTACCACGTGGTGCGATACCGGCGAGTTTAAGCCCTTCCCAATTTATTTATTGTCAGGCACTGTTAGTTATGTTAAAATGTGATCCGTGGCGTTAAACTTCTTATACGATTGTTTCAAACGGTGTATTTTTTCCAAAGACCTTGAAATTAACGCTTTACTATGGTAAAAGTATTATAATGTTCTTTAAATGCGCAAAATAAAGACCCTATGCCCAAAGAAAACGGCTTTTATTCCGCCGGAGTCTTTTTATTTTATAAAAACCTGTTTTTTTAACTATTGACACCGTCATATTTTTTAAAATATCCGTTGAACAGAAGGAGGATAATAAGTGTATAAGTGGGAGAAAATAGACAACAATAAAGTCCTTCTGGAGATCGAGGTTCCCGCCGCGGAAGTTAACGAGGCTCTGGATAAGGCTTATCGCAAAACGGTACACACATTTGATGTCCCCGGTTTTCGCAAAGGCAAAGTCCCCAGGATGGTGTTAGAACGGCGGTTTGGCCCAGAAATTTTTTACAGTGATGCGCTGGAAATATTAGTAGATCCTGCTTATAGTAAAGCTGTAAAAGAGTGTGAGCTGGAGCCTATCGACAGGCCGGAGATGGAACTGGTGCAGATGGAAAAAAATAAACCGCTTATTTTTAAGATAACCGTAGATGTAAAACCCGAAGTAGAATTAGGCGAATATAAAGGCGTTACAGTAAAACAGGCAAAAGGTGAAATTACGGAGGAGGATGTTGATTATTATTTAGATTCTCTGCTCAAGCAGCATGGTCGTCTGGTTGTGGTAGAGGAAGGGGAACTGCAGGACGAAGATACAGCGATAATTGACTTTAAGGGTTCAATTAATGGTGAACCTTTTGAGGGTGGGGAGGCGGAAAATCACTCCCTGCAAATTGGCTCCGGCACTTTTATACCCGGTTTTGAGGAACAACTGATAGGTGCCCGCAAGGGTGAGCAAAAAGAAATAAAGGTGACCTTCCCGGAAGATTATACCGACCAGAAGTTGGCGGGTAAAGAGGCAGTTTTTAATGTTGAAATCAAGGAAGTCAAAAGAACGCAGTACCCTGAACTAAATGATGATTTTGTCCAGGAACTTACGGAAGAATTTTCTACTCTAGAGGAGTTCAGAGAAGATGTGGAGAATAAGCTAAAAGAAAACCTGTATGACAGGGAAAAGATGGCCTTGGAAAGCGAAATTATTGAGAAAGTAGCGGAAGAGGCTAAAGTCGAGGTTCCTGAGGTTCTAATAGAAAGGGAACTGGATAGTATGCTTGGTGAACTTGACTACTACCTACGCATGCAGGGATTATCCTTGGAACAGTATGGAAATATAGTAGAAGGCGGCCTGGAAAAACTAAAAGAAGAACGCAAGGAAGAAGCAACAAAACGTGCTAAAGCAAACCTGGCTCTGGATGCCATTATCAAAAAAGAAGCTATTGAGGCTTCGCCGGAAGAAATCGATGAAAAAATTACAGAAATTATCAAGGGGCAGGATGCAGATTTTGCAGAAGTGAAGGAACAATTTAAAATGCAGGGGCGCCTTGATATCATGGAGCACGAGATACGTTATCGCAAGGCCATAGATATGCTTGTGGAAAACGCAAATATTGTAGAGGTTGAAGAGGCGGATTTAGAGGAAGAAAAATCAGCTGTAGAGGCGGATACCGAAGGAGACGATCCGGATACAGCGGCAATCCAAGGTCAGAAGGAAAATAAAATAAACTTAGCTCCCGACATTGATAAATAAAAAAGACGACCCAGTCTATATGGATTAGGTTAGGCCATTGAAACACAATTGATAAGATCTTGTAATAAGCCGTATAAAGGGAATTCTATAATGCAGGAGGTTCAATGCTATGGAAGGAAAAAAATCATTTATGCAGTTGGTTCCTATGGTTGTGGAACAAACAAGTCGCGGGGAAAGAGCCTATGATATTTATTCCCGGCTTTTGAAGGATAGGATTATTTTTATTGGCACACCGGTTAATGATACTATTGCCAACCTGATTATTGCCCAGCTTCTTTTTTTGGAATCAGAGGATCCCGACAAGGATATCAACCTCTATATTAACACCCCCGGAGGCGAAGTGTATTCCGGCCTGGCTATTTACGATACGATGCAGTACATCAAACCAGATGTTTCCACTATCTGTGTGGGGCTCGCTGCAAGCCTAGGTGCTGTTCTTTTGTCAGCCGGTACCAAGGGTAAACGTTTGGCCTTGCCCAATTCTCGGATAATGGTTCACCAACCTTTAGGAGGCGCCAAGGGGCAGGCGGTTGATATTGAGATTCATGCCCGGGAAATTTTGCGTATCAGAGAAACCCTTAATAAAATTTTATCTACCCATACAGGGCAGCCGGAGGAACGGATTGCCAACGATACCGATCGGGATTTTTTCATGTCTGCGGAGATGGCCTTGGATTATGGCTTGGTAGATGCTATACTGGAGAAAAGGGAACTAGCGAAGAGGTGAAATGATGTTCAAATTCAGTGATGAGAAAGGGCAGCTCAAGTGTTCCTTTTGCGGAAAAAACCAGGAGCAGGTCCGTAAGTTAGTTGCCGGGCCGGGCGTTTATATCTGTGATGAATGTATTGAATTGTGCAATGAAATTATCGAAGAAGAAATAGGAGACGAGTTTGAACTTAACTTGGTTGATTTGCCCAAACCGGCGGAAATTTACGAGGTTTTGAACAAATATGTTATCGGACAGGAAGACGCCAAAAAGATTCTTTCTGTAGCAGTTTATAACCATTACAAAAGGGTCAATGCCGCCCGTAAAATGGACGATGTAGAGCTGCAAAAAAGCAATATCATGCTCATTGGACCGACAGGGGTGGGAAAAACGCTTCTAGCCCAAACCATGGCGCGCTTATTGAATGTTCCCTTTGCCATTGCTGACGCCACCTCCCTTACGGAGGCGGGTTATGTAGGCGAAGACGTGGAAAATATTCTTTTAAAACTGATCCAGGCCGCAGATTATGATCTGGAAAAAGCGGAAAAAGGGATCGTATATATTGATGAATTTGATAAAATTGCCCGCAAAAGCGAAAATCCTTCCATTACCAGGGATGTTTCCGGGGAGGGAGTCCAGCAGGCCTTGTTGAAGATCCTGGAGGGAACTGTAGCGAGTGTGCCTCCCCAAGGGGGACGCAAACACCCTCACCAAGACTTTATGCAAATTGATACGACTGATATTCTGTTTATTTGCGGTGGGGCTTTCGATGGTTTGGAAAAAATTATCTTAAAACGCACAGGCGAAGGTGGGATGGGCTTTGGGGCTGATATCAGGCCCAAAGTCGACTTAAAAATTGGCGATGTTCTTCGACAGGTGCATCCCGAGGATCTCATTAAATTTGGCTTGATACCCGAATGTGTGGGCAGACTTCAGGTCATAGCCATCTTGGATACTTTGGATCGCGCTGCATTGGTGAGAATTTTGACAGAACCTGTAAATGCACTGGTCAAGCAATATCAAAAAATGTTTGAATTGGATAATGTCCAACTGGAATTTAAAGAAGGTTCCCTGGAGGCGATTGCTGATGAGGCAATCAAACACAAAACGGGTGCCAGGGGCTTGCGCAGTATTCTGGAAGGATTTTTGACGGATATTATGTATGAAATTCCTTCCAGGGATGATATAGATAAATGTATTGTCACCCCCGGGGCTGTAAGAAAGGAAGGGAAGCCCAAACTTTTAACTTCCGGAAAGAGGCGGAAAAAGGAAGTTTCAGCATCGTAGCCGACAGGGGCGACTCTTTCCAGGAGCCGCCCCTTTACAATTTCTCCCATATGGTTATTTGTTTCCTTCTCAGGAAATAATAGATTAAGGTTAACCGTTGTTTCACTGCCGGTTTCACTAAAGCCTGAGAAGGAGGTAAGGGTATTGTCCGGCTGGGCAGGTATGTTTGGTATCATCCAACTACTCATCGCTGGGGTTGTTGGACTTTACTTTTGGAATCTTTTGCGCAATCAAAGGGGAAGCAAGGTAGCCATTGAAAAGGAATCTTCCAAGGAAATGGAAGAGCTGCGCCGCCTGCGTTCCCTTTCTCTTACTGAACCCCTTTCCGAAAAGGTTCGACCTTTTTCTTTTGATGAAATTGTCGGCCAAGATGAAGGACTTAAAGCTTTGCGGGCTGCGCTGTGCGGCCCCAATCCCCAGCATGTTTTGCTTTATGGGCCCCCGGGGATAGGCAAAACCGCTGCTGCGCGACTTGTTCTTGAAGAAGCTAAAAAAAATGTACTTTCTCCTTTTACTAAAGATGCAAAATTCATCGAAGTTGATGCCACTACGCTTCGCTTTGATGAAAGAGGAATTGCTGATCCCTTGATGGGAACGGTTCATGATCCCATCTACCAGGGTGCAGGGCCTCTGGGGATGGCCGGAATACCCCAGCCTAAACCGGGTGCGGTTACCAAGGCTCACGGTGGCATACTTTTTATAGATGAAATTGGTGAGCTACATCCTGTACAGATCAACAAATTGCTTAAGGTGTTGGAAGATCGTATGGTATTTTTGGAAAGTGCTTATTACAACAGTGAGGAACAAAATATTCCCCGGCACATTCACGAAATATTCCAGAAAGGTCTTCCGGCGGATTTCCGCCTAATTGGGGCTACAACACGCCAAGCAGAGGAAATTCCTCCGGCGGTGCGATCCCGCTGCATGGAAATTTTCTTCCGCGTTCTTTCGCCGGATGAAATCGGAAAAATTGCTTTAAATGCTGCGCACAGGGTCGGTTTTACCCTTGCCCCGGATGCATTAAAAGCATTGACTACATTTGCCACTAACGGCAGGGATGTCGTAAACATGATCCAAATGGCTGTAGGGATAGCTCAGGAGGAAGGAAAAACTGTTCTGGAAAATGAAAATGTGGAGTGGGTTATTAACAACAGCAGGCTTTCACCAAGGCCGGAAAAAAAGATCCCCGAATTTCCCCAAGTCGGGCTAGCTAACGGTCTTGCCGTTTATGGCCCCAATTTAGGTGCAATATTGGAAATTGAAGCTTCTGTTATCCCTGTGGGAAAAGGCGAAGGTCGTCTTACCATTACCGGTATTGTGGAAGAAGAAGAGATGGGTGGCTTGGGTAGAACGCTGCGGCGTAAAGGTACAGCGCGGGGTTCTGTAGAAAATGTGTTGACTGTTTTAAGCAATCTTTTGAAAGAGAGCATGCGCAACTATGATATTCATCTCAACTTTCCCGGTGGAATTCCCGTAGATGGGCCTTCAGCGGGGGCGGGAATTGCCACAGCGATTTATTCGGCACGTAAGGGGATACCGGTAAATAACACCATAGCGATGACAGGGGAACTTTCGATCAGGGGAATAATTTGTCCTGTAGGCGGTGTTTCAGTTAAAATCGATGCCGCTCTGGAGGCGGGCGTAAAAAAAATTTTTATCCCATCTAAAAATTGGCAGCATATTTATAAAAAAAAGAAAGGTATTGAAATAATTCCTGTAACCCATATAAAAGAGATATTGGAAAAAGCATTGGTCGAGACGGAAACGCAAGATGGTCCGTCTTACCGGGACAATGAACTTTATGCGGCAAGTTCTTTGTCTTTTGATGTCCAACCGGGGAAGATAAGTTTAAAAAAAGAGGAAAACAACCTTTAAAATAGAAATAGTCGAAGCAAGGCTAGATCAGACAACGACTTAAGCGGTTCCGCATATAGAAAGGGGAGGAGAGATGATGAGCAAAAAAGAACTGCCACTTTTGCCTTTACGCGGGCTTACCGTGTTTCCTAACATGGTTCTCCACCTTGATGTAGGAAGGGAAGGTTCCAAGAAGGCATTAGATGAGGCTATGCTGAAAGGAAACCTTCTTTTGCTGGTGACCCAAAAAGAAGCGCAGATTGACGAACCGGAAAATGATGATCTCTACCTCCTGGGAACAATTGTTAACATTAAACAAATGTTAAAACTTCCGGGAGGTACTATCCGGGTGTTGGTGGAAGGACTAAGCCGTGCCGAGATCAAAGATTTTCTGCATAGCAAGCCTTACATTAAGGTGATGGCGGAAAAAGTTGAAGAAAGCGAAACAAAGACGGCAGAAGTCGAAGCTTTGGTACGCAGTGTTCTTTTGCAATTTGAACAATATATAAAATTAAGCAAAACAGTGCCGCAAGAAGTTCTTTCTACAGTTTCAGAAATTGAAGAGCCCGGCAGGTTGGCTGATATTGTAGCCTCGCACCTGACATTAAAAATTGATCAGAAACAGAATATTCTGGAAGCTATTGATCCCAAAGAAAGACTGGAAATATTAGCCGAAATTTTGAACCATGAAATGGAAATACTGGAACTGGAAAGAAAAATTAATTTGCGTGTCCGCAAACAGATGGAAAAAACCCAAAAGGAATACTATTTAAGAGAACAGATCAGGGCTATACAGAAGGAATTGGGGGAAAGAGACGAACGAGCCGCTGAGGTGGATGATTACCGAGGCAGGTTGAAAGAAGCCGATCTACCGGAGGAAGCGGAAAAAAAGGTGTTAAAAGAGATCGAACGGCTGGAAAAAATGCCTGCTGCTGCGGCAGAGGCTGTTGTTATCCGGACCTACCTGGACTGGATGTTGGAGCTCCCCTGGTCCGTTTTAACAGAAGATCGCCTCGATCTGAAAATTGTAGAAAAGATTTTGGATGAGGATCATTATGGTTTGGAAAAAGTAAAAGAGCGTATCATAGAGTACCTGGCCGTGCGTAGCCTAACAAAAAAAATAAAAGGCCCAATCCTCTGCCTTATTGGCCCACCCGGTGTGGGCAAAACATCTTTGGCACGTTCTATTGCCAGGGCCATAGAACGAAAATTCGTCCGTATTTCTTTGGGGGGTGTCAGGGATGAGGCAGAAATACGTGGCCATCGCCGGACCTACGTGGGGGCTCTGCCCGGTAGGATTATTCAAGGGATTCGCCAGGCAAAATCACGCAACCCTGTTTTTTTACTAGATGAAGTGGATAAAATGTCCACAGATTTCCGGGGCGATCCTTCTTCTGCCTTACTGGAAGTTCTCGATCCGGAACAAAATAATACCTTTAGCGATCATTACGTTGAGGTTCCTTTTGATCTATCCCAAGTATTGTTTATTACAACGGCCAACAACCGTTTTGCCATACCACAACCTCTTTTGGATCGCATGGAGGCTATTTACCTGCCCGGTTATACGGAAGAAGAGAAGGTCAAAATTGCCCAACGGCATCTTATCGACAAGCAATTACAAGAAAACGGGCTTTCTGAAAAAAACTTGCGTATTTCTGAGGGGACACTCCGACATATTGTCAGGGAATACACCAGGGAGGCTGGAGTGCGGAATCTGGAAAGAGAAATTGCCAATATTTGCCGAAAAACAGCAAGAGAAGTGGTAAAAGACAGGGACTTTCGCCGTAATGTTACCCGTAGCAATCTGCACAAATATCTTGGTCCGCCGCGCTTTCGTTATGGGCTTGCCGAAACAAAAAATGATATCGGTGTGGCTATGGGCGTAGCTTGGACGGAAACAGGCGGTGATCTTCTGGCAATTGAGGCTGCCCCTATGAAAGGCAAAGGCAATCTTATTTTAACCGGTAAATTAGGAGACGTTATGAAGGAGTCCGCCCGGGCAGCTTTGGGTTTTATTCGCTCCCAGGCTAATTCTTTGCATATAAAAGAAAGTTTCTATCAGGAACATGATATTCATATTCATATTCCCGTAGGCGCTATACCCAAAGATGGGCCCTCCGCCGGAGTGACCATGGCCACTGCTATGATTTCCGCCCTGGCCCAAGTGCCGGTTGATCACAAAGTTGCCATGACCGGGGAAATAACTTTAAGGGGACGCGTTCTTCCTGTCGGGGGGGTTAAGGAAAAGGTTTTGGCTGCCCATCGGGCCGGCATTAAGAAAATGATCATGCCGCTGGACAATAAAAAAGATCTGGTGGAAATTCCACGCAATGTGCGCCGGAGGTTGGAATTTATCCTTGTGGAACATATCGAGGAGGTCCTGGAGATAGCTTTGCTAAAAAAAGAAAAAGATGAAAATAAAGACAACACGACTATTAAAGTCAGCTAGAAAAAGTGCGGAGTTTCCCCCGGAAAGATTTCCGGAGATCGTCCTGGCCGGACGATCCAATGTAGGTAAATCTTCTTTGATTAATACATTGGTAAGGCGCAAAAATCTGGCCAGGACGAGCAATACCCCGGGAAAGACCCGCGCCGTTCATTTTTATTTTATTAATGAGTCTTGGTTCTTTGTAGATCTGCCGGGTTATGGTTATGCCAAGGTATCCTATCAAATGAAAAAAGAGTGGGGTGCTCTTATTGAGGAGTTTTTAGCAACCAGGAATACCATAGCCATGGTGATTCTTTTGGTGGATCTTCGCCATGAACCAACCGTACAGGATCAACAGATGGCTGATTGGCTGCGCCATTATTCCCTGCCGGCATTAGCGGTAGCCACTAAAGCTGATAAAGTTGCACGAGGGAGAAGGCAAAAACAAAGGCAATTGGCAGCTCATGCATTGGAGGTACCCACGGATGAGGTGCTTCTTTTTTCTTCTCAAACGGGAGAAGGGCGCAAAGAATTGTGCAGGGTTATTGAACAAAAGCTGCATCGTTTTCATACGGAGGAAATGTTTTGGGAGAGATAGTCATTAGA
>JAAZMP010000127.1 GCA_012798755.1 Bacillota bacterium
CACCGTGTCAGGGGGACGGTTCTCTGTCACTTTCGCTGATGTTTTTCCCGCACCGTGTCAAGGGGACGGTTCTCTGTCACTTTCGCTGATGTTTTTCCTACATCCGGCTCCGGACTATTCTAGACTTTATCATGATCGCGGTGCTCTGCTTTGGCCTGGAAATCATCTTCAGCAAGCACTCGCGCCAGTTCATTGGCCAGGGAAACAGAGCGATGCCTGCCACCAGTACAACCGATAGCAATTATCAACTGCGGTTTGCCTTCTTTGATATAACAAGGGATTAGAAATTCCATCATATCTTTCAATTTTTGGAAAAAACGATGTGTTATAGCCCATTTCCATATATAATCGTGAACGCTTTGTTCGTTTCCGCTCAGGTGTCGCAAAGAATCAACATAATAAGGGTTGGGTAAAAACCGGACATCAAAAACAACGTCCGCATCCAGAGGAAGCCCATATTTATAACCGAATGAAATCACTGTAATTATAATATTCTTTTCCCACTGTTTTGGTGCATAAAGGCGGGAAATCTTTTCCTTTAAATCCGCAATAGCCAGCTCAGAAGTATCAATAATCATATCTGCTTTGCCTTTGATATCCTCCAAAAGCGGCCTTTCTTCCCGGATAGCTTCCATAATAGATCCCTTTTCCGCCAGCGGGTGGCGGCGTCTTGTTTCTTTGTAGCGCCGGATCAAAATTTCTTCGGAAGCCTCCATGAACAGGACTTCATAATCAAAGCCCATTCCTTCCAAGCGGTCAAGAGCATCAAACAAACCGCTGAAAAGTTCCCCTCCTCTAATATCGCATACGAGGGCGACGCGTTTGATCTTGTCGCCTGATTGAATACATAACTCTGCAAATTTAGGAATCAGAGCCGGGGGCAGGTTATCCATGCAAAAAAAACCAAGATCTTCAAAACTATGCAGAGCCCCGCTTTTACCGGCCCCGGAAAAACCCGTTATCAAAACAAACCTTCCCCTGAACATCAGGCACCTCTTTCTAAAATTCATCCCCAGTTAATTATTTAAAATGATCATAACCCTTTGCCCCCAAGGGTTCAATTTTTTCATCGGGCTGGACTATTTCCACAGAATAAGAAGCAGGAAGAATCCTGCCAATAAAATTGAGAGGCGTCCCCGTTTTTTTCATCAGGCTGCGGCCAAGCTTCCTTGCCTTTAAGGGCGATCCTTTGCCACCGGGAATCGTTAAAAGGAGCTCATAATCTTCCCCTCCGAAAAGGGCCCAGTGTTGGGGATCTGCTCCCGTTTGATCTGCCATAAGAATCGTTGCCGGACTGATGGGCAGGCGATCGGCCCAGATCCGGGCACCACAACCGCTGGCCTGGGCAATCTCATGAAGTTCCGAGGCCAGGCCGTCGCTCAAATCATTCATCGCACCGACCAAACCGCTTTTTGTAAGAACAGCGGCCTCCTCTATGCGGGGAACCGGTTCGAGATGGGCCCGTAGCAATTCGTCCAAGCCTTCAATTTTAAGATCATCTTTGGCATCCTCGCGCATGTAGGCCAGGCCTGCCGCCGCAGAACCTATTTTCCCTGTTACCAGGATTAGGTCTCCTTCACTTGCGGCAGAACGGTAAGACACTTCCGTTCTGTAGGCCTCCCCCAGTAGGCAGACGTCAATCACCAGTTGTTCTGCCGAAGAACAGGTATCCCCGCCAACAATGGTCACTCCAAAACGTTCGGCCAGCTCTGCAATGCCGGCATAGATCTCTTCCACGAAACTTACCCTGAGATCCGGCCTTAAACCCATTGAAATCAGCGCCCAGCGGGGCCTGCCGCCCATTGCTGCAATATCGCTTAAATTTATGGCCAAGGATTTCCAGCCCAATTGCCACGGAGAAAAATAAGAAAGATCAAAGTGTTTCCCTTCTATCATCATATCACAGCAAGCCAAAAGTCGTGTCCCCGGACTATTTTGCAGCACTGCAGCATCATCACCGATACCCCGGATTACGCCCTTACCTGCTCCCCGACCTGCAGAACCCAGGGTTTCCGCCAGACGCTCCAGCAAAGCAAATTCACCGATATCCTGAAGGCGCAAATCTTTTTTTTCTATCATAGCCCGCGAGGCCCTCCTATGCTTTTTATTTACTTTGCCGGTCATCCCCTGAGAAAACGTTTTTTGCCTCTTTTTTGCAGAAAATCTCTTAAAATATCTATATTGCTGTTGACAATCTGTGCGGCGGTAATTCCTGACTCTACAGCTATTTCCAGCGATTCTTCAACGCAACCTACATCGTTGGCAAAATGAGCATCGCTGTTTAGAGCCACCGGGGCTTGATAACGTGAAGCCAGTGCCGCGATCTTCCGGCAGATCGTTCTGCTGCCGCGCCGAACAAGGAAAGAACTGTTGTTTATTTCCAGCAGTTTTCCTTTTTCCGCAGCTGCCCGGACAAGAGCGGGTTCATCTATGGGAAAATCAGGGTTTCCGGGGTGAACGATCCCATCCACATAAGGATTATCGAGGGCGTTGAGCAAAGCAGCAGTGTTTGTGCTGCGCGTCGACGGCTGGAAACAAGGAATATGAAGACCGGCCCAAACAATATCTAAACGCCGCAGGTACTGCACAGGCATATCCAGACTGCCTTCCTTATCAATAATGTTTGCCTCCACCCCACGTAAAATCTCAACATTTTTTTCTTTTTCCGGTAGAACGTGCAGGTTACCAAAATGATAGCGGTGCGGCCCTCCCGGCATTGCCGGCCCATGATCCGTAATCGCTACCGCCTTCAAGCCTTTTTGTGCTGCAACTTTAACGATCTCCATGACCGTGCTATAGGCATGTCCGCTGGAAACTGTATGAACATGCAGATCTGCCACTATTTTTATTTCGCCCATAAACTGATCCCTCCGATTGCGTAGCGCAACATCCTTTTACCCGGTTTTTTAAACATTATTTTCCACCCCAAACGGGCAGCAAGAGGAAAACAACATTCATGTGATAGAGCCGCCTATACATCCAACAGATGTTCTTCCAAAAAGGCGGCAACCCCGTTTTCCGTATTAGTCCCGGTAACAAAATCGGCAGCTTTTTTAATATCTTCCGGTGCATTGGCCATGGCTACACCCATCCCCGCATACTGTAGCATATCGATATCATTATAGCTGTCACCGAAGGCCAGGATTTCATCCGCCGAAATTCCTTTCCTTTTAGCCAAATAATCCAAAGCCTGACCTTTGGTAGCTTCTTTGTGCGTTATTTCCAAAAAATGGGGACGGGATTGCAAAATAATAAGTTCCTTAGAAAATCTTTCCCGGACCATTTGTTGGATTTCTCCCAGGCGGCCCTCCTGGTTTATAATTGTCAGCTTTGTCGGTTCTATTTTTTCCCGCAAAAGAAATTTGGCAAGGTTCCCCACCGTTTTCACAGGAACACTGGCAATTGTCCGGTAATAACGTGTGCTTTCATTTTCTTCCTTAGTAAATAATTTATCGTCAAAATAAAGATTCAGATGAAAACCTTTTTCCTCCCCCAGCTCCAAAATTTCCAAGGCCGGTTCAAAGGGAACTTTGGAATGCCTCAATATTTCTTTATCATCGGCTTTCCTGATCAGTGCGCCATGGTAGGTAATAAGGGGCAGATCTATTTCCAATTCCCTGGCAAAAGGCAGGGTGGAACGATACATACGCCCCGTAGCAATAGTAACCAACGTTCCTTTTTCAGCCACCTTACGAATGGCCTTAATATTTCGGGAAGAAATTTTGGAATGTTCATCCAAAAGAGTATCATCAAGATCAAGCGCTAATAATTTATATTTCATTATTTTCTAACCTCGTGTACAAAATATTATAAATTCATAATCGCCCTTTTTGCCACCCCAAATACCATTTTATTACATACGATCGCTAAAATGACATCGCAGCCGGATTAGATATAGCTTACAAAGAAAGGGCTGTATTGTCAATAAATTCGCTGTTTCATAAAAGTGTCAGGATGTGAATCATAATCAGGTAATTAGTCAACAAAGAATCTGCAAGTTCCACTTCCCGGGTAAAACATTCTTGAGAAAATATACTGCGGTCATACCAGTCCTCCAGAAAATCATAAGTTGCCCTGCGTTTCGGGTGGGAAATAATAATTTTTCCGGAAGGCTTTAAGTTATTGTGAAAAATCTTTCCCAAAAAAGGATTTAGCTTGGGATCATATAAAATATCCGAAGCTAAAATATAATCATACTTTTTGCGGCTGGAAAAGCTTCGCCAGTCCTCCTGCAAAAAATTTACCTCGATCCCGTTACGTCCGGCGTTTTCAGCGGCCATCTCCAAAGCAAGGGGGTTAAAATCCGACAAGGTAAGCTCCGCACCTTTAAGACCACAGACAATCCCCGGCAAACCCATGCCGGCCCCCAATTCCAAGACCTTTTCCCCCGGTGTAAAATCCACGGATTCCCAAATAAAGTAAGCCAAGCCATAGGCCGCCGGCCAGACATCGGCCCAGCAGGGAACCTTGTCCTCATCACTGACATCAGTAATCAGGGCTTCAATGTCTGCAGCAACATACAGGGTTAGCTCCCGTCCAGGTAAGTTGACGGTAAGCTTTTTCTTTTTTATTTTTTCTCCCCCCGGCAAAATTACCCCTCCGTTTCTTTTTCTTGAAATTCACCCTGGTGAAACCTGGCGAACAACCTTTCCGCAGTAGGGGCATCGATTGAGCGGACGGTCTTGATCTCCTCCAAGGAAGCCTCCGACAGCAGCTCCAGGCTTCCAAAATGCTCCAGCAACGCTTTCCTACGCACCGGGCCTATCCCGGGAATGTTTTCCAGTAAGGATGAAAAACTGCTTTTATGGACCAGCTTCCGGCTTAAGGTCAGGGCAAAACGGTGAGCCTCATCGCGCACGCGCTGCAATAATTTCAAAGCGGGATGCCCAGCCGGTAGATCTAAAGGATTTTCTTCATGCGGCAAAAATATCTGTTCGTTTTCTTCAGCCAGCGCCACAAGGGGCAGGTACTCCAAATCTTTTTCTTTTAAAACCTTTAGGGCTGTCGTCAGCTGGCCGCGCCCGCCGTCTATAAGAATCACGGAAGGCAAAGGAAGTTTGCTATTGCCAAAGCGACGATACAACATCTCAGAAAGGGCAGCATGATCATCAGCGGATGCAGCAGAATGAATCCTGAAATGACGATACCCTTCCTTCCAGGGCTCTCCTCGCAAAAAAACAACCATGGAGCCGGCCGTCCCCTGCCCGGCCAGATGCGAGATATCATAGCCTTCGATCCTTACAGGAGGTTCCGGTAAATGCAAAAGCATTTTCAGTTTTTCCAGGGAATCCTCCCGGCTTTGCAAACGATCCCGTTCATGTTGTGCATGCAAAAAGGTGTTCTTTTTTAAAAGTTCCAGCAGAGCTTTTTTTTCTCCCCTTAAAGGAACCCTCATCTTTATTTTTTTATTATTTCTTTTTTCCTGAAGCCACTTCTTCATGAATTCCTTTTCAGCAGGCATATGGGATAACAACAGCTCCCCGGGAATAGAAAAAGCAGCGTCATAATAGTGGCGCATAAATTCCTTCATAATCTCATCATAATCCGCACCTTCCGTTTCACTGGGGCGAAAATGTTCCGCCCCCAAAAGCTTCCCCGCACGCACGCGGAAAACACCTACGGCAAAATTGCCGGCGTCTTCAATAAGGGCAATTATATCCCGATCCCTAAGATCCGTTGTTACCGCCTTTTGTTTTTCCATAAGCCTTTGTAGTGAAAAGAACTGATCCCTTAACCGGGCCGCCTTTTCAAACTTTAATGCTTCAGCGGCGGCCTCCATATCTTTTTTAATCTTGTCTAAAAGGTAAGATTGCCGGCCCTCCAGGAAGAGGATAACTTGTTCCAGCACCAAAGCATATTCCTTCCGGGAAAGATCCCCCCGGCAAGGGGCCAGGCAGCGTTTGATCTGGTAGTTGAGACAGGGGCGGCCCCTGGCTTCCCCCTCCTTAAGCTCTTGGCGGCAGCTGCGCAAAGGGAAAAGCTTCTTGATCATTCTCATCGTTTCCCGCATGGATCCAGTATTGCTGTACGGGCCAAAGTAACGATAGTCCCGGCCCTCAACCCGGCGCGCCACCTCCAACCGTGGAAACGGTTCTTCCATGTTCAAACGCAGGTACGGGTAATGTTTATCATCTTTAAACTGAACGTTGTAGCGTGGGGAATATTCCTTGATAAGGTTGGATTCGAGCAGGAAAGCTTCCTCTTCCGAATCCGTAACAACATAAGTAAATGTAGCTATTTTACCTACGAGTACTTGCACGCGCGGAGCATGGGAAGCCCCCTTTTGGAAATAAGAACTGACCCGTTGGCGCAAATCCCGGGCCTTGCCCACATAGATAATATTACCCTTTTCATCCTTGAAAAGGTAGACCCCGGGGTTCCGGGGCAGATTTTGGACTTGTGAAATCAACAAACCCCTACCGTCCCCTTCCAATGCAATTCCTCCGCCTTAAAAATAGCAAATATTAGAACCGTTAATAACATTTGCCTAATTTTTTAGAATGTATTTTCAAGTCACCATAATTTAGTAGCGGGCAGCACCAGCCTATATAAAAGTAAAAAAGGGGTTGCCAATAGATCTCCTATTCATTATAATATCATAATATCGTGCCTTCAAATAAGAGATCACTTGACAGCAGCACGGAAATGATTTCAAATTAAAGCAGGAATTTCAAGAAAAAAGCCGAAACACTCCCAGTACCATTTAACACTATTATAAGCACCACTAACGGTATTAAGCAAACCATAGACTATCCCTTTAGCTCTAAAAAGGCAAAACATTAACATAAAAATGGAGCCATGATCCCAATGCCAATCAAAAATAAAACGATAAAGAAAATTTTAAGCGATATCAAGAAAATTTTGCAACCGAAGAAAAAAAAGATGATACCGGGCACCGGTGAATCTAAACAAACAGAAAAATACGAGGGCCAATCTTTAATGGGGCTGGAAGCCCTGCAGGAGATCTCCTCACTTTTGCACCAGGGAGAAACACTCGATGAGATGTTGCACGCCTTTCTGGACAAAACCTTATCTCTTCTAGATACTGATGCCGGCGCTATCAGGCTTTATCACTTTTCCAACGGTACGCTCCGTTTTAATGTTAGCCGCGGGTGGCATTCTAAATCAGAAGAGCAGTTTTTAAAAACCGTTGATGGCATCGTTGACCATGTTTACCACACCGGGCAGCCCTATATTTGCCGCGAATATATTAGCGACCCTATTTTTAGCCCTATAAAAAGAAAACAGATCCTCGAAGGATGGGGCGGGGTTTTCTTGCCTATCCAAAATATAGCCGAAAGCAAAGGAATATTGTCTATCTCTGTACCCCTGCCGCGAGAAATTACCCCGGAAGAGTTAAAAATTCTTACAACTCTTTCCAGCATGGTTGGAGTAGCTATAAATAGTTTCGTGCTCCACGAAGAAACGGCACGCCGGTTGCAGCAAGTACAAAGCCTGCATGCCATAGACCTTGCTATCAACACCAGCTTGGATTTGAACCTTATACTTGACGTCTTGTTGGAACAGGTTTCAGTTCACCTTCCGGTTGATTTCGGCGTTGTTTTTTTGCTTCACCCACACCTCAAGGTTTTAGAATGTGTAGCCGAACAAGGAATAAAAAGCATGGTGAAGCAGAGACCTTTCCGCCTTGGGGAGTCCGCAGTCGGTAAAGCAGCCCTGGAGCGACGCACGATTCTGGTTTTAAATCCGGAAAAAGCACCAGATGATGTTTGTTCCACCTTGATGCGAAAAGAAAATTTTGTCGCCAATGCAAGCGTGCCCCTTATTTCCAAAGGGGAAGTGAAAGGCGTTCTTAGCGTCTATAGCCGTGAACCTTTCCATCACGATTCCGACTGGCTAGATTTCTTGGAGATTCTTGCCGGGCAAGCCGCTATAGCCGTGGATAATGCCCAGCTTTTTGAAAATTTACAGAAATCCAACTTGGAGCTTTTGGTTGCCTACGATGACACTATCGAAGGCTGGGCACAATTCCTTGAACTGCGGGACATGGAAACAAAAGGGCACAGCCAGCGTGTAGTAAAGATGACCTTGGACATGGCCAAAATAATGGGCCTGAAAGAAGAAAGCCTCGTCCACATACGCAGGGGAGCACTACTTCATGATATCGGTAAAATGGGCATTCCTGATGCTATCTTACAAAAAAAAGGGCCGCTAACTGCAGAAGAATGGGAAATTATGAAGAAGCATCCCCAGTTTGCATACGACGTGCTTTCGACTATTGAATACCTGCGCCCAGCACTGAATATTCCCTACTATCATCACGAAAATTGGGATGGTACAGGGTACCCACACGGCCTTAAAGGAGAAGAAATTCCCCTCGAGGCACGCATCTTTGCCGTAGTGGACGTATTCGATGCTTTAACCAGCGATCGTCCGTACCGATCGGCATGGACAAAGAATAAAACGTTACAATATATTCACGAACAGAAAGGTAAAAAATTTGATCCGCAGGTAGCTACATTATTTTTAAAACACAAATCCTTCAAGCCGCATGAAGAAAATTAGGTAATTTGGTTTAGGGCAAAGTTAAAACTGAAGATCGCATTAAGTAAGAATAAAACCTACCCTAACATTTTTCAATGCATGTTTGCCGCGTAAAGCAAGCCTAGCCATGGTTTTTGCCTACCATAATTTACAGCTAGGTAAGGCTTTCAATTGGGCTCCTTCCAATGAGAACCGGCTTTAAAAATTTTCCCGTATGAGAGGTCTCCAGCAAGGCTATCTCCTCGGGAGTCCCCTGTGCCACAATCCTGCCGCCCCGCTTCCCGCCCTCGGGGCCAAGATCAATGATATAATCGGCCCGTTTAATGACCTCTAAGTTATGCTCGATAACAATTACCGTGTCACCGTTTTCCACAAGTCTTTCCAGGATATTCAGCAGTTTTTTGATATCATCGACATGCAGCCCAGTAGTAGGCTCATCAAGAATGTAAAGGGTTTTTCCATTGCTGCGGCGCGACAGTTCTGTAGCCAGCTTTACCCTTTGCGCCTCTCCGCCGGAAAGAGTGGTTGCCGGCTGTCCCAGCCGGATATAACCCAGCCCCACATCCACAAGAGTCTGCAGGCGCCTTTGCACACGGGGAACAAACCTGAAATACTCCAGGGCCTCCTCCGCACTCATCTCTAAAACCTGGCTAATATTCTTGCCTTTATAGGTAACCTCCAGGGTTTCCCTGTTGTAACGTTTTCCCTTACAGACTTCGCAGGGGACATAGACATCGGGCAAGAAGTGCATTTCGATACGCAAAATACCGTCCCCCCGGCAGGCTTCACAGCGCCCCCCTTTTACATTAAAGCTGAAGCGACCCGGCTTGTAGCCTCTCATTTTTGCTTCCGGCGTCTGGGAAAAAAGTTCCCTGACACCGTCAAAGAGGCCGGTATAAGTAGCCGGGTTGGAACGGGGAGTCCTACCGATAGGAGACTGATCGATCTCAATTACCTTTTCCAAATTTTGCACACCAATTATTTCCCGGTATTCTCCGGCCCGTTCCCGGGCCCGATGCAGCCTTTGGGCCAGGGCTTTGGCCAGGATCTCATTAACCAGCGAACTTTTACCCGATCCAGAGACCCCGGTTACGCAGGTAAAAAGCCCCAAAGGAAATTTCACATCAATATCTTTCAAGTTGTTAGCCCTGGCACCCCTAATTTCCAACCAACGCTCCCCGGGTGTTCTTCGTTCCGCAGGAAGCGGGATGGAGCGCCTTCCGGACAGGTAGTCCCCTGTTATTGAGGCTGCCTCCTCCGTTATTTTTTCCAGTGGCCCGGTGGCAACAATCCGGCCGCCGGCCTCTCCCGCCCCCGGGCCCATATCCACGATATAATCCGCACTGCGAATGGTACCCTCGTCGTGCTCGACAACAATGACTGTATTTCCCAGATCCCTCAGTTTCAAAAGGGTCTGCAGCAACCGATAGTTGTCCCGTTGATGCAAACCAATACTGGGTTCATCCAAGATATAGATCACCCCTGTTAGCCCGGAGCCTATCTGTGTGGCCAGGCGGATGCGCTGTGCCTCACCACCGGACAGGGTGGCCGCACCGCGGTTTAAGGTCAGGTATCCCAGGCCCACATCGAGCAGAAAACCCAACCTCGTAGATACTTCTTTTAGAACCTGCCGCGCAATAAATGTTTCCTTCTCCGACAAGGAAAGCGTAGAAAGGAATTCTTGTGCTTCCTCCACAGTCATCAGCGTTAATTGAGAAATATTTTTACCCCCCACGGTCACAGCCAGACTCGCTTCCTTCAAGCGTGCACCCCCGCAAGCCGGGCAGGATTTGCTGCTCATATAGCGTCCCAAAGTTGCTTTGGTTTTATCACTTTCTGTTTCCCGGTAGCGCTTTTCCAACAACTTCAAAACCCCGGGGAAAGGCCTTTTGTGAGTGCGCCTCCGCCCTTTGAAATTGGTATAGCGGAAAGTGATCACCTCCGGAGAACCATTTAAAATAAGCTCTTTTTCTCCATCCGTAAGCTTGGCGAAGGGTTTGTTAAGATCAATGTCAAATTGAAGGGCAAAAGCTTCCAAAAAATGCTTGTAATAGTTCTGTCTACCTCCCCAGGGGTGTATGGCTCCTTCGGCAACAGATAGCTCCGGGTTAGGGATAACAAGCTCCGGATCAAATTCCATGGTTACACCTAAGCCGTCACATTGGGGACAGGCACCATACGGGCTGTTAAAAGAAAACAGGCGCGGCGACATCTCTTCAAAACTAAAACCGCAATCAATGCAGGCAAAACTACTGCTGAAAAGCCGCTCTTCATCATCTCTTTGCACGAGCACCAAACCATCCCCCAGATCCAGGGCTGTCTCCAGCGAATCCGCCAGCCGTGAACCTATCCCCTCCCGCATAATGAGGCGATCAATGATCACTTCGATATCGTGTTTTTTAAATTTATCCAAGGAAATATCTTCTTCCAACATGCGGATCTTTTTATCAACGCGCACCCTGACATAGCCTTTCTTGCGCAGTTCCTCAAACAAGGCCCCGTATTCGCCCTTCCTTCCCCGCACCAAAGGAGACATAACTTGCAAGCGCGCACCTTCCGGCAACAAAAGCAGCTGATCAACAATTTGTTGTACAGTCTGGCCGGAGATCGGTTTGCCGCAATAAGGGCAATGCGGATGCCCAATGCGTGCGTACAATAAACGAAGATAATCATAAATTTCCGTTACGGTACCTACCGTGGAGCGGGGATTCCGGGAAGCGCCCTTCTGATCGATAGATACCGCCGGCGAAAGCCCCTCGATAAAGTCCACATCAGGTTTATCCATCTGCCCCAAAAACTGCCGGGCATAGGCGGAAAGGGACTCTACATAACGCCGCTGGCCCTCGGCATAAATTGTATCGAAAGCCAGCGAAGATTTTCCGGAACCGCTCAGGCCGGTAAATACTACCAAACTATTACGAGGAATCTCCAGATCAACATTTTTAAGGTTATGCTCCCTGGCTCCTTTGATCACTATCTTTTCCATTTTTTTCCCCTGACAATCCTCCCCGACAAAACATGATTAATCCCGAAAATACATGCGGGATGCATTTTCATTATTCCGCTGGTGCCACCGCTCTGGGAATAATTGCAGCGCCCTACAAAAGGGCAAGGTTTTTTTCCACACTCGTCAGCCTACAAGATCCCGGTTGCGCACCTTGGCCCACTTTTTGCCCATAGAGCGAATTTCAAAGATTATATCGCGCAGCTCTGCCGCTCTTTCAAAATTAAGCTGTCCGGATTCACTTCTCATTTCCTTTTCCAGTTCCCGGCATAGCTTTTCGCGCTCTTTTTGCCCCAGGGCTCTGATTCTATCCGATGACATGTAAACCGGGGTATCTTCCATCACCTTGGTGGCTTCGATCGGGGCCCTGATCCCTTTTTGGATGGATCTGGGGATAATGCCATGCTCGAGGTTAAAAGCCATCTGTTTTTCCCTGCGCCTTTTCGTCTCCGAAAGAGCCCACTGCATAGACGGTGTAATCTTCGCAGCATACATAATCACCTGCCCGTTGATATTGCGGGCGGCACGCCCCGATGTCTGGATTAGTGAACGTTCGGAACGAAGGAAACCTTCCTTGTCGGCATCGAGAATGGCCACGAGGGAAACCTCCGGCAAATCCAGCCCCTCCCTTAAAAGGTTGATGCCGATCAGCACATCAAATTCGCCTGTGCGCAAACCCCTGATAATTTCCAAGCGTTCCAAAGCGTCTATATCAGAGTGCATGTATTTGGCCTTAAGACCCATATCCTGGTAATAATCAGTAAGATCCTCGGCCATGCGTTTAGTAAGAGTCGTAACCAAAACCCGTTCATTTCGTGCCGCTCTTTTTTTGATCTCCCCATAAAGGTTTTCTACTTGTCCCTCCACCGGGCGCACAATTATTTCCGGATCAAGCAGGCCCGTGGGCCTGATAATTTGTTCCACGATGCCTTCTTTTACCTCCATTTCGTACGGCCCGGGGGTAGCAGAAACATAGACAACCTGGTGTATAAGGTTCATGAATTCATCAAACTGCAGGGGCCTGTTATCCAAAGCCGAAGGCAGGCGAAAACCATGTTCCACCAAAGTTTTTTTACGCGAATGATCCCCGGCATACATACCCCGGATCTGTGGAACGCTCACATGGGACTCATCAATAAAAAGTAAAAAATCCCGGGGGAAATAGTCAATAAGGGTATAAGGCCTGCTACCGGGGGCACGCCGATCCAGATGACGGGAATAATTTTCTATTCCACCGCAAAACCCCATTTCCTGGATCATTTCTAGGTCATAGTTGGTACGCTGTTCCAAGCGTTGCGCCTCCAGAAGTTTGCCTTCCGCCCTCATTTGCTTCAGCACCTGTTGCAGTTCTGCCTCGATATCCTTCATGGCCGCCCATAACCGTTCCCGCCCCGTTACATAGTGGGAAGCAGGGAAAATAGCCACATGTTCCCGCATACCCCGCACCTCACCCGTCAAAACATCGATTTCGCGCAGTCTTTCGATCTCGTCACCAAACAGTTCCACGCGGACGGCAGCATCGGCAAAAGAAGCAGGTATGATCTCAATGACATCTCCCCGCACGCGAAAGGTTCCCCTCTTAAAATCATAATCGTTGCGCTCATATTGAATGGCTACGAGTTTGCGCAAGATCTCATCCCTGTCTTTTTGCATACCCACCCGCAAAGAAAGCACCTGTTCAGCGTATTCCTGGGGTGAACCCAGCCCGTAGATACAGGAAACGCTGGCCACAATAATCACATCCCGGCGTTCAAAAAGAGCACTCGTCGCCGAGTGACGCAGCTTATCAATTTCATCGTTGATAGAGGAATCCTTTTCAATATAGGTATCCGATTGAGGGATATAGGCTTCCGGCTGGTAATAATCGTAATAACTTATGAAGAACTCCACAGCATTATGGGGGAAAAATTCCCTAAATTCGCTGCACAGCTGTGCAGCCAGCGTCTTGTTGGGTGCCATCACCAAGACAGGTTTTTGCACCTTTTCGATAATATTAGCCATCGTAAAAGTCTTGCCCGAACCGGTAACCCCTAACAATACCTGGTGTTGCGCACCCTCCTTCAGCCCCTGGGTTATCTTTTCAATCGCCTGGGGCTGATCGCCCTGGGGGGAAAATTCGGAAACGAGTTTAAAATAATCCATACCAAAACAAACCTTTCATTTACATAAAAATTTACGGCCTTCATTCAGCTGTACATTATACCATAAAAAAACCGGGGGTAACAATACCGGAAGATGGATCAAAATTGTGTATACAAGGGTACACAAGGGGACGTACCTTTTGTGTACATACCGGATTTACCTTGGGTTTGCATGCAGGTTAAGAAAAAGTTTCGATCTGGAAATGGTTTTCCAGGGGCAGAATTTCGTATTAAATGGAACATGCATTAGGGGTGGTTCCCCTGCCGCACCTCGGACCTGAAACGGGCGGGGATGGAACCCCGCCCCTACATATATAAGGGGATGGAACCCCGCCCCTACATACATAAAAGGTTCAATGAAACGGTGTCAGGGGGACGGTTCTCTGACACCATACTTTGATAAAAAAAGATGTCAAGGACGGTTCTCTGACATCTGGAATAGCAGATTGGGAGGTGACAGAGAACCGTCCCCCTGACAGATAGACACCCCGCCGGGAGGTGACAGAGAACCGTCCCCCTGACACCGTCCCCTGACACCGCACTGTCCCGGTCTGCTATCCCCCCGGCATCTTCAGAGTTCTTCTTGCGGTATTAATACTTTTACTTTATCGTTGACGGAACGGAAACGGGCATAGTTAAAAATCCTCATTTTCAAAACTTCGGTTATTTCGCTTCCCTTGGGGACGAGTACTACACCGGAGTCATCCCTGATATCATCAAGCAGCGCCATCCCTGGGAGGATCTCCATTAAAGAGACCATTCTAATAATTCCAGAATCCGCAATCTCTTTTTTTAGAGCAGCCAAAACGTCAGGATCGTACCAATGACTGCGTTTGTTCATTATTTCCAGGGCTCCGGCAATTGTGTTTCCTTCTGCTTTCAACGTGTCAAAATCAGTAACAACTTTTAAAATCCTGGAAATTATAGGTATGGTGCATCCCTTGATATCATCAGCGGGTATCCCGCCTCCGTCAAATTGTTTGAACTGATATTTAATAGCCTTCGCTATCCCCTTCAGGCGGGGGATGTTGGATAGAAGCTGCGCACCAACTAGGGGATGAGCAAAAAACATTTCGCTTTCTTCCCTGGTAAGAACAGTGCCTTTGATTCTTTTTTCGATGATTTCTTCTGGAATGGCAATACA
>JAAZMP010000128.1 GCA_012798755.1 Bacillota bacterium
CAACCATATACACCTCTGTAATTGATTTCAAAAATGTTATCAGAGCAGCGGTTGCGTTCACATTATATGCTATGCACTAAACAAAAAAGCTGTTCCTGATCAACACTTGTCCATCCTTCTTTTAAAGTTGCATAAGCTTATAAATATTTTTTACCGCCTCAGGGTAACCCAATCTTTTACTTTTTTCCTGCATTAGAGCAAGCCTGGAGGAATCCTGCAACAAAGCATTTATTTCCTCCCGTAACACCTTTCCGTTTAATTTTTCTTCTTCTATGACTATGGCAGCCCCCTGCCCGGAAAGTTCGCGAGCATTTATGAATTGGTGGTTATGGACAACGTTTGGTGAGGGAATAATCAGGGCCGGAACCCCCAGCGCCGTTATTTCAGCCAAAGTTGTGGCCCCCGCCCTGGTAATAACCAGATCGGCCGCCGAAAGAGCCAAAGGCATCTCCTGTTGATAAGATCGGACCAGCAGGCGCTTCCCGTAAAGTCTAAAAACATTATTGTCCTTTAGTCTGGCGGTAATTTCTTCGTAATACCTTTCACCGGTGACATACAAAACCTGGAGATTTTTATCCTCTGAAGCCCTTAGTAGAAATTCAATCATACTTTCATTCAGTTTGGCAGCGCCCCTGCTGCCCCCTACAGCGAGCAAAAAGGGAAGGCTCTGATCCATGTCTAAAATTTTCCGGGCTGTCTTTTTATTTATCCGTCCAATTTCTGAAGCCCGGGGATTGCCGGTAACACATAAGTTAGAACGTTTCAAAAAGTATTTGGCAGAGGCCTCAAAGGAAAGACACACCTTGTACACATAGGGTGCCACAAAACGGTTTGTTATTCCGGGAATTACATTTTGTTCGTGTATAATCACTTTTTTCCTTTTTAAAAGCGCCGCTAAAATAGAGGGGGCGGCTGCGTACCCACCGGTTCCTACAACATAATCCGGTTTAAATTCATCAATTATCCTACCGGCCAAGGCCCTGCTTTTCCCAGCTTTATAAAGAGCTTTGAATAACTGCAGGTTTAACCTTCGGGAAAGACCTTTAACCGGAAGGGTCTTTAAGCAGAAGCCGGAAGCAGGAACAATTTTTTCTTCCATACCCCCATCTGCCCCCACAAAAAGAATATCTGTCCCGGGATTTTCCTTCATTGTGTAACGCGCCAGTGCCAAAGCAGGATAAATATGCCCGCCCGTTCCCCCGCCGGTAAAAATTAAACGCAATTATATTCTCCCCCTGTAACTAATGGCTATATCGGGAAATATTCATCAAAATACCCATGGCACACATTGTAAAAAACAAAGAACTTCCTCCTGCACTGATAAAAGGAAGGTTGATCCCTGTAACAGGTATAGACCCTGTTACCACTCCAATGTTGATTAAAGCCTGCACTGCCACCATAGCCGTCAAACCCGCGGCAAGCAGGCTCCCAAAAGCATCGGGCGCCATAAGCGATATTTTAAAACCTCTCCAAAAAAGAATAAAAAATAACAACATAATAGTAACTGCACCCAAAAAACCCAGTTCTTCGCCAATGATAGCAAAAATAAAATCATTTTGTGGCTCCGGCAGGTAGTACAATTTCTGACGGCTACGGCCTAATCCTACCCCAAAAAGCCCTCCCGGTCCCAAGGCATAAAGAGATTGGATAATATGATAGCCTGACCCCAAAGGATCGGACCAAGGATCAATAAAAGAAAAAATACGGCTCATTCTGTATTCCTTACTGAATGTATAATAGAGGAAAACAGGAAGCCCGGCCAAAAGAAGGTATGCCATTTGCTTAAGGGGTATTCCAGCAGCAAAAATAATTACACCGATCATAGCTACAAGGGCCAGTGCCGTTCCCAAATCCGGCTGTTTCAAAATCAGCAAAAAGCTTATCGCTACAAAAGCTAAAGGGACAAAGCTGCTGTTCCAAAAGTTTTCCATATCATAGTTTTTTTTGTTGAGAAAAGCCGCAGTAAAGATAATGAGCGCTAATTTGCTGAATTCTGCAGGTTGTATAGTAAACCCACCGACAGCAATCCAACGCCTGGCCTCATTTATCTCCATGCCCAACCCAGGAACATATACAGCCAACAATAGCAAAAAATTTAAAACGAGAAGCACCAAGGCCACCCGGCGCCATTTCCAATAACCAAAAATGCTTGTGGCATACATGCCTAACAGACCCAAAACCACCCAAAAAGCCTGTCGTCTTAAGAAAAAAAAGGCATCACCTCTTAGTTCCAAAGATGTTATGTAGCTGGCGCTGAGAACCATGACAAGGCCAAAACCCGCCAAAATCAGCACAGTAAAAAAAATGGTAAAATCAGGCGGTTTCCTTAAATCACGCTCCGTGAGGGCATTTTTCACCTTCAAGAGCCTCCTTTAAAAAATTTACGGCGGACTTAAAAACTTCACCACGTTCTTCAAAACTTTTAAACATATCCCAGCTGGCACAGGCCGGGGAAAGAAGAACGGTGTCGCCGGGCCCGGCGAAAGTAAAGGCTTCCCAAACAGCTGCGGGCAAATCCGGCACAACAGATACCTTAAGAAAACCTTTCCCGCCGGCTAAAGAGGCAATATGAGACGCCGTTTCACCCAGCAATACCAATCCTTTTACTCCCAGCGGCTTCATTTCCTGTACCAAAGGACGAAGATCGCTGCCTTTGTTCAACCCTCCGGCTATAAGGATCTTGGAGCCGTGAACAGCTCGTAGGGCATTTAGCGTTGCTCCCGGGTTTGTTCCTTTTGAGTCATTGACAAAACTTACTCCCTTAATTATTTTTACTTTTTCCAAGCGATGAGGAACACCGGCAAAATTCTTTAGGCCCTGGGCAATGCTTGAAGGGTCAGCTCCTCCTGCCCAAGAGACAGCAACGGCAGCGAGGGCATTTTCCAAGTTGTGATAACCCTGAATCCGCACATCCTCCACCGGGCAGATCATAAATTTTTTTCTTCCATCATCTGCAAATATTTTGTGCTCTTTAACATAAACCCCAGGGCTGGGCTCTCCTTTGCGGCTAAAAGGTAGTTTTTTCCCTTTTATATGCACCTCAAAAGTTTTTAGCAAAGGATCATCCCAATTAAATACGGCCCAGTCATCATCGCCCTGATTTAAAAGTATTTTCTTTTTGGCTTCAATATACCTGTCAATTGTTCCGTGATAATCCAAATGATCAGAAGCTATATTTAAAACGGCAGCAACAGCCGCCCGAAAATCTTGAATATCTTCCAGCTGAAAACTGCTCAGCTCCGCTACAATAATCTCCCCCCGCGAAGCTTCCATTGCTGCTTCGCAAAGGGGAAAACCAATATTTCCGGCAACATGAACACCCTTTGCCTGCCGGCGAAAAATTTCTCCGACCAGGGAGACGGTTGTCGTCTTACCATTTGTCCCGGTAATACCAAACAAGGGTATGGGGCTTAAACGAAATGCCAGTTCGATTTCCGAATATATGGGGATTTTTTTCTTTCGGGCCTCTTGCAACAAAGGCAGTTCCGGCTTAATGCCCGGGCTTTTGATAACCATAGATATCCCGTGCAGTAGATTAAGGGGATGCCCCCCGCCTACCAGTTTAACCCGGGGATGTTGGGCCAACTCGGCCAGTTCTGATTGCAAAACCAAAAGTTCTTTCCGGTCATTGGCCACAATTTTAAGCGCACCTGCTTTTAACAGGGCCTTTACCGCAGCCTGGCCGCTTCCGGCCAAACCCAATACAAGGGTTTTACCTTTTTTAATTTTTTCCAACATGGGCTACCACCTTAGAATGGGTGTAAATTCCAAAAGCCCCAAAATGGCAAAACAAAAGCCCAGTGCCCAAAAACCCGTTACAACGTGCCATTCCGACCAACCTTTCAATTCAAAATGATGGTGTAGCGGGGCCATCAAAAATACTCTTTTGCCTGTCAGCCTAAAAAAGATAACTTGGATTACTACCGAAAGAGTCTCCAGTACAAAGACCCCACCGATAATAATTAGTGAAAATTCGGCTTTTGTTAGAATAGCGACCGTGGCCAACGCCGCACCCAGGGATAAAGAGC
>JAAZMP010000129.1 GCA_012798755.1 Bacillota bacterium
CCTATGAGCTGCAGGATGGGCTCTATGTATCCATGGTCAGAGCATGTGAAGGTATTTTTTCCCACCCCAGTTTCCCGGATCTTTCCTTCAACATTGAGGAACTGTTCAGCAAGCCGGACTAGCTACCGGGGGTCCGGGGCTTATTTTTTATCCTCCATATTTAACTGGCTGATGGGGTAGGGCGTTTACCTTGCGGTTTTTCCGCCCTATCTAACAGTTTATCCCGCTGAAACAATATATTTAAACAAAGGGGGAAAGTAAATGCATAAAAAAATTACAATAATGCTTGCTTTGCAAAGCATCATTCTTCTAGTTTTAATAGGGTGTGGCTCTTCTAATAATTTTATGGGCAATACCCCCTTGAATATAGCCGACTTCTATGGAGAATACATATTTGATGAAGTAGCATATATGCGCAAATCCTCGGCAATAAGCGAAGAACAATACCAAAATGATTTTAAAACAGTAACAGAAACTTTCAAAAATGCAGAGTTTTCAATAGGGGAGGGCTATTTCCATGAAACCTCAGGAACGTTTGGGAAAAACCCCTTACAAGGTTTTGAATTTATTACCTTAAAAGACTATGGTGATAAATACTTTGACGACTTAGCTAAAGAAAATCTTGAAAATTTTGAGGGCCTGGACTCTATATTTGACGATGACGATATTAGGAAAAAGTTAGATGTCAATGAAATTAAGCATTATGTCATGTACGTAGAAGATGGGGTTTTGTCAAATCCCGGGTTTTATATAACAAAGGACAATATTTTTGTTGCCATGGAAACCATATCCTTTGGGGAAACAGAAAATGACTTAAAGGGATACACACATTATTTATTGAAACTTAAAGAAAATTAACAATGGCTTTTATTCTGAAATATAGACGCTGCCCGGTTTTCAAGAATTAATGGTGCCTTGTATGCTATTTTTTCTGTTCTATAAACCCTGATCCCCTAATCCGGCCGTAAACACTTTAATGAACTGTTATGTTTCTAAGCAATCTTCAGGTAAAAAGGTGAACCTGGGGGCGAATCTTTTATAGACACGTCGCGGTGGGACCCCCAAAAAAGGACTGGTTACAAATACAGCCGCTGCCGGCCCGTTTAATATTTGCAGAGCAGTTTTTCAAACCCGTGCCAAATCCAGTTACCTTGGTATTAATTGGACCCTGCTTGTGATCAAGTTACCGGCTAGTTACCGGCTGTTACCGGCAGATAAACCTTGCACAACATAGAAAACTTTTCTATAATAGAAATATATGTCAATAACCGTTGTTATGCTGCTTGCAAAGTTTTGGGTTATTTCAGCATAAATAACAAGGAAGTGTCGCTATGACTAAAGGGCAGTGTATAGAAAAACTACGGGAATATTTTGTAGATAAAAGTGATATTTCTGTGGTTTATTTATTTGGATCAGTTGCAAAGGGAAGGGCAACCCGAAACAGCGACGTTGATGTTGCTGTTTTGTTTGTTCAGGGGCTGCCCCTGACGCACCGCTTTGAAAGAAAACTGGAAATAGCTAATGACCTGGAGGATCTTTTAAAGACAGAAGTAGATGTGGTTGACTTAGAAAGTGCCGACTTATATTTTATTCATCAACTAATGCTGGATAAGGTAGTTATTCTTGAAAGGGATATTGATCGGCGGGTATCATTTGAAGTGGAGAAAAGGAAAAAGTATTTCGACATGAAATATTTTTATGATTTATACCACGGGCAGGCATTAATAAGGTTGGGGGAAAAAGGAAGAAGGTATAAAAATGGTTGAAAAAGCGGTTTTGGTAGAAGGCTACCGGGAACCGACTGACAATAAGGATATTTTTCAGGTGCTGTTTGAACATAAAATTATAAATGCGGGGCTAACAGAAAATCTTAAAAAAATGGCCCAGTTCCATAATGTAATTGTTCATGATTATGTACGTATCCAGCCGGAAATCGTGTATGCTATTCTTCAAAAAAACTTAGGTGATATATTGGAGTTTGCTAATGCCGTGAAGGAAAGGTTTCTATAGAGCAAGCGTGCATTCTATTTATACCAAACCTGAAAAAAGGGGTCCACCGGTTTTTAATTTCTTCCTTAGCCCGGCAAAACCTATGGTTGGTTTATCTTTGTGTTCCGCAATTTACAGCAAAAATATTTGAAAAGACGTGCCATAAATGGAACTTAATTCATGAGCGAATTCCAGTAAAAACACCGAATATGCTAGATGTTTATTAAACCATTGCATGATGATACTATAATTGTTATGAAAGCTTAAATAAAAAACGATGACGCTACAAAATTTGCTTTGCCGGCGCCTTTTGGGGGCCCGTTTAAAATAGACGGTAAACAA
>JAAZMP010000130.1 GCA_012798755.1 Bacillota bacterium
CCGTTTTTTGTACGCCTTCTTAAATTGCGGTGTTTTTTGTGCCTGGCTAAACTCCCATAGTTTATGTGCGTTGATACCGACCCGTAGTTTGCGGGCTTGCTTTTTTGACTTACCCATACATTTGGCCGGGGGTACACAGGGGGACGGTCCTTTTGTGTACCCGGTATAACAACACATAGAAGATAAAGAGCACTTTCATAATATAATAATAAGGAAAAGTGAAAAGCACTTCCTGGGTACACAAAAGGACCGTCCCCCTGTGTACCCTTTACTGTGTACCCCTAGCTCATGTGTTGTCTAGCGAAGGACAATGACTAGAAAGCTGGGACACAGCTTCCCTGATATTTTTCTTCTAAAAATTGTTTTACTTCGGGTGATTGCAGCGCTTCACCTAACTTTACAATGGCTTCTTTATCCTTATCTTCCGGCCTAACCGCAAGTACGTTGGCAAAAGGCGTATCTTTTGCTTCCATGAAAATAGAATCTTCAATCGGATTTAGGTTGGCCTCAATAGCATAATTACTGTTAATCACGCAGATATCCAGGTCGTTGAGCGCCCGGGCAAGCATCGGCGCATCCATCATCTGGATCTTGAGGTTTTTAGGGTTGTCGATGATATCCCGATCAGTTGCGGTAATCCCGGCATCTTCACGAAGTTCTATCAAGCCGGCGTTTACCAGTACCGCCAGTGCCCTTCCAGCGTTGGTGGCATCGTTGGGTGTCCCTACCAGGGCGCCTTCGGCCAGATCGTCCAAATCATCAATTTTACTGGAATAAACACCCATCGGCTCGGCATGCACTTTTACCGTCCAGACCAGGTCGGCATTATTTTGTGAATTATAATCATCCAGATAGGGAATGTGTTGGAAAAAATTTGCATCGATCTGCTTGTCTTTAAGAGCTGGATTAAGTAATACATAATCTGTAAAAGGTTTGATCTCCAAGTTAATATTTTGTTCCTCCAACAAAGGTTTTACTACCTCCAGGATCTCCCCGTGGGGCTTGGGAGTAACCCCCACCACGATTTTTACCGGAGCAGCAGTTTGTTCTCCGGCATCGGCTATTTCCGCTGTTTCACCCCCGGAAATCGGCCCCTCGGTTACTTCGCCGCCGCAACCGATAACCCCCCCAGCCAACAATCCCAGACAAAGAATTAGTGCCAGAACTTTTTTCATAACCTCCTACCTCCTCTTGTTGATTACATTTGCCGCCAGGCTGTCGCCCAGCATTTGAATGCCCTGCACTAAAACAACTAGCACAACCACGGAACTCCACATTACTATTACCTGGTAACGCTGGTAGCCATAAAAATAGGCCAATGTTCCCAAACCCCCTCCGCCCACAATTCCTGCCATAGCGGAATAGCCAACCAAATTGATAGCCGTAATAGCTACCCCCAGAAGAAGTGCGGGCTTTGCCTCCGGCAGCAAGACCTTTTGGATCACCTGCCAGGCGCTTGATCCCATGGAAAGTGCCGCCTCAATTAGCCCCCATTCGATTTCTTTTAGGGACGTTTCCACGAGGCGGGCCACGAACGGTATGGCTGCCAAAGTAAGAGGAACAATCGAAGCTACTGTTCCAATATAGGTTCCAACTACCAGCCGGGTTAAAGGAATTAATAAGATCAGAAAAATGATAAACGGGACTGAACGGACGGCGTTGACAATCGAACCCAAGATCTGATTTAACCTTTGGTTTTCCAAGATATGGCCTTCGGAACTGGTCACCAAAATCACACCCAGGGGCAGGCCGACAACGTAACTTAAAAAGGTGGAAACTGCCACCATGTAGATGGTTTCCCAGGTGGCTACTAAAACACTTTCCGGAACCCAGTAATTTGCACCTAAAAAAGTTTTAAAAAATGCCTCTAAGTTGAAGGCTGCAAAAAAATCAGCCATTGGGCAGCACCTCCACTTCCAAACCACGACTGTTTAGATAATCCATGGCTTTCGTAAGCGCTGCCGGATCACCCCTTATTTCCAGGGTAAGGTTCCCAAATGGAGTATCTTTGATGCGATCAATATTGCCGTATAAAATATTGGCATCGATATCATACTTTTTAATCATTGAGGATATAACGGGCCTGCCAGCAGCTTCGCCAATGAAGGAAACCCGGATTAGTTTGGATCCGGCCTGTCCATTTTCCAACTGCGAATTCCTCCATAATTCCGCAGGTATATCCCGGTTAACCATCGTACTTATAAAGCTGTGCGCCGTAGAGGTGCGCGGTTTGGAAAAAATGCGCAAAACATCGCCAATTTCCACGATGCGGGCCTCATCGATCACAGCTACGCGATCGCAGACTTCCTTGATCACATTCATATCATGTGTGATAAGCAGGATGGTTAAATTTAACTGGCGATTAATATCCCGCAACAGCTCCAAAATAGAAAGGGTCGTCTGGGGATCCAGCGCAGAAGTAGCCTCATCAGAAAGAAGGACTTTGGGATCGTTGGCCAGTGCCCGGGCGATTCCCACACGTTGTTTTTGGCCACCGCTTAGCTGGGCGGGATAAACAAGGGCCTTATCGGTCAATCCCACCAGTTCAAGTAGTTCGGCAACCCTTTTATTTGCTGCGCCAGCCTCCACCCCGGCAATTTCCAAGGGGAGCAGGACATTATTAAACACTGTTCTTGAGGAAAGCAGATTAAAATGTTGGAAAATCATCCCCATTTTTTGCCTGGACCGGCGTAGTTTGTGTTGGTCTAAAGCTGTTATTTCCTGCCCGTCTACAAAAATCTGCCCCTTTGTGGGCTGTTCCAGCATGTTGATGCAACGGATCAGGGTGCTTTTACCGGCCCCGCTTAAACCGATAATGCCAAAGATCTCACCCTTTTTGACAGTAAGACTGACGTCATCAAGGGCAAGCACTTTTTGGCCAATTCCTTCAAATTCTTTAGTAAGATTTCTGATGTCGATCAAAAAAAAGCCTCCCACGCAAAAATTATTGTGCAGGTTTTGTTTACAACTTTTTTACAACATTCATTCAGGGACCCAACTTAATACTTGTTTCCACCGGCTAAAAAACCTAATTCGGGCAATTCAAGCATTAAACATTAGTACTTTTTGCCATTATTTCCACGCCAACAAACCACTTTATTATACTCATTTTACAAAGCGGCATTAATACTGCCGAACCATGCTTAATTTTTTTTCAGGGTGGTAATTTCAGAATCAATTTTTTGTGTTTCTTCTACTGATCCTGTTTTGCTGGTTTTTTCTATTTTTACATTTTCTTCAGCTTCTCCGGTTTCTCCGGCCTCTTCGGCTTCTTCCACTTTAGTTACTTCTTCATCCACATACGGTTCCAAAGAAGGTTCCAAAAGGGCCAATAATTTTTCCGTGTCTTCGTTTCGGACAAGTATAAACAAAATATCTTTATTTTCGATAACCGTTTCGCCACGCGGCGCAATAATATCGTTTTGCCTGATAATGGCAGTAACAAGAACGTTTTCGGGCAGGTGTATATCCTTTAGCTGTTTGCTGATGATGGGAGATTTTGTTCCCACATCGTACTCTAAAAGTTCGCTTCCTGATTCCTCCAGGGAGATTAGCTCCAATGTATGCGGGGAAAGACGCTTGTTCCCGGTCAACAGTCCCAATTTGCCGGAAACAAATTCTATTGTAGAACCCTGCACCAGGGCAGAGATCAAAACCACGAAAAATACAATATTAAAATAATAGTGGCCTCCCTCCAAACCAGCAGCAAGTGGATAGGTAGCAAGCACGATGGGGATCACACCTTTTATTCCTCCCCAGCAAAGTAAAATTTTCTCTTTCACCGTGTATTTCCAAAACACTGTACAGAGGAAGACCGCCACGGGACGGGCCATAAAAGTCAGAATTAAAGCGATGAGGACTCCCTGTTTCCAGAAAGAGAGCAGTTCTGAGGGGAAAACCAAAAGCCCAAGCATCAAGAATAACAAGATATGGCTGACCGTAGAAGTGTCTTCTACTGAACGAGAGATACCTTTTTTATAGACAAACTCGGCATTGCCCAGATAAAAACCGGTGAAAAATACCGCCAAAAAACCATTGGCCTGGATTTCTTCAGC
>JAAZMP010000014.1 GCA_012798755.1 Bacillota bacterium
TCTTCCTTTATATCGATGATTTTAAATTTCCCGCCATCTTTTAAAACGTCCCCCAAGTTAACCCCAACAGATCCGAAATTCTTAATGCCACGTTCATCCCTACTACAAATAGGGCATAATCCCGGATATTTTTTCCCTTGAGATAGTTTTTCATGGCATTTATTTTTTAGGGTTTCGGATCGGTTCAACTATATTCAAAACGGCCACCTTTCCTTAGATATGCTTAATGCCATTATGTCATACGTTATGACAAACTGAAAAATAGAAACGATAAAAAGAATCGGGGTAAAAACAGCCTAAACCCCCATGCTAAAATATTCCTTTTAAAACTATAAGCCCTTCGTTATAATAGTTGATAAACCCAGATAGTTGGTCCACCTTTTCAACTTTCTCAACCGCATATATGGAGATTGGCCATTTTAAAACTCCCTATGCTTTGTGAGAACCTGATTGACGCTTACCCTGTAATACCCACCTTTGGCTTATTCCTTGAAGTTGCGCCTCTGTTAAAGGGGTATTTTGCCATCCCTTATCAAAATTAATATCATGGGAACGCGGCAAAGGTTTCCCATCCCTAACCAGATCACGTATTAAGATCCGGGAAGGGAGTGTTGCAGCCAATCCAACAAAAATTGCTTCCCTACGCCGCAAACCGGATAATGTTTTAGTTAATCCGGCCAGTGAATCTGGCAGGATTCCTTGAACTTGGTGCCGGTCAGTCTCATTAGTTATTCGCATAATTATCCATGAGTTACATTGTGATAATACTGTTGCTTCTATTTCGCTAGGCCGTTGTGAAACCAGCATAAGGCCAATGCCATATTTTCGACCCTCTTTGGCAATTCGTCGTATTGCTTCCTGTGCCGCTCCGTATTGTGCCTCGCCAAGATTAGGTACATAGCGGTGCGCTTCCTCGCAAACAAGAAGAACAGGATTACGCTCGCGCTCTTTATGTGTCTGCCAAAGTTTTATTGAAAATAACGCTCTGGCAATTGCTGAACTTGTCGTACCAGCAATTTCGTTAGGTATTCCCGACAAATCAATAATCCGAACCGGATGAGATCCGCCAAGAAATTGGTTTAAAATCGAAGGTAATTGATTTTTTTTACCATCCCAGTCCGTCATCATAAAGTTATATCGACTGTCTCTGCTTAGTGATTCAATTTTCTGAAGCACTTTGTTATGACCCTCATGCTTGGTGCGATTTTGGTTTTCCGGGCGCTGCTGATTTATTGCACCGACAAGGCCCTCAACATCCAATGAACCATCTCTTTTACCGAAATCGTCTAACCCCGATGGGTTTCCCATTATATATGGTACTGGTGAGTCTACGTTGATGTCATCAGGATTAAGACCTATTATTTTTGCACCTTCTTGTCGTGCAATTAATAATGCATTTTTTATAATATTTGTTTGGGATGTTGCCGCTCCTTCTGTTTTTCCTATAAACAATGATATGGTTTCTTCTAAGGTTAAGAGCCAATATGGCAATGAAAGCGAACCTTCTTCTGTACATAAACGAACGTGCCCGGGAAAGGCTGTTCCATATTCATTATGCGGATCAAGTACAATAATTTGTGGATGCCAGTTGTCATAATTGGCCTCATTTTTTCTATCGAGTATAGCATGCAAAAGGGAGGCAACTGTTCCAGATTTTCCAGACCCTGTTGATCCTAAAATAGCTGTGTGTTTACAAAGAAGTTCATTCATCTCTGCATAGCATTGAGTTCCACCCGAACCTGTATACTCTCCCAGCGGGATAACGGATCCTGTTTTCTTTCCATAAACAGATTCCAATTCCTTACGTGGCGTCAAATATATTTTTTGTTGCGGTAGCGGAAAAATAGTAACCCCCCGTTCAAACGCCAACTCCCATTTGCCATTAACAATAGCCCATTCTCCCTCACCAAATAGATCAATTTCAATAATACGTGAACCATCATTTTTCCCCAAAACAAGACCCTTTTCCCGCTCATATTCAGCTTTCATCCTAAGGCGTCCTACATAACCATATATCAATTTGGCACCATAATGTATTTTTACTATTGAACCAAATTGCCCAATTGGATAAATAATCCCACCGTAAAGTCGGGTTAATTCTGTTATATTTTGATCCAATTCCGCAATTACATGTGTTCCATCAACTTCAATTACGGAACCTATTTCTAGATTAAAAACTGGTTCATTTGGATTTCTCATAAATTCACCGCTCCCCCCCCAATAGCCTGGCTAGAATATCAAATTTCCACCAAGGCAAATCGTAGTCTATAAGTTTTTGTTCGCTACCATGATATAATCCCCTATTAGTGTATACCCTTATTTGCTCAGAGAAAGCGGAATCTGCTAACCATTTTTTTAATATTCCCTCTGGACTATTTGTATTAGTAAATACAGCTATTGTAAGGCTATCTTTGGATTGAACTAATGCATTTTCAATTTCAAATTCAATATGCCGATGCTTCTTGGAATGTTTCTAAAGTGGTACCACATAAGTTCCACAACTGCTTGGGCAACGCAAGAACAGCGTTGCCCACATACCACCCATAAAACAACCAAAAAAACTACTACATATCTATCAAAACTGATATAATTGAAATAAAGGGGGTTTTTGTAATGGGCGGAAGGAAGATAAAGGAACTGTATGTTGAGCTTTCAAATCACTGTATGCTTGAATGTTTACACTGTTCGACTCTGGCTTCCCCCCAAGGAAATACACTTATCGACAGCTCATCAATACAAAAACTACTTGTAGAAGGTAAAGAGCTGGGGGCCGATAGCCTTTTTTTATCCGGCGGCGAACCTTTGCTTTATCCGAAAATAATGGATCTGCTTGAATTTGCTAAAAAACTGGAATATAAAGTTAGTATTTACAGTTCTGGTGTTATAGATGATGGTTTTGGAAAAAGGCAAGCGATAAACTATCAATATCTTGAAAAATTAAAATGCTATACTGAAAAGATAATATTTAGCCTACATGGTGCGAATGCACATTTACACGATTATATAACCGGAAAACAAAGCAGTTTTGCATTGTTGTTGGAATCCCTTGAGCTTGCTGTCAATTTGGGGATCTACTGCGAGGTACATACTGTCCCCATGATCATAAATTACCAGCAGATTCCATTTATTGTTAAGCTTGCGGAGGATTTAGGGGTACGCAGGGTATCACTGTTAAGGCTTGTTCCCCAGGGGCGTTGTGTCGCACACAAAAACAAGCTGTTAATAGAAAACAACCGCAAGCAGGTTAACGAATTTGTCAAGATCGTTGAAAACTTGGATTCTCCGATTTTAAAAGTGCGGAAAGGTGCGCCCTATAGGTGTTTGTTTTTTGAGCAAGCAGGCGTATGTAGTGCCGGCCGGGACAAATTGTTAATAGGGCCCGACGGAAACGTCCACCCCTGCGAAGCTTTTAAGTCTGATCGGGCAACTTCTAATATCAAAACAAAACCCCTCCAAGAAATCTGGGAAACAGATAAGCGAATTAATGAAATAAGGGCTCTTCAGCCTGAAGAAATTGAGGTATGTAACCGCTGCGTTAACCTGGCCCGGTGTAGAGGGGGATGCCCGGGGCAAAGATGGGTTGCCCACGGAAGGGTCGATCAAGGCCCCGATCCTCTGGCCTGTGTTGTTTAAGAAGAAAAACTATCAAAACAGCTTATTTCTAGGGAGGGCTTATGGAAGAAAAAAATATAGTATATAAAAAGGTGAATAAATGCTTGCATTATAAATGGCTTATAGCTGTGTTTGCGGTTCCAATTCTATTTTTTTGTTTTGCCAATATTTTTGCTGGGTTGTTTATTCTTATTTCGGGGTTGGTTATTGCCTTAATTTATTTTGCACGAAGCGATGAGGATGAAAAGCTGGGAACCAGAGTTAATTATGAGTTGATCCAGTTTTATACTAGGGCGGCCTATTTTTTGTTAGTGGTACTTGGGATAAGTCTGTTGATCTTCGTAATTGCTGAAAAAATTATAATGCCACTTCAAAAATAAGGAGACAAATAAATGATATTATCAGGGAACGAGCTGCTAAGCAGGATCAAAAGGTATGATGTTTTTAAAGAAAACCAAAATGTTTGGGAGAATTTTAATGGTTGGCAATTCGATTTAAGGCTTGGCAATGAAATCTTTATTTCACGCAAGGGCGAACCAATAAATTTGCAAGATGAAAGGGAATTTGTTTCTATAAGCCCCGGCGAATTTGCTTTACTGATTACTGAAGAGGAAATAAAAATGCCCTCTAATTTGATGGCATTTATTAATGTACGTTTTTCTTATAAACAAAAAGGCATGATTAATATCTCCGGTTTTCACGTTGATCCAGGTTACCACGGCAAACTAATTTTTTCTGTTTTTAATGCTGGCCCTAATGATATTATCCTGAGAAAAAGCGAGCCTGTTTTTATGATTTTTTTCTGCAGGCTTACTAACGACATAAAATGCTTTCAGAAGTCTTTAAGAGATGAACATCGAAAAAATGGTTTCCTTAACATTGTGGGAAAAGCTGCTTATGCAGTGCTTAAAGAAAAAAATCCTTTGGAGAAAATAGGGTTCACTAAAATTCCTGCTGATATGATGCTTTCTATAAGGGGTATGAGCGTATCCTTAGCTGAAAACAACTCCCGCATTGAAAGGCTGGAAAACAGCATGAAAATTTACGGTTCTATTGCAGTTGGTGTAATAGTTGCCCTGATCGGGTTTATCCTTTCTTTTATTGGGAAGATGGGAGTATGAAACAACAATCTATAACAATATATCTTTACAAAACACACAGCGGCAATGAATATCCCGTTGAGTTTGGATTTAAAGACATCAATGCTGAAGACATTTCACATGATCATGAATACATTACCGGCCTATGCCGCCAGGGCTGCAAAAATTATAATCATTCGGGGGGCTGTCCACCTTTTGCGCCAACGTTTGAAAGTATAGCTAAAGAATATAACAGTGCTATACTGGTTTTTGCGCGGTTGCATTCTAAATATAAAACTAGGCGGGTAAAAGATTCCAATAATTATTACATACACTACAGGTTTCAAGACATAATTCTATCAAATTTTTTGAATAAAATGGGGCAAAAGATACGGAAACTGTTTGCGCCAAGGGTATACTTTTTGGGAAACGGTTATTGCACTGGCTGTGGAAACCGAAAATGTGCGTTTAAAGAGGGGATGAGAAAATGCCGTTTTCCCCGAAAAAGAACCTTTTCGCTCGAGGCTACCGGCGTAAACGTAGAAAAAACGCTGAAAAATGTTTTTGGCATAAAGTTAGAATGGTATAACCGTAACAATTTTAGGCAAGTTAGCTATTTGACCAAAGCAATCGGGTTTTTTTGTTGTAGCCCGGTAATACGTGATAAAGTGCATACCTATCTAAATCAGGGCTTCCTGCACAACCCCCGGATCCCGATGATTACCGCATTTAGCCCACCCTTATGATATAATAAGGTAAGCGTCAACCAGCCCAGTTATGGCATAATTGGGTTGGAACAAAAACCAAACCAGGAGGTTACCGCCAATGTCAGAATACCATAAAAACGTAAAAAGGAAAGCATTACCGCGTAATACTACGTCACTCAAACCCAACGGCATTAGGGACAAGTTCGAAACTTTGCCGTTTCCGGTCCAAATCAGCGTTTGATATCTGATATTGCGTATATCTATACCGGCGATGGAAATCTTCTTCCATACCCTTAGAGGTTAAACTGGTATACAATTGCAGATTTGAGGTTCGCCCTCAGATAAGGCGTGCTATTTCTAAATATATCTGGGCGTTCTATAATAGAACCAGGATTCATCCTGCAATCGGATATAATAGCCCGGAAGAAGAAAACATAATAAGTTGACAAGTTGACGACAGGCACCGTCAACCTCTTCTATTTGGATAATCGCCCAAAATCAATTTGTGGCGCTTCAGCCGGCAGTTCCTGTAGGTCCAGAAGCTGTTGTAGATCTGCCCCCAGCATCCGGCCAAGTGTTAGCAGCTCTGCTTCCCTTTCCTGCTCGCTCCCAAGCGCATCCGGCGCTACAAAGATACGGCGGTGTCCGGTCAGCGTAA
>JAAZMP010000223.1 GCA_012798755.1 Bacillota bacterium
AAGCCCGGACAAAAATGGACAGCGATATATGTAGCCCCTATAACTAAGTGGGGGGCGGCTATAACCGCCCCCCACCGCGCTTCTGGATTACTTACCCATTATGCTGCTCCCCTTATATTGCCCTACTTACGGGACGAAGCCCTTTTCCTAAGCAGCAGGCCGGCAAGGATGATCAGAAGGCCGATGGCATAGATTGCCGGGCGGGAAAATTCACCTGTCTTCGGCAGCCCCGGATGGACCTCCAGTTCTCCCGGAGGCATCTCCGGTTCCTCCGGAGAAATTTCGAGTTCGCCAGGAGGAGATACCTCCGGTTCCTCGGGTTCGATGACATCCTCGGTTTCCGGTGCTTCGGGTATTTCCGGGCCCACTTCGGGGTCATCGGGCGATTCTTCTAATTCTTCATCTCCCGGGCCCGGGCCTTCATCATCATCGCCGGGCTCGGTTGGTTCACCCGGCTCACCCGGTTCATCGTCGCCGCCGGGCGGGGGCTCATCATCATCACCGGGTGGGGGGTCTTCTCCACCAGGTGGAGGATCCTCACCGCCGCCGGTTCCGCACACCGCTTGGAATTTAAAGCGCACCGAAACATCAGATCCCTGGTATTCATTGCCCGCTTCTTTAGGAAAATAGACGGAGATATCCAGCCGCTGTTCATCACCGGCCTCCATCTGGCCGAGGGCCAATCCCTCTTCCTTATACTCCTGTTCAAATTCCCCGATCAAGCCCTCAAATAAGAGTAGCCCCTCGTGCTTAACGGTGATCTCTAGAATCTCATCTAAGTGTTTCCCTTCCTGCCCTTTGTAGCTGCCAGCGTTGCTGCCGAGCCTTTCAATATCAAAAAAATAGGTGAGCGGCCCTGCGCCGGTATTGGAAGCAATTAGGTGAGAGCTCTTGGTATCGCCGGGGTTGAGGTTGCCTACATCGGTAAAATCTTCCGCCGCTTTGACCACCAGCCCGCAGTCCTCTCCTTCCACCACAAAAGCAAAGGTGCTGCCCGTGCCGGTCATCACCAACAGCAATACAGCGACAAAGAGCACAATTGTGATCGTAGCAATCGGACTGATTAGCTTCAACTTTTGCACGTTGCCCATCTTTTACACTCCTCCAAAGTTGACGCTTTTCCCCGCCTCCCGGCAAAAACCTGTTGATACTTTTGGGGGAGATCACTGATGTTTATCTTAGGGAATCAAGCGCCTTTTATATTTTTCGGGACGACCCGCCGGTTTTTAGCAGCTCCCTCGGCTCCCTGGCAACAATCTATTTCCAGCACCCCTTACGGGTAAACTTATTTTCTGTTTAAAGTAGCATCCTTAAATCCCCAATTTTTATTTCCCTGTAAACCCTCGCAAAACAAGCTAACAAGTTCCCCGCAATTCTTCAACCAGACCAAGGAGAAACTTGCCCCGCACCAGCAGCACTGTTTCTTATAACTTAGGCAGCACCGCTTTTTGCATCTACCCCAACAAAGCCTTGGGTTAGGGCGTTTGCCGGAGGAGGTACCGCTGTATTCATAAGAACCGCCCCCGGCAATACCCGCCCACATAACCTCACAATGATATTTCTTCAAGATAGAAACTGCTTACACAGCCGATAAACCAACCCTTACTACTTCCTCACAACCCGCGCAAAACTACCTGAATACTCAATAAGTTGACAAGTTGACGCCCGGCACCGGGGTATGCAGGAATTAATTTAATTCCTGAGACAACCTTGTCGTCCTTGCCCTCCCTGCTGCTTTCCCGGTATTCCTGCAGCGATGCCCTTAATTTTTGATAATCTTCGTCATCCTCAAAAATAATCTGACG
>JAAZMP010000131.1 GCA_012798755.1 Bacillota bacterium
GCGGCTTTTGTGATCATTTATTGGATTTTCACACAGTCTGACGGTTCTGTTGTGTCGTGAGTTGACTCTGGGGACACAAGGGGACGGTTCTGTTGTGTCGTGAGTTGACTCTGGGGACACAAGGGGACGGTTCTGTTGTGTCGTGAGTTGACTCTGTAGCTACCAAGTGAATCAGAGGAACAGGGGGACAGGTCATTTGCCCTACCATTATCTGGTAACCTGGAGGGACAAAGGGACGGGTTATTCGTTCCAGCGTTATCTGACAACTAACCAGCCATACAATACCGGGTGACTTCCCTAGGAGTTGCCCGGTTTTTTTTGATTCCAAATATCTCTCCAGCTATCTAGTTATCAGGGATAAATTTCCTACATATTGAATTTATCTATCGTTTGGAAGGGAAAATTACGCACGGGGGTGAGAATATGCACGCAGCACCTATAAAATTGTTGAATCTTTTGGGCGAGAACAAAACAACGTTTAATATCCCCGTTTACCAAAGAAACTACGAATGGAAACACGAACACATTGAAAAAGCAGAGATAAAGGAAAAATCCAGCGAAAATGACACAGTAAAACCGTCCCCGTGTGCTGGAGTAAAGGCTCCGGCACCTAAAAAGGAATAGTAAGCCTGAATTAACAGACCGGCTGACACCGAAGAACAGGTTAGCACCATTCAATAATGGGCTGAGGGTTACCCTGTGCAGGTAAATGTTTATGAACTCTCATATCCTGCAGTTTGCCTATTTAGGGGCTATATTTTGCCGGGAACCTGTTATTAAAGGGTAAATTTTCCGTAGGTTACCGGTGATTAGGTGTACCCCATACCGTACCTCAATCTGGTATCGATGGGGCAATAATTAGTTACTTTGGTGTTCGGCTTCTTCGACCCGATCCTTGTATTTGGCTTTGGCCCTGTACAAGGCCTGGTCCGCTGTTTTAATCAACTCTTGTGCGGTGGTGGCGCACTCTGGCAGGGCGGAAACTCCGATGGAAATTGTGCAGGCACACCGGTCTTTTATTGCTTTTCTGATCCGCTCCGCTACATTAAGGGCATCCCTTAGGCTAATTCCCGGCAAGATCACGGCAAATTCCTCGCCCCCGTAACGGGCGGCAATATCTGTTTCGCGAATGTTTTCTAACAAGATGGCAGCAACCCGCTGAAGGATTTTATCCCCTGCCTGATGGCCGTAGGTATCATTTACGTGTTTGAAGTTGTCTAAATCCAGCATTAGCAGGGATACTTTCTGGTAGGATTTTCCCTTAATGAGAGTTTGCAGTTCGGTTTGAAAGAAACAGTGATTATAAAGGCCCGTTAGACCATCCCTGAGGGCAAGCTCCCTAAAATAACGTCGGGAATGGTTAATGGCGATTATTGTTAAAGCCATTATAATCAGGATGGGCAATAGCAAGGAAAAGGAGAAACGAATGCCGGAAAAGGTTGTTCTTAGATTTTCAGCGATGAAGGATTCAAAGGGTCTGGTTACGGTAATGGTCCAATCTAGTCCGGATATCAAGGCAGTTCCCTGTAAATAGGGGGCTGCTTTTTCTTTAATAATGGGTCCGAAAATAGCGGCGATAAAGGGGGGGGAGGCTGGCCCATGCCCGGCTTCCGGGGCAAAAAGCAAAACGGCCCTGTTATCATCGGTTAGTTGGTCGGCAAGAAGGAACACCTCGTCATCTTTATTTCCTAACAAGGTAGTTTCAGCCACGTAGTTTAGGTTTAGTAATGCTATTATCAGTCTGCCCTTGTTTTCCGGATCTTCTGTCTGGGCTGAACAAGCAAAAGCGAAATGATCTTTTCCGCCGTTGGGGCTTATGCATAACAATTCGCATCTAGAGGGCAAAGAGGCCAACTGATCGCCGCTTAAATAGGGATGAAGGCTCCCCGGCGGTATTTCAGTTATTAGTGAGCCCTTGTGATCTGTTACCACTAAAGCTTCACATGAAGGGCAGCCTTCCATTGTTTTCATTAACAATTCTTTTATAACTTGAGGATCTTCGTGCTCGATAAGAGGGTTTAAGGCTAAAATGCGAACCCGCTCCCGAGCCTGGAGAAGTTTTTCGCCTAGGCGGGCGGCCACCCGGGCCGCTTTTTTTTCTTGCTGTTGTTTTGTAGCGGACAAAGTGCTTGATAACTGTCCCCGGACTAGAAGGCCGGCAAACATAATAAAGGCTACCAGTAGTATGATTAATAAAAAAATCGTCTGTCTGGTAATTGGCTTGGTATACATTGCTGACCCAACCTTTCCTTAAGACCAAAAAGTAGTATCCCATCGTAAAATTTGTTAATTCGACAAATAACTGGCTTTATCCTTTGGGGGGAAAGCAGAAGGGACGAAGGGTTAACGCAGCGGCATAAGGGTGTATTCAAA
>JAAZMP010000132.1 GCA_012798755.1 Bacillota bacterium
ATAAAATGACATGGCAAACGCCGAAAACGAATTGGCAAGCGGCAGATGTGGTTAGTAAAGATGATTTTAATCGGATAGAAGGGAATATTCAGGAGTTGCAGGACACAAAAGAAACCCCTGCCGGTGCTCAGGCTAAGGCTAATACTGCCGAAGCAAATGCGAAGGCATATACTAATGCACACGAGCAAAAAGCAGCACCCCATAGCGGACATGAAACCCCTGCCGGTGCTCAGGCGAAGGCAACGGCAGCAGCAGGGGCGGTGCAGGCCCAGCTTAATGCGCATTTGGCGGAAACTACGCAGAATGCTCATTTGGCGAAAAACATCGGGATTGAAGACGCTGCGGGTAACTTCACGGTAACTGACGTGGAAGGGGCGTTGAATGAGCTTTTTACAAATGTCAGTAATGGTAAAAATTTAATCGCTTCCGCCATTACTGGCAAGGGTGTATCAGCTTCGGGAAGCGATACTTTTGCACAATTAGCAAACAAAATAAATAGTATTCAAACGTTTAAGTATGCCAGCGGAACTTTTACTGAATCGGCTAGCATTCCTGAGAGATATGTTTGGAACGTAACTGGACTTGTTTTTACACCGCGGGTAATTATTGTTAAATATCGGGTGTCTGGCTACTCATTGGACTATGTAACCTTCGGAGCAACTGGATTGATAGCGTTTGACGGTTGGGTAAGAAATCCGCCGGGGTGGGCCGGAGAAGGCAAAGGCGGTGGTGTGAGTAACTTTCAATATGGTAGTTTTAAAATACACGCGCCAGCAAGGACAATGGATGCAGGCACTTTAACTTGGTACGCTTGGGGAAAATAAAAGAAAAAGGAGACTACCAGCCGCCCGTTACTCCTTAGTGAGTATTCGGAGCCTTTACACCGAAGGTAGTGTTCATTCAATATATACATGAACCCTCGTTTTATGCTTGTGCTTATACAGCGGCTGTAGGGTCTAGTAGTGCTTATATAATCAGATGGCACCGTGATCCGACTGGATCAACTCTCGACGATCAAAAATCCAAGCTTTTCTGTTTCAAGCGGTCAGTTTTCGTTTCGAGTGCCGCTTTCTAATTTTGTTCCTGGTACTGCCTATTGGAAGGCTTACAGTACTTAAGAATTACTTTGGAAGGTGATTAAAATGATATATATGGGACGATTGTTTTTTAGGAAAGATACAGGCAATTTGCTGTACTGGTACGAGATGGAAGGAGATATTGTTGTATCAACAATAGAGCAGGATTTAAACTCTATTAAACCGCTAGCAAATTATACTCCTGAGAGTGTACTAGTGGTTGAACTAGAACAGACAGATTATGCAACAAGAGAAAAAGCACGCAATGCTAAAGGAATAAAATACAACCTCGCCACAGGACAGGTTGTATTTAATCTTGATCCAGGTACTCAAGAAGATATCGAAAAACGAATATCCCTTGAAGAAAGAGTTTCAGCTTTGGAGCAAATAACGGCTGATATTGCAGAAATGTTACTCGAAAAAGGAGTGATTTAGAGTGGATGAAAGATTACTTAGAATCTATAATTTTCTATTACGTCTTGGGCGTGTAGCTCTTGAAGATATTCCTGAACCTTATCATAGCACACTTGCTGCTTAGTAGGATATAAATGCGCAGCAGTGAAACGCCCAGGGGTGGGGCGTATTTTTACGCCCGGGTGCCGCACTATGGTGCCCGGGCCGTTTCATGGAGGTGAGAGAATGTCGGTGTGCCCTGCGCACGAAGAGCAGAGAGACCAGCTCAGGGATCATGAGAAGCGCATCGTTGCTTTAGAGAGGGCGGATGCAGAGTTTGCAATCAGGTTGCAAAACCTTATAGAAAAGATTGACAGCCTTACAGGTTGGATAAAAGCCCTTGTCGTTAGTATCGTCGGCACTGGCGTGGGCTTTATCATCTGGTACATTCAGAGCCTGCCGAGATAGGAGGTGATAAAATGAAGATAGTACAAAACCTTGTCCCGGCCAGCAAATACAATATAAAATGCCCGCACCCCATGACGCCGGAATTTATTGTCGTTCACAATACCGCCAATGATGCCAGCGCCAGGAACGAAGTGGCATATATGATCCGCAACAATAACCAAGTCAGCTTTCACTACGCCGTAGACGATAAAGAAATCGTTCAGGGTATACCCGAAAACCGCAACGCGTGGCACGCAGGTGACGGAGGCAATGGCCTCGGAAATAGAAAAGGTCTAAGTATTGAGATTTGTTATTCTAAATCCGGGGGAAAAAGATTTGAAGAAGCAGAAAAATTAGCCGCTAAGTTTATTGCATACAAACTAAAAGAAAAAGGTTGGAAAATTGACAAAGTAAAGAAACATCAGGATTTTTCGGGCAAATACTGCCCTCACAGGACGCTTGACATGGGCTGGCAGCGGTTCTTGAAAATGGTGCAGAATGAGCTGGACAAACTGAAAGGAGGGGCAACCGTGACAGAAAAGAACGTGCCCAGCAGCTGGGCAAAGGAAGCCTGGGAGTGGGCTAAGAAAGTGGGTGTCACAGACGGAACCAATCCACAAGGGGCAGTGACCCGGGAGCAAGCTATCACCATGATTTACAGGGCTTTAAAGGCCGTTAAGGCGGTGAAGTAGATGGACATTTCGGAGAAGGAATTGAAGGAACTGCTGAAGCTCAAGAAGATAGAGAAAAAGAAAAGCAGATTTTCAAAATTCATCGTAACGCTTGTCATTTTGTTAAATGTGGTCTTTACGGCTGCGGTTCTATACGTGTTCAATAACGTGGGCAGCGAACCCGTGACGCTTGTCGCAGCGTGGTTCGCTTTTACTACCGGCGAGCTCTGGTTTTTGGCCGGCATCCGGAAGAAAAAAATGGAGGGCGAATATCATGAGTGACTGGAAAAGAAAGCTGACTTCCAGAAAGTTTTGGGTAGCCGTGGCCAGCGCGACTTTTATCATTCTTTCAGAGGGCCTCGGCTTTAATGTTGACAAGGAACTATATTGGAAGCTAGTTGCCCTGGCCCTGGGTTACATCTTCGGCGAGGCAGCTGTGGACATAGCCCGTGCAAAGAACACCCCCGGTTGATGCCGAAAATAGAGTTGACGTGTGAAAG
>JAAZMP010000133.1 GCA_012798755.1 Bacillota bacterium
AGTTGTTGGGAAGGGAACCCGTAGGTACGGTGCCCCATGCAGCCATATTAATAATAGGCGATACACTGGAGGCCTCAATTATTTATGATCAGGTTATGCCTCCCGATTCTCCGCGTATAATTTTGGTCGACACCTTTAAAGATGAGGCTGAAGAAACGCTCAGAGTCGTGGAGGTCCTAAAAGATCGCGTCCAGGGGGTGAGACTGGACACTCCCAGCGAAAGAGGAGGCGTGACACCGGGATTGGTCCGCGAAATCCGTGCCCGGCTTGATCTGGCCGGCTATCCTGATATAATGATCTTGGTATCGGGGGGGATAACAGTCGAACGGATGCCCTCGTTGATAGAGGCCGGTGCCGACGCTTTCGGAATTGGCAGCTATATTTCCGCGGCACGGCCGATAGATATGACTATGGATATAAAGGAAATAGATGGTGAACCGATCGCCAAGCGGGGCAGGATCCCCGGAATTACGAACAATCCCCGTCTGGTAAAAATAAAGTAATAAGGCAATAAAGGAACAAATAGATGGAGCTGATGAGGTGCGCCTGGGTTTAAAATCTTTTGCTAAAATCAACTTTACGCTGGAGGTGCTCTACAGGCGGGATGATGGATTCCATGAATTGAAAACAATTTTGCAGGAGTTGGAGTACCACGATACATTATATTTTGAGGAGTTGCCAGAGGGAAAAATCGAATTTAGCTGCAGCGATCGTGCTTTGCCTCAAGGAAAAGATAATTTAGCTTTGCAGGCAGCCCTGCTTTTACAGTCTCGTTATGCACCTCAAAAAGGAGCCCGGATACATTTGGTTAAAAGGATTCCTATTGCTGCCGGGCTGGGCGGGGGCAGCAGTAACGCCGCAGCCGCACTCAAAGGGCTAAATCATTTATGGAACCTTTCTTTGCCGAAAAATATTTTAAAGGAGCTGGGGGCCGGATTGGGCTCCGATGTTCCTTTTTTCATTTATGGGGAGACGGCACTGGCCGAAGGACGTGGAGAACAAATCAAAACCTTGTCCTCTTTTCCGCCGGCCAAGGTACTCTTGATTCTTCCCCGGGGGAAGGCCCTGTCGGCATCCAAAGTTTACCATGCCTTAGATATGGATATAGTACCTAAAAGAACAAATACCGATAATTTTGTAGCTCTTCTTCAAAAAACCCGTGGCCTTAATTCCTGTAAAAGTTCTTTGAAAGAGTTTTGCGATCTTTTTTGCAATGATCTGGAGGAAACTGTTTTTGCCTTGGAGGAAGATGTTTTAGGGATCAAAAAACGATTATTAGATAAGGGGTTGGCGGCTCTTGTCTCTGGAAGCGGTCCCACTGTTTTTGCTCTTTCGCACAGCGAAAATTTTCTTCGGGATGTGGGAAAAGAGCTGTTGGCGGAGGGCCACAGAGTTATTCTTACGGAGACAGTTTCACCGGAAAAGTATATAATAGAAGAAAAACATAAGGACGGCGATGCCTGATGGTAGACTGTGTTATCTTGGCCGGTGGCACAAATGATAAGCTGGATGAATCGTCGGGGGTTCCCAACAAGGCTTTAATCAAAATCGGCGGCAAAGAAATGGTGCGCTATATCCTGGAAACTTATCGTGAAGTGGAGGAAATAAGGCGCATTGTACTGGTGGGGCCGGTGCCGGAATTTGCCTTCTTAGAGGATGAGTACCCTTTAGAACTGATCCCCGAGGGCGATTCTATTTTGCAAAATTTAAGCAAGGCCAATACTTTTTTACAAACTGATAGACATCTGCTTGTCAGCACAGCGGATATCCCCCTTCTGAAACCTCCCGCAGTCCGGGATTTCTTAGAGAAATGCCGTCCTTACAATTATGATTTTTATTATCCAATTGTGAGTAAGGAAAACAGTGAAAGAAAATTTCCCGGGGTTAGGCGAACCTTTGTTAATTTTAAAGAAGGCACTTTTGCCGGCGGCAATATATTTTTGGTCAATCCGGCCAAAATAGAATCTTCGCTTTCCCTTGTCAGGAAATTTATCGAATATAGAAAAAAACCGCTAAAGATGGTATCCTTATTGGGGGCCGGGTTGGTCTTGCGTGCTGTAACCGGGCAGGTAACGATATCCCAACTTGAAGAACGTTTTGATAATCTGTTGAATGTCAGGGCACAGGCTGTTATCAGCGATTATGCGGAGATCTGTTTTGATGTGGATAAAGAAAAAGACCTGGAACTGATCAGGCAGATCATGCCCTAAAAAGGAGGAAGCAAAGAATGGAACACCCCCGGGCTGTTATTCTTGCAGCGGGAGAGGGGACTCGCATGAAATCATCCTTGCCCAAAGTGCTGCATCCACTTTGCGGCAAACCCTTGCTTTGGTATATTGTACAATCTGCCAAAGCCGTTACTTCGGAACAATTACTGGTGGTTGGACATGGTGCCGGGCAGGTAAAAGAATATTTCGGAGATGAGTTTTTATATGTATCACAAAAACAGCGGTTGGGGACAGGACATGCCCTGCAGCAAACCCTTCCCCATCTTCCAGCCGAGGGGGAGATGTTGGTTCTTTGCGGAGATACCCCGCTGCTGGAAAAAGAGGTTCTGAGGCAGTTGATACTCACGCACCGCCGGCAAAAAGCCGCCGCCACGATTCTTACGGCCCGGATGGACGATCCCGGAGGCTATGGGCGTATTATTAGAAGCGATCAAGGTAAAATCCTTAAGATAGTAGAAGAACTGCACCTCACCTTGGAACAGAAGAAGGTGCAAGAGATCAACACCGGTACTTATTGTTTTGATCTGCGGGCCTTAAAAAAATTTCTTCCCCTTTTGCCGCAAAACTTATCTAAAGGGGAATATTATCTTACGGACCTGATCCCTGTTTTACTTGAAAATGGCCTTGAGGTCGGCTCATACATAATAGCCGATGCCGAACAGGCTTTGGGGATTAACGATCGTCTCCAACTGGCTCGGGCGGCTTCCCGCATGCGGGAAAGGATCAATTCTCTATTAATGCGCGCAGGCGTTGCGATGATTGATCCGGCAACAACCTATATAGACGCCGGGGTTGAAATCGGCAAAGATACGATAATTTACCCCCAGACCATCTTGGAAGGTGATACCAAGGTAGGGGAAAATTGCCTGCTTGGCCCCGGGCTGCATCTTGTCGATACCCTGGTGGGAAACGAAGTTGTTTGCCGGCAATCCGTGGTTTTGGAAAGCGTTCTTAAAGATGGGGTTAACATCGGCCCCTATGCACATATTCGTCCCGGGAGCACAATTGGGGCAAAAGCGAAAATCGGCGGTTTTGTGGAAGTTAAAAACAGTTCTATTGGAACGGAAAGCAAGGTGCCGCACCTCAGCTACGTTGGTGATACCAAAATGGGGCCGGATGTAAACGTAGGTGCCGGTAGTATAGTTGTAAATTATGATGGTCGCCGCAAGCATGTGACCAATATCGGCGAGGGCGCTTTTATCGGCTGCAACAGTAACCTTATAGCCCCCCTAAATATAGGAGACGGTGCTTTTATTGCAGCGGGTTCCACCGTTACCCGCGATGTGCCTTCCGGTTCGCTGGCTATTAGCCGGGCAAAACAGAAAGTCAAAGAGGGGCTTGCTCAAAAACTGATGAAAAAAAAGCAAAACAGCAGGAAAAAGTAGTATATGTATAGAAATGTTACCATCCTATAACTCTATAACTTTTTTCATATTATTTTTTCGGGTTGGGAGGAATAATGGTTGAAAAAAGAGCTTAAAATCTTTACAGGGACGGCAAATCACCCTCTTTCTGAAGAAGTGGCCAACTATGTCAATGTTCCTTTAGGATTGGGCAAAATAAGGCGTTTCAGTGATGGTGAAATTTCTGTCAACATCGAGGAAAGTGTAAGAGGGGACGATGTTTTTGTGATTCAGCCCCTTTGCTACCCGGTCAACGATCATCTGATAGAGCTGCTCATCTATATAGATGCACTGAAAAGAGCTTCGGCCAAGCGCATTAACGCGGTAATTCCGTATTATGGTTATGCCAGGCAAGATCGCAAAATGCGGGCCCGCGATCCCATAACAGCAAAGCTGGTTGCTGACTTGCTTACCACAGCGGGAGCCGATCGTGTTATCTGCATGGATCTTCATGCCGGACAGATCCAGGGGTTTTTTAACATCCCTGTCGATCATCTGACGAGCATGCCCATCCTGGCCCGGTATTTTAAACAGAAAAATATCCAAAACGGGGTAATAGTTTCCCCTGATTTGGGAGGAGTCACCCGTGCCCGAGGGCTGGGGGAACGTTTAAAAATGCCCTTGGCGATAATTGATAAAAGGCGTCCCGAACCCAATGTAGCAGAGGTTATGAACGTTATCGGCGATGTCAAAGGGAAAAAAGCCATTCTAGTCGATGACCTGGTTGACACAGCCGGTACGATCACCATGGGGGCGGAGGAACTGCTGCGCAGAGGAGCGGTGGCAGTCTATGCTTGCTGCACCCATCCAGTTCTCTCCGGCCCGGCCAAAGAAAGAATTTCGAATTCACCTTTTAAGGAAGTGGTTGTCACAAACACCATACCGCTCAACAACAGCCTTAAATTAGGCCAAATAACAGTTCTCTCCGTAGCCAGCCTTATTGGGGATGCGATTAAAAGTGTCTATAATGAGCTATCTGTAAGTAAATTGTTTGATTGATATTTTTTAGCTGGAAGGAGGTGTTTCCTGGATTTTTAATACACCAGGAAAACGATGGAAAGAGTTAAAATTGAAGCTTTACCACGCGAGAAAACCAGTAAAGGAAGCAACAAGTTATTAAGAAGAAAAGGAATGGTTCCGGCAGTAGTATACGGCCTGGGAGACGAAACCAGGAAAATCATACTAAATAGCATCGACTTGAAAAAAGCCTTGGTGGCAGGCTATAACGTACTTTTGGACCTGGATCTTAAAGAAGCCAATGACTCCACCATGGAAACGGTAATGGTCAAGGAACTGCAAAGGCATCCCATACGCAAGGATTTTATCCTGCATGCCGATTTAATACGAATTTCCCTTAAAGAAAAGATAGAGGTAAAGGTGCCCTTGAATTTCATAGGGGAGCCCCTGGGAGTCAGGGAAGAGGGCGGAATATTCCAGGCACAGATCAGGGAAATCGGTGTCCGCTGCCTACCAACGGATATACCCGAATATATTGATGTCTCCGTCGAAGATCTAAAAATCGGTGATGTCTTAACTGTTGCTGACATTGTACTGCCCAAAGATATGGAAATGCTGGAAGAAGAAGATGAAAACATCGCCTCAGTTTTAATACCTGTCGAAGAGGAAGAAGAAGTGGAAGAAGAATTAGAAGAAATGGAACTGGAAGAAATGGAAGAAGCAGAAGAAGGCGAAGAAGCGGATACAGCAGAAAAAGCCGGAGAACAGGAAGAGGAATAAAAATCATCTTGAAGGGGAGTAACTTGTTTTTAATTGTAGGGCTGGGAAATCCCGGAATAAAGTATGCCTTTACCAGGCACAATGTAGGTTTCTGGGTGGTCGATGAACTTTCTTCGCGCGGCAAGGCCCGTTTCAGGGAAGCAAGATGCCGGTCTTATATTGCCCAGGCTTCTTTGGCCGACAAAAAAATAATCCTGGCCAAACCTCTGACCTTTATGAATCGCAGTGGTAGGGCTGTCGCCGCACTTTTAGAATATTTTTCTTTGGAACAAGATAGGCTGTTAGTTATCTATGATGACCTGGATCTTCCCCTGGGCAGGATCCGGTTGCGGCGTGGCGGGGGAAGCGGAGGGCATAAAGGTATGGCCTCCGTCATAACTTTTTTGCAAAGTGAAAATATCGCCAGGCTTCGCCTGGGAATAGGTCGCCCGCAAGGCTTTGGCGAAAGCTTAAGCTACGACAAAGATTACGTTCTTTCTACCTTTTCTCCCGCAGAAGAGAAAATTGTACTGGAAGCTGTTTTGAGGGCGGCGGATGCCGTCGAAATTTTTTTAGGCCGTGGCCTTGAAGAAGCTATGAATAAATATAATGTCAGGGAACAACCCTAAGCCACCAAAAATAATACGGGTGTGTAAAACCGTAAAAACCATACCTACCCAACATTTTACGGTTGGGCCTTTTTCAGCGGTTTGGAAAAACACCCTTATGTTTTTTACTTTGCAGGGGCATATTTTTCTGCGCACAGGCTAGAATACAGGAAAATCCCAAAGAAACGAGAAGAAATAAAATGAGAGTAACCTACGTCTGTGACATCTGCGGCCAGCCCCATGAAACAGTGGAAGTTGAAGACGTCAAGTTGGAAAACCTGGGGATCAATACGTTGACTCCTGCCGAAAGGGAAGATATAATAAAATACAACGATGAACAAGGTTTGTTACTACATTCCATCTGCCCGTCATGTTTTGAAAAACAGTTCGTGGAACCCCCGGGAGAACGTCCCGGCTTGTAACCTGAGAACCCGAAAGTTATATGAACGGGTTGAATATCGGCACAGTTTTTACTAACAATGTAATTTTCTAGTTGTACACCGGCTCTGTTTGGTCGTTAAAACTATCTTGCACAGGTATTATGGCCGGAACGTTGTGTCTTGAAAATTTTGAATATCTGAACATTGTTGCGTTTAGAATACAGGTCAGGCTTTCGCTTTGAATCGCTTGCTACCCGATTTAAAGTAAAGGTCTGTTTCTTGTTTATTTTGTTTTGTTAGGAGGTTTTTGGGAATTGCCATCTATTCTATTGGAAAAATGGCAAAAGGATCCTTCTTTTCTTTCCCTGCAAAGGCTAAAGCCGGGTTCTGGCGCCCAGCTTGTAACGGGACTGGAGGGATCACAGCGTGGCTTTTTAATGGCGGCCCGTTTTGCTGTATCCCCGGCTGCTTCCCTGATTTTAACCGGCGATACGGCCAAAGCGGAAAGGCTTTTTGAAGAGATAAAAGGTTTTTTGCCTGATTCCGAAGTTTACTTTTTTCCGGCCAAAGATTTTTTTTATACCGGGGAAGTCTTAACCCAAAGTAAAGAAATCTTGCAGCAACGTCTCCAAGTCTTGGAAAGGCTGGCCATGAAGAAGCGAATTTTAGTCGTTGCTCCCGTCTCTGCCGTTCTTGCAAGGCTGACCCCGGCCGAGTACTGGGAAGGCCGGCGGTTGGAAATCAGGCCCGGCACAAGGCACGAATGGGATGTACTGCTTAAAGAGCTCGTAGGGATGGGTTACGAAAGAACTGAGCTGACCGAAAGCGAAGGTTTTTTCAGTGTCAGGGGAGATATTATCGACATTTATCCTTTTTATACGCCCTGGCCCGTACGTATTTCTTTTTTTGACGAAGAAGTGGAGACGTTGAAATATTACGATCCGGAAAGCCAACGTTCCCTGGAACCTCTCGATGTTCTTTCCATCTTTCCCGCCCACGAGGTTATCTTGTGTGAGGGGGCCCTTAGCCGGGGTAAAAAAGCTATTTTGAAAGAAATGGAACAGACGATTGGAAAACTTAAAGAAAAAAAACAGGAAGAGATTGCAGACAGGCTGCGCACAAGGGTAGAAAACCATCTTGTCAGGCTAAGAAATAACGATTATTTTCCTGGAATAGAGCAGTATATTTCCTACTTTTATCCTGAACCGGCCTCTCTGACGGATTTTTTCCCGGAGGAAGGGTTGTTTTTCTGGGATGATCCGGAAAAAGTTGTCTCCGAGGCTGATTCTCTTCTGAGAGAGCTGCAGGATTACCAGGCGGAACTGCTGCTACAGGGGGATATTTTGCCCGGGCAAGTGGAGATCGGCTGGAGCTTAAAGGATATTATCTATAGAAATAATTTGAATCTCATAGCCTTTACAGCTTTTACTCAGAGTATTCCTTATGTAAAAATATCCGGCATGACTAATATTCAGGCCAAACAGCTGCCTTCTTTTATGGGGCGTATCGATCTTATGAAAGAAGAACTGAAATCATGGTGGTCCCAAGGATATGAAGTGTTTTTGATTTGTGATGGTAAAAAAAGGGCCGCTGAAATGAAAAGGCTTTTAGGAGAGAACGGTTTAAAGGTATTTCCTTTTGGTGAACATGGTGATCTTATCAGTATTAAAACAGGAAGGCTGGAAAACGGTTTTGCTGTTCCCTCCCTTAAACTTGTTGTTATTGCAGACAAAGAGGTTTTGCCGCTGCAAAGGAAAAAAAGGCGCTGGACGACAGAAAAAAAGAAAGGATCGCTACGGGAATTTCAAGAGCTTAAAACAGGTGATTTGGTCGTCCATGAACAGCATGGCATCGGAAGGTACATGGGTATACGCACCATGGAGGTAGACAGCGTTACGCGCGACTACCTGTACATTAAATATGCCGGTGAAGACAAACTTTACCTGCCTGTGGATCAGATCGATTTTTTGCAAAGATATGTAGGCGGTGATGGTCGTCCTCCCCGGGTATCGTCCTTGGGGGGGCAGGAGTGGAACCGTATCAAAAACCGTGTCAAAGCATCTGTGCAGGAGCTGGCAAAAGATCTGCTCACTCTTTATGCCATGAGAGAATCTGCAAAAGGTTATGCCTTTTCCCCCGATCACCCCTGGCAGGCGGATTTTGAGGATCGCTTCCCCTACGAAGAGACGCCCGATCAACTCCGGGCCATACAGGAAGCCAAGGCTGATATGGAAAAAAACTCCCCCATGGATCGCCTACTTTGCGGTGATGTCGGTTACGGCAAAACAGAAGTAGCATTGAGGGCTGCTTTCAAAGCTATCACTGACGGTAAACAGGTGGTTTTTTTAGTGCCTACCACGATCTTGGCGCAGCAGCACTATGAAAATTTTTTGGAACGTTTTGAAGGTTTTCCTATCCAGGTCGAGCTGCTTAGCCGGTTTCGCAGTGCCAAGGAGCAAAGAAAGATCATTAAGGGGCTTAAGGCGGGGATCGTGGATATTGTGGTGGGGACACACCGTCTTATTTCCAAGGATATTGGCTTTAAAGATCTGGGGCTTTTGATCATAGACGAGGAACACCGGTTCGGCGTCAGGCATAAAGAAAAGCTTAAGATGCTCCGCCAGGACGTGGACGTTCTAAGTATGACAGCTACTCCCATACCGCGAACCCTGCATATGGCTCTTTCCGGGGCCCGGGATCTAAGCGTTATCGATACGCCGCCGGAAAATCGCTATCCGGTCCAAACCTACGTGGTTGAATATTCAGACAATATGGTTCGGGAAGCCATCCAAAGGGAACTTAACCGCGGGGGGCAGGTCTACTTTATTTATAACCGGATCCAGACCATTGAAAAATGGGCGGCCCGCCTGCGCGGGCTTAACCCGGAAGCCAGGATTGTCGTTGCACACGGGCAGATGCCGGAACAGGAACTTTCAAAGGTGATGCACAAATTTCTACACCGCGAATATGATATTCTTGTAAGCACTACCATTGTAGAGGCCGGCCTGGATATTCCCAATGTCAACACTATGATTGTATATGATGCCGATTACTTTGGCCTGGCACAACTTTACCAGCTCAGGGGAAGAGTGGGGCGTTCCAATCGTTTGGCTTACTGTTATCTGACTTACAGGAAAGATAAAGTAATGGCCGGGGATGCCATAAAAAGATTACAGGCAATCAAGGAATTTACAGAATTGGGCTCCGGTTTTAAGATTGCTTTGCGTGACCTGGAGATCAGGGGGGCCGGCAATATTTTGGGGCCGGAACAGCACGGCTATATGATGGCGGTCGGCTATGAGCTTTATTGCCGTCTCTTAGAACAGGCCGTAGAAACGATGAAGGGCAAAAAGAAAGTTGTCCCCAGGGAATTTGAACCGAAAATTGATTTGAGCGTAAATGCTTACCTGCCTTCTTCTTATGTGCCCAACCAGCAGCAAAAAATTGAACTGTATCGCCGTATTGCCACCCTGGAAAGCAAAGGGGAGCTAGAAGATATGGTAACCGAGCTAAAGGATCGTTATGGGCGCCTGCAGCCGCCTGTTGAAAATTTGCTTCTGGTCATGCGCCTGCGGCAGCTGGCCCGGGAAAAGGGTGTGGAAAGCATAGAACAACGGAAAACACAGACGATTATCAAATTCAGGAAGGAAAGAGAATTTCAAAGTGATCGGCTTTTACAGCTTGTAAATACCCATCGCCGCAATCTTTCGCTGTATGCCGGAAAAAACGTTTCTTTTAAAATAAAAGAGCTGCAGGGGCAGGAGAAAAAACTCCTCCAGTTTCTTATCCGGATTTTAGAGGAAATAAGCGGAAGCGAGCTGGCATGTGATGCCTAAAATTGTCAATGGAATGGGGGGCGGTTAATTTTGGCGAAAATTATAGAGGATTTTATACCGGCAGGAAGGGCAAATAGGCCCGGCCTAAAAATTTCCGGGCCAGAGTGGATTACGGTTCATGATACGGCTAATACCAATACCGGAGCCGATGCCGCCGCGCATGCCGCCTATTTAAAAGGCGATCAGGCTGCTGGTTTGCCCGTATCCTGGCATTTTACGGTTGATGATCGGCAAATAGTGCAGCATCTTCCTCTGCGGGAGGTGGGATGGCATGCCGGCGATGGATCCAACGGAACGGGCAACCGGAGCAGTATAGGGATAGAGATATGCGAAAACAAGGACGGTAAAAGGGAGAAAGCGGAAGCAAATGCTGCTTGGTTGGTGGCAAACCTGCTGCAAGAATTGGAACTGGGCATTGATCGCATCGTACAGCATCATAAGTGGAATGGCAAAAACTGTCCCCGGGTGCTCCGGGGCAGGCCCGGAGGTTGGGAACAGTTTCTGGCAGCAGTGGAACAAAATTTGCCGGGGGGTATTTTCCCCGATGTACCTGCCGGGCATTGGGCGGCGGAGGAGATCAGATTTGCCCGGGATAACGGGCTTATAGTTGGGGAAAGCGACGGCAAATTTTACCCTGATGAACCGTTAACGAGGGCACAGGCGGTAGTAATCTTAAAGCGTTTCTATGAATTTTTACTTAGCAAGCAGGAAATCGGCTGATTTGCGATAGCTGCAACGCTTTAGAAAGGGGAGCCGGGGAAAAATTTTCGCCAGGTGTCTGCAGCTTTTGCTGCAAGGGCGGGGAGAAAAGATCCGAAAAAAATCAAGGCTGCAAAGAGAACGATTGAAGCCCCCGAAGGAATGTCGTAATAATAGGAAAAAACCAGCCCGGCCAGGCCGCTGGCCAAACCAACGGCTATGGATAGGGGGAGCATGGTACGGTAGTTGCTGCTGAGGCGATAGCCCGTTGCCGCCGGGATGACCAATAAAGCGGAGGAAAGGACAATTCCCACTACTGTTACGGTGACTACTACGGTTAAAGCAAGAGAGGCGAGCAGCCCCATGTACAAGGCTGTAGTGGGAAGCCCATTGGCTCTGGCCAGTTCTTCATCGAAGGAAACAGCCAATAGTTCTTTAAAGAAAAAAGAAACAAACAAAAGAATGCCGGTCATAACAGCGGCAAGGAAAATAAGATCCGCGCCGGTAACCGCCAGGACGTTACCAAAAAGAAGGCTGAAAAGTTCAGGATAATAATTTTCCCTTAAGCTGATGAGCATTATTCCCAAGGCCATTCCGGTGGAAAAGAAGATGCCGATAACGGTATCTTCCTTCATTTTCCCATGCCGGCTGATATACCCGATTAAAAGGGCTATCAGGACGGCAAAAAGGGCCCCCATGTAAAGAGGGTTGGTTCCTATGAGCAGGCCGATAGCCATGCCTCCCAATATAGCATGGGAGATCCCGGCGCCCATAAAAGAAAGCCCGTTTAGGACCACAAAAAAAGATAAGGTGGAACATAGTATACCAACCATAAATACAGCTGCAAAGGCCCGCTGCATGAAACCATAGGAAAAAATCTCCAAATGCCTAGCCACCTTCCCTTCTGTAAAAAATATCAACTTCACAGCGGTAAGCCTTTTCCAGGTGTGGGCTGTTTAATACTTCAGGAGGCGGGCCATGTACGTGCATGGTCCGGTTGATGCAGATCAACCTGTCGGCAAAGCGGGAGATCATGGCCAGATCGTGGGAGACAACCACTATAGTCACCCCTTGGTTTTTTTGCAGTTCTTCCAACAGCGAATAAAAACGATGTTGGGTAGGAAGATCCAGGCCGGTGTTGGGTTCATCCAAGAACAGAAGCAAGGGTTCTTTGCAAAGAGCCCTGGCCAGAAAAGCTCTTTGTTGCTGCCCTCCCGAAAGTTCTGCAAAAGGCCTTTTTTCCAGGGGAAGCAGATCTACTTTTTTTAAGCTGCGCCGAATTTTTTCGCGCCTTATACCGGAAAACGGTTTTCCTAAAAAACCGGGGGTAAGCCCACCCATGGCTACTACATCCGAAACTGAAAGCGGGAAACGCCGGTTAAAAAAAGGGCGCTGGGGCATATAGCCTATTTTCCCCCGCAGTTTTCCCAATTTTTTGGGGGAGCGGCCAAAAATAAATATTTCTCCGGAGGTAGGCCTGAGCAGGCCCAGGATAATGCGCAAAAGTGTGGTTTTGCCGGCGCCATTGGGGCCGACGATGCCGATCATATCTCCGGTATTGATACGCATATTAATATTTTCCAGGATTTTATATCCGTTCCAAGAGAGTTTAATGTCCTTGGTTTCAACAACAGGATTAAGAAACATGGATTTTGTCCATCCTTTCCAGTGATGACAAACTTTTTTCCCGGGCCATGTTCTAAACCCTTCCCTTGATGGGTTTACTGGAGGGCCTTTTGAAAAATTGCTGCATTATAGCGCATAAGCCGGCAGTAATCCTCCCTGCCGGGGAGACTCTCTCCCCCCAGGGGATCCAGCAGTAAAACTTCGCCGCCTATTTCTGTCGCGATGGTTTCCGCTGCTTTGGTTCCCAGTTGAACTTCTGCAAAAATAACCTGTATATCATGCAAATCTGCTAAACTTATCAGCTCCGAAAGCCATTTTGCTGATGGCTCCTTTCCGGGGAATTCTTCCAGGGTGGCTACTTCCTCCAGGCCATAACGATCGGCGAAATATCCCCAGGCCGAATGGTAGGAGATGAAACGTTTCCCCGAAAAAGAGGCGGTAAGTGCAGCGATCTCTTCATGCAGGATTTCCAGCTCTTGTTGGAAAGATGCCAGGTTACCATCAATGAAAACAGATTTTTTGGGGCAAACAGACTTCAGTTCCGCAGCTATAAAAGGTGCGATCAGATCTTTTACCAGCAGCGGATCCAACCATATGTGGGGATCAGGGCTAATGGAGTAGCCGGGGTGTTTCCATTCCGGGAAGCTATGATAAGTATCTCTTTCTTGCCCGGGGGTATTTATCCGGGGCCATGTGCCATGCCCCAAATTACCGTTTCCTAAATGCTTCATCATTTCTAAAACAACAAGGGCTTCACCTGCGGCAGCTAATTTTGTGGCCCAATCATCCAGCCCGCCTCCTATGAAAACCAGCATATCGGTTTCCGCTATAGAACGCGCTTGTTCTACAGTGGGCTCAAAGGTATGGGGGCTTGCCCCCGGGGGCAGCAAAGCGGTGACTTCGACAATCTCTTTTCCAATTTGCCTGACAATATCAGCAAGAGGGAAAATCGTAGCAACGATCTTTATCCTTTTTGCAGAAGGGGTTTCTTCTGTTTTCCGAACTTTGCTTTCTGTTTTATGAGCAGGCCCGTTTTCCAAAGGGGCAAGGAGGCAACTTCCGTTTAACGTGGCTGTAAATATTAAAATAGATAGCAGTACCACAACCGGGAATTTTCCAAACTTCATGTAAATCTTATCCTTTTATTCTGACTTGGAAGCCGTGACAGTATAATAATGCGGGTAAAATTTTATCGTATATAGCGCTATTAAATTCATATTACAAAAAACAAAAATAGATACCGAAAAAACATGTAAAATATTCCCGTTGCACTTTTCAGCTATGCATAAGTTCGGCATATTGTAAAAGGTGTCGTTTTGAACAACGGCAGCTGTCATTTACAAACATCAGTGGAAGCTGGCGAAGGATTTTGAAGGTTTTCACTATGCATGGGCGGCATGGGCGGGGCAGATACATAGGTCTGCTCATGCGGTTTTTTTTGCCCCGGGTTACTTTATTTTTTCGCTTTGTTTAAAATAAAAATGTGGTATCATGTTAATAAGAATGGGGTCTTTGTTTGGGAAAGAGGCAAAAATATCCCAATGGAGGCTGGGCTTTATGAAGGTAGTAATAGTCGGGGCCGGTAAAGTGGGCTTTCAGTTGGTGGAAAATTTATCAAATGAAAATCATGATGTCACTGTTATCGACAGCAATCAGAATGTGATAGATAAACTAAACGAAAATTTTGATGTTCTTGCCATAAAAGGCAACGGCGTTTCCAGCAACTTGTTAACAAATGCAGGTTGCCGGGGCGCTGATTTGTTAATTGCTGTAACGGACAGCGATGAAGCCAATATAGTAGCGTGTATCACCGCCAAAAAATTGGGCACAAAAGACGTTATAGCCAGGGTTCGAAGCCCGGAATATATGCCGGAGCTAGACTTTATGCGAAAAAGCTTGGGCCTGGGATATATTATTAATCCCGAGCAGGCTACGGCACATGAAATAATACGCCTGCTTTTCAATACGCATGCTTCCTATGCCGAAGATTTTGCCAAAGGGAAGATCAGGATTTTGGAAATTCAGATCAACCCTGCTTCCGATTTGGCAGAAAAACAAATTAAAAATATCGATCTTCCCAGATCTACCGTTATTGCGGCAATAACGCGCCACGGAAATGTTGTCATTCCCAATGGAGACGAATATATACACCTTAAGGACACGTTGTATGTAATTGGGGAGAAAAGCTCCGTCGATTATTTTGCCCGGGACGCCGGCGCCCGGATCATCGGCGACAAGATCAGGAATGTTATGATTGTGGGAGGCGGGAGGACAGCTTATTACTTAAGTAAAGAGCTGGAACACCTTGGGACCAATATAAAAATTATTGAAGAAAACCTGGATAGATGCAGGAAACTGGCCGAAGATTTGAACAGTACGCTTGTCTTAAATGGGGATGGTACGGATATTGCGCTTCTAAAAACGGAAAACATCGAGGGTATGGATGCTTTTATAGCGCTGACCGGATTTGATGAGGAAAACCTGTTGGTATCACTGTTAGCCAGGCAACTAGGGGTTAAAAAAGTGATAGCCAAGGTCAGCCGTTCGAATTACATGCCGGTTCTGGAAACGATCGGCATTGACAACGCTGTCAGCCCCAAACTGATTATTGCCAAAGACATACTGAGGCTCATACGGGGTGGCAAGATACTGTCGATGTCACTTCTGATCGGTGGACGGGCCGAAGTGTTGGAAATCATACCCCAGGAGGGCGCACCGGTAACAGGCAGACGCTTAAAGGATGCAAAAATCCCCAAAGGGGTCATCGTTGGCGCTGTCATGCGGGAAGGCAAAATAATAATCCCCAATGGCAATTCGGTAATTGAAAGCACGGATAGAGTGATTGTCTTTACACTGGAAAACCACATTGAAAAAGTAAATAAGCTCTTTTTGCACCGGGGAAGGCAGAACAGTAATCTATGAATCTTTTAATAGTGTTGAAAACCTTGGGGGTTTTGCTTTTATGTGAATCCGCTGCTATGCTCCCATCCATTCTTGTTGCTGTAATCTACAACGAAGATACAATTTTGGCTTTTGTAGCTTCCCTTCTGATTACAGCGGCTGCGGGTGCCTTGTTGTTTATGCTTAAGGCTGAAAACAACATGGTACGTTACAGGGAAAGCTTTGCAATCGTTACCTTCGGCTGGCTAGCAGCTTCGATTTTGGGGGCACTTCCTTTTTTATTTACGGGGCTTTTTCCTTCCTTCTTAGATGCCTTTTTTGAAAGCATCTCCGGTTTTACAACTACCGGGGCAACAGTGATCCAAAATGTTGAGGCTTTGCCCTACAGCCTTCTTTTCTGGCGCTCTTTTACCCATTGGTTGGGCGGAATGGGGATATTAGTGCTGGCGCTTGCTTTACAGCCGGCCCTGGGTGCGGGTACTTTTCAAATTTTCAAAGCCGAAAGCCCCGGGCCGATTTTAGCCAAGCTTACCCCCAGGGTCAGCGATACGGCCAAAATCTTATACATCACATACCTGTTAATTACCGCCGGGGAAATTCTTTTGTTGGCCGGCGGCGGTATGCCGCTTTTTGACAGCATGATCCATGCCTTTGGAACCCTTGCTACGGGCGGGGTATCAAGCAAAAATATGAGTATTGGTGCTTATGACAGTGTTTATTTGGAGCTGGTAGTTACTGTATTTATGATCGCGGCAGGGGCAAATTTTGCCCTTTATTACCGGGTATGCAAAGAGAAAAATCCGGCCGGGTTTTTCCAGAATACGGAATTTAGGATCTACCTGTCGGTAATAGCTGTCTATATTGCGATTATAACACTGAATATTAATGGTGAGGTTTTTGATTCCGTTTTCACAAGTTTGCGCTATGCTTCCTTTCAAGTTGCCTCCATAATCACCACAACAGGGTATACGACGGCTGATTTCAATGCCTGGCCCGATTTGAGTCGTGCACTGCTGCTGTCGCTGATGTTCGTGGGGCCTTGTGCGGGTTCAACCGGCGGCGCTATGAAAATGATCAGGATATATATCGTTTTTAGGTATGTACAAAGAGAGGTCAACAAATTGATCCACCCCAGGGCCGTCAAATCCATCAACATTGATGACGTCCCGGTGCAGGAAAACGTTCTTTCCGGTGTTATGGCTTTCACGATATTGTATCTTGGCATATTCATTGCCGCTACAGTACTGCTTACAACCCAAAAAATTTCACTTTTTAATTCTGCAGCAGCAGTGGCGGCCGCGCTTGGCAATGTCGGCTCCGGGCTTGGTTTGGTAGGATCGAGTGGTACATATACGCATTTTACTGCTTTTTCTAAAATAATTTTATCATTTTGTATGCTCTTGGGCCGTCTGGAAATATATACCGTGCTTTCCCTGTTGTCCCCCCAGTTTTGGAAACAGTAACATATCCACCCCCAAAGAAAAAATTCCTGAAAAATCTTAACTTAAGTTACAGTAATGCCGATAAACATTTATGCAGGCCGGTTTTTTGTGGAGCAAAAAAATCAGGGTTACAGGCGTTCCATGCAGCATCGACACAGGGATCAATTAAACGGCAAGGGGGGTGGGCAATATAGAAGAATCTGACTATTCTGCTGGTAGGAGCAGTAAAACCGGCAGAAAAAATGAGGGCAACGTGGTAGCCCAGCATCCGGCAAAAAGGTTATAAATTATACTTTCAGGAGGGGACTAAAAATGTTCAAGAAATTATTGGAAAAATTACAGTTTAATTTTAACAGCATTGGAAGCAGGATAACAGTTTTTATCTTAATACTTCTTGTGCCTATTTGTGTCATAATGGGAATAGTTTCGTATTATATGTCTTCAAAGGCAATCATGGACGAGGTGGAACTTTCACTTTTGAACCTTTCCCGGGAAGGTGCAGCTAAGATCCAGGGAGAAATTAAACAAGATTTGGAAGTTATCCAAGCGCTGGGCAATTTAGATATAATCAGTTCTCCCGAAATTGATATGGATGAAAAAATGTCCATTCTCCGGGCGGAGATGCAAAGAGGTGCCTATAGGGATGTGGGCATCATAGATACCAAGGGGCGCCTGCTTCTGGCTAGTGGGGCAGAGGTGGATGTAAGCCACAGAGATTATTTTGCAAAGGCCATGGCCGGTGAAGCAAGAGTAAATGATCCCCTTATTAATCAAGTTGACAATACACTGATCATAAATTGGACGGCCCCTTTGTACCATAACGGCTCCATAGTGGGAGCGATTTTGGCGGACAGGTACGGTGATTTTCTGGGCGGCCTAACCGATGAGATGGGATTTGGGGAAAAAGGGTATGCTTATGTTGTCTCTTCGCAAGGGACAGTAATAGCACACGCTGATCGTGATCTTATTTTCGATGAAGTGGACTTCAGAGAGATGGCCCAAACTGATCCGGAGTACAGGAAATTGGCACAAGTTGTAGACAAAATGCTATCCGGGGAACATAGAATAGATACATATGACTACCTTGGGGAAAATAGGATCATCGGCTATCATCCCATAGGAGATACCGGTTGGAGCCTTGCTATCGGTTCATTTGAAGCAGAGGTCCTTGCCGGTGCTGTAAGGTTAAGAAATATAATTTTGCTGATCTCCCTGGCAGCAATAGCCTTGGGGATAGTTTGTGCACTGTGGGTGGGACGTTCTATTTCAGTGCCTTTGAGGATGGCTAGCGATCATGCCAATCTTTTGGCGGATGGCGATTTTTCTATAGAAACGCCGGGTTCCATGTTGCAAATAAAAGATGAAACCGGTATTCTGGCCAATAGTTTTGAAACGATGCGGAAAAAAATGATCAATTCCCTTACCACGGTAAGAAAAGGGGCGGATAAAGTACTGGGTTCGAGCGAATCACTGGCGGCTTCTTCCGAAGAAATGAGTGCCAGTTTGGAAGAAGTGGCAGCTACGTCCAATGAGTTTTCCAGTGGTGCTCAAACGCTTAGTGAAAGCTCAGATGAAATGCACCGGCTGGGGCAACAGATACAAGAGAAAGCCCAAGGCGGGAAAGAGGCTTCTGATAAAGCTGTCGTTCAGATGAAAGAGATCTCCGAAAGTGTTTCTGATCTCCAGGGCACGGTTGTTACCCTAAACGATCAGGTAGAGGATATAGGAAAAATTTTGGTTACCATCAAAGGTATTGCCGAGCAAACGAACCTGTTGGCACTTAACGCTGCCATTGAGGCGGCCAGAGCCGGAGAACAGGGTCGGGGTTTTGCGGTAGTCGCCGAAGAGGTGCGCAAACTTGCTGAGCAATCAGCTGTTTCTGCAGAAGAAATTACCGGGATTATAGGTTTAGTACAATCCGGATCGCAAAAGGTAGCCCGGCAAATGGGCGAAAGCATGGCCAGCGTTAAAAGCGGCACCGAAACGGCAATTTATGCCGGGGAACTTTTAGGGTCAATCATAGAGGAGATACAGGTCATTGCCGAACGCATAGAACAGGTATCCATAGCGGCACAGGATGTCAGCGCCGGCAGTGAAGAAGTATCGGCCACCGTAGAAGAGCAAACAGCAACTATGAATGAGATCGCCGGTTTTGCAGCCGATTTGCAAGGAATGGTAAACGACCTACATGAAGCTGTAAATATTTTCAAATTTTAGCCTATCTTATCGCTATTCGTAGTAAAATAATAATACAGCGTGCGCCCGTAGCCCAGGGGACAGAGCATACTTCTAATCCGTCGGCCGCAGGTTCGAATCCTGCCGGGCGTGCCATAGCATGTTGTGTGGATGCCCATTTAATCGAACTTTGGGGGCATCCTCTTTTTTTGTATTTTTTGCCAAATCCTTAAAAGCCGCCTGTTTGAGGTGCCGCCTTTGTTCATCGAGCAGCGTATTGGGCTAAGGCATGATGAAGAACTAAAACAGGTGGGTATGCCTTATTTACTTTTTTCTTGTTCCTGCCGAAAAGTAGTACTGGAGCAGTAACGACAATGATATAGATCCAGAAAAAACGATAGACGAAGCAGACGATGACAATATTTTCGACTAATTTTTTCTCCCCCTTATGGGGGAGTACATATTCTTGGTCGGAAGGCTAAGAAAGGGGTTTCAAAATGGAAAAAACTGCTGTACCTTCATATATACCAATTTATGTTTTACAATCTTTTGAAATGTGGTTTATTGATAACCCACGCATATTTTATATGACCTTATTTGCGGAAAGGTTTTATCAATCACTTATGATGTATAAAACTTATGGAGACGAAACAAAAGAGATCGCCGACTGGTTCTGGTGGGCAGCCAGAAGACACGTAATGTTTAGAACTGGCGAATTTTTTAAAGATGAATGGCAAAAAGGTGGCGAAGACTTTGATGATTTCTTAAGGGTATCCAATAAAAGGAATTATGGAGCCTGGCATTCTTTTAAATTAGCCAGAAAAGAACTGAACAGGATTCCTGTAAAATACGAAAAGATGTACTTTCATTACCGGCTTGACGAGATATTTGAAGCCGTACATTATTTTGATAAAAAGCTTCGTGATCCAATTCCACAAGAATTTGTGTACGAATATTTCCATCATATAACTATGAGAATGCGTAAAAGTTTCTTTGTGAAAAAATATGGCAACGATGCAATGGATAAGATGGCTGAATTTGAATGGATTTTATACAAAACAGAAAAAGATTACGAAAGAGAAAAAAAAGAGTTTCCTGTTCCACTAAAAAAGAGGCCCGGCCCTAAAACAAAAGTACTCCGTTTCCCGGGATATACAGGAGACATATTTTCACACCAGTTAGAAGAACCCTGTCAAGAACCGGATGAAGCGCAAGAACCGACAGAAGAAACACAAGAACCGGTAGAAGCGCCCGAACCGGTAGAAGAAACACCTTACCCAGAACTGGATGATCCGGCTAAATTCAACAAGTTGCTAGAAAGGATAAAAGACGAAAACCCCCAATTTCTTGAAGCTGTTTTACTTGAAATAGAGGAAGTTGGCACTGGCAACCTAAAAGATTATCTTTTTGAGTTACATCCTGAAATGATGGAGTATTTTATACACTCCCCCCCGGCGTCCAAAAGGATTATCTGGTGTGAAGTTGAACCCGAAGACCCCCCTGAACAGCCCGATGAAGAACCGGACGAAGAACCGGAAGAACCAGAAGAACCTCCACAAAAAACGGGTTGGATCAGGGCAATAGGTTCTCTTTTCAGAAGGATCATTTTTTGATTAATTTTTTCAATATGCCAGCAATCTTTTAGGGGGTGTTATAGATCGACGACAATTCCTATGATAAGGGGATGGAGCATGTCTCAGGATTATTTTCGTTAAAGTTTAAGGGTTTGGCAAAATATACAAAAAAAGAGGATGCCCCCAAAGTTCGATTAAATGGGCATCCACACAACATGCTATGGCACGCCCGGCAGGATTCGAACCTGCGGCCGACGGATTAGAAGTCCGTTGCTCTGTCCCCTGAGCTACGGGCGCACGCTGTATTATTATTTTACTACGAATAGCGATTCTATGCAAGTTCAAAGGGTATAACTTTTTGCAGAGACAAGGAGGTAATTTTCCCCGTTTTCAGGAGAGATACCTGGAGGGGCATGGGGGCTGCCGAATCCAACGTAGACCGTTTTAAACTAAGAACAGCTACGTGGTCATGCATGGTCTCAAAAGGGCTAAGGATGCGAACAGGTTGATTTAAATGAATGGTAAATACTTGTTGGATACAAATATTATTATCGGGTTATTTGCAGGGGGTAAAGCCGTTTTAAATTGGAAGAATTGAAATGATCCTTATTCGCTATTAAATTTTCTATAGAAACAAAGTACCACGATGTGGAAAGCTATCAGACTTTATTGGCGGTGATGGAGACATTATAATGAAGAAAATTTAACCGTTTAAATCCTTTTAGAAAATTGCCTGTGTTGTTCCTTTCTCGAAAGGCAATTATTATAACCTTAATGAATCCTAAGACTCGTTATTATAGAAAAAACCGATAATGGTTATTCGGCTTATTTACCGGATATGCCGGGGTGTGTGCTACCGGTAAAACTGCAGACGAGGTTAAAGAAAAAATTGCGGGGGCGCTGGCAATGCACCTTGAAGGTTTCTGATAGCTCCCCATCGCCATCAGTATCAATGAGCACGTTAAAAGTATGCATAAACCGGGATAGCCAGCTAAAAGCTTGCTCATCCCTGATACCCACAGCTTCACTAATCATCTCCGACTCCGGGTTGCTGTTGAATTTTTCCCAGTCAGAAAAACTGTACAGAAGGCTGCTTGTTATAGTCTCCCTGTTGAAAACTATATAGTTATAAACATCCTCAAAAGACAGTTGCATACATAAAATGGCAAACAACGCTTTTTTGCCCCAGGCATTTTCAAGGGAAAAATCCGCAGAAATTTGTCCTTTTAATGCCCGGAACCAAAATAAAGCAGGCTGAAAAGATTATGCGAAGAATTGAAGAAGCGGTTGCTGCCTCCACTTTTATCATTCCTGCCGTAAAACCCCCGGATTTATCCGTGGGGATATAAGGCAGTGTTTTTTGCTTGTATTAGATAGCTTCCTGCTGTATAATATACCTATGGAATATAAATCTAACAAAAACGTTGTTTACTCATGCAAATACCATGTTGTCTGGTGTCCTAAATACCGGCGAAAGGTTTTAACAGATGGTGTAGATTTACGGCTGAAAGAAATTGTCAAAGACGTCTGTCTAGAACGCAATGCCGAAATATTAGAATTAGAGATCATGCCGGACCATGTACACCTGCTGGTAGAGATCGACCCTCAGTATGGGATACACCGGCTGATCAAGGGTATAAAGGGCACTTCGTCAAGGATACTTAGAAATGAGTTTAAACAATTAACCACACGGCTGCCTTCGTTGTGGACTAATAGCTACTTTGTGGCTACTGTAGGTAGTGCGCCACTGAAAGTAATTAAAAAATATATTGAAAACCAGAAAAATGTTTGAGGTTTAAATATGAAAACCTACTGCTTTAAGCTCTACCGTGCTAAACGTAACAGAAAACTGCATAGGTCAATTAACATTGCC
>JAAZMP010000134.1 GCA_012798755.1 Bacillota bacterium
TACCTCCTTAGGGAGGATTCGGCAATAATTATGATGAAAGTTCGATATGCGCTGTATTATAACAAATGGGTGCCGGCTGTGCAATGAATCCTATTCAGGGCCGTAAAGGTTTAGCCCGCCTGATGAAGAATAGGCAGGTATAAGGATGGTAATTGTTAAAATCAAGTGATTACCTCCCGGTATAACAAGGCGATGGAATATCCAGGCGTACAGCCGGTAGAATTAGGAAATGCAGACATTAAAGAAAAAACGGCGAATAATTATTAATTGAACGCCATCTTTCAAAGTTTAATTACAGGGTGAGTTAATGAAAAAGGGAATGAAGGTTGCCAGGGGTTTTTTGTATGCGGTGGCTCTTTGGGGAGTAGCCGTGATATTAATCAGCTATTTCCCCAGTGTCTATTACAAGGATAAGGGTGCCGCAGATATTATAGATGTCCATGGCAACAATCTGGAGAATTTATTAACCAAGCTGGAGGAGCACCGCTCCCCTTATCCTTATGGCGGGGCGGTTCACGGGGTATTGGACTGGGAGGATGACAACAATTTTTTAAAGGCGTGCCGGCGATGTGAAACAAGGTTGCGTATGGCCGCTTTCCAGATAACTCTGCTCGATATTTTGCCGGAAGAAAAATACAACATGGTTTTGGCTGCGGATCTGTTGTCCGGGATAGTCGTTGAACCCGGGGAGCATTTTTCCTTTAACGGGGCCATTGGCCCTTATTCTAAAGAACGGGGATTTAAAGAAGGCCCCATCTATAGCGGTAACAGTGTAATGATGGCCGCCGGCGGCGGGGTTTGTAAGGTTGCAACTACATTGTACAATGTAGCAGTATTGGCGAACTTGGATATCCTAGAGAGGCATCCTCACAGTATGCTCGTCCCCTATGTTTTCCCCGGGCAAGATGCTACCGTAGCCTACGGATCCCTTGATTTTTCTTTTAAAAATGGCACTGATTATCCTCTTTTGATCTGGACTGGAACCAAGGCCAATACTTTAACAGTGGCAATCTATGGCCGCTCACATCCGCCCAAGGTTGCCTGGCATCATGAACTTCTTAGCTGGCAAAAAAAACACACCGTTTACCGGCATAACCCAAATTTAAGCCCGGGAGAAGAAAGAGTTGTAGTGCCGGGAGCAGGAAGCGTTACTGTAAAGGTGTGGCTAACAATTGAAAATATTGATGGATCGTCTTTCACCAAGGATCTGGGTATTATCTACTACAACCCGATGCCTAAAATTATAGAAAAGGTTTTTGAGGGGTAATTGAGTTTATCTATTTAAACCAGATCTTTCCTATGGATATCTTGTTTATTAGATTTATCCCAGTTTCCCTTGACCGGTGCCTGATGTAAACGATAAATTCTTTGATGAATCCTTCCCAAAGTGCTACTATGTTGTTTTTTTGATCCGTTTTAAACAAAGGAATGCTCATATCCAGGGCTTCTTTAATGAGATCTAAAGCCTGGAACATCTTTGCCTTGATATTTTTGGTCGTGACCTGTCTCATTTTGTCCTCCATATCCAGATATCTTGGTTTCCAGGGCGGAATCAATTTTTTCTGCCATAAAACTGTTGGCAATAAGAAAAAGCCAATCTTTAAAACCTATCGGTACTGTAGAAAACAGAGGCCGCATAAAAGGTAGATACATTGTTACCGCTAACATGGAAGCGGATA
>JAAZMP010000135.1 GCA_012798755.1 Bacillota bacterium
ATGGTAATAATGTTATATTATTTTTTGATGGTGAAAAAATCCATAACGTTAATGGCAAAGCGGACGAAAGCCCGTGACGCAAAACTACAGGGTCTAACTTCTATATTATATAGAACATGACAGCCAGCTGCCGCTACAAGTTATCTAAATTTGTAGGCGGTTTTTTTATTTTCTATAAGGGGGTGCATGGTCTTTGAAAAAGACGTTGATTATTATGTTCCTTGCTTTGGCAATATCTATATCCCTGATTGCAGGCACACTTTCTATGTATACTATTTCCATTGATAATTTAGCCCAGGGGAGCGCCGTGGCCAAGGAATTTGTCTTTACCGGTGCGGGAACGGATTCTTTCGAGCAGGGAGTAAAAATTGCTCCTACGGAAAAAGTACAGTGGGATTTTAGTGTACAGAATTATGATGGTGAGATTGTAACGGAAACAGATTTGTATTATCGGCTTACCTTCCAGGTCGGCGCAACAGAAGATAAAGGAGCTATTGAACCTTTGCTTATTACTGTTAACGATGAGGAGATAGAAACTGAGGCCGGGGTGGGATCGCTGGAAGTTGAGGGAGAATTTCTCTTAGATGAAAACGGCGCAGAAAACGGCCAGGAAGATGAATATACGGTAGAAATCTACTGGCCCGATGGTGATGGGGATATCAATTATGCCGGGAGCAGTTTTGGCACAACAATTAAGGTTGCTGCCGTGGCCAGGCAGTTGCCCTTTGATTGGGAAGGGCCGGAAGAACCAGAAGAACCAGAAGAACCAGAGCCAAGCGGCATACATGTACTATATAAACCAGGAGATTATACGCAGGCTGGATATGTTTTTGATCCTAAGATTACGATTACTAATAATTTGGGAGAAGAAATTAGTGGCGGTTGGGAAATTAGGTTTAGGTTGCCTACTGATGAAATTACCCAGATTTGGGATTCCAGTAATTTTACATTGAGCTATGATACAGAAAGTGGGTTTTATACTATCCAAAGTACGTACAGTATTCCAATAGGCGGAACTAGGACCATATCGGGCAAGGGAAAGGGTTTAAATGTTGGATCGGGAGATAAGCCGGGGCCTATAGAAAGCGTTAGTGTAAATGGCATGCCCGTTATACTGGAAATCGATTGATAAATATTTCATCTGGTGTTAGGCTAAGCAGCGACAACCGATTTGTGATTGAAAATAATATTAAAAAGAAATCGAAAAGGGGAGTAAAAGAATGAAAAGAACACTTTTGGTGGCAGCTCTGGTACTGGCGGTATCTACATCAATAATTGCGGGAACGCTCGCTATGTACACCGTTTCATTGCCTAATCTGGCAGAAGGTAGTGTGGTGGCCAAGGAATTTGTTTTAAAGCCAGGAGAGACAAATACTTTTAGTGAAGAGATAGTTGGGATTGCCCCGGGTGAAACTGTTGATTGGGATTTCAGCGTAAAGAATTACGATGGTGAAATCGTCAGTGAGACAGGTATGGATTTGGAATTTACGGTTGACATAACTGATACAGATGAGAACAATGCCATTGCACCTTTGGTGGTTACGATTAAAGACCAAGATAAAGAGGAAGGCCAAGAAGTTGTTGGCACAAAAACAGGTACCGGCACCGTTACCTTTACTGACGAAGATGGATTCGAGGCTAATGTATCGGGTGAAAAAACCTATACCGTATCTATCGAATGGCCTTGGGAAACTGAAGATGTTAACGATATAGATTATGCCGGCGCAGACTACGGTACTTCCATCAAAGTATCTGTAACTGGCACCCAGCAGCAGCAGAAGGATACAACAGAATAACGGGAATAAGGCCATAGGCGTCTAGGGGGAAATGGAAGAGAAGTAAGGATGAAAGCGGAGCGGAGGAAAATAAAGTAGCATAGACTAATCGATTAGCAAGAAAGAAATCAAAACTCCCATGGTGGGCAGGAAATTAGGCGATTTACTATAGAGCGCTTTCCTTAGAAAGGTAAGATTCTATCAATCCAGCCGCACTAATGTGTGGTGTTACGTCTTCAACAACAGGACACATGTCACATTTCTCAAATGTGCCGGTTGTTGGGGATGCCTTAGGGGAACCCCCGATCGGAAGATTTAATATAAAGCCCTTATTCAATCTCAGGAATACAAAATTAGTGATATCGGTTTTCGTCATCCGCAAAAAAGTTTGCATGAAAACCGTAGCATGAACACCTGGGGGTGTAAA
>JAAZMP010000136.1 GCA_012798755.1 Bacillota bacterium
AAACTATGGGAGTTTAGCCAGGCACAAAAAACACCGCAATTTAAGAAGGCGTACAAAAAACGGGCCTCCATAGAATGGAAAAACGCGGAAATAAAACGGTTCCATGGTTTAGCTCGTGCTAAGGGGTGCGGGCTAAAAAGTGTATCTTTTCAAGCTAAACTTACAGCTATTGCGGTGAATTTGAAACGAATAGCGGCACTGGTTGCGGAAAAGGCCGCTATTCTTTTTTCGTTTCGATCGCAATCGGAGTATTTTATGCGTTTAAGACCCTATTTCTTTTTACGGACAAACAAAGTCCGGTATTTGCCTGGTTAAGGATCCTCTTTTTCAGTGGTTTCGGACCGTCCCCTAGTGTTACGTTTTTTTATGGTAGCACTTGACAAAAACTTTACCACGTATTATAATATAACTAACTTAGTTAGGTATACATAAACAATGTTTTATTTCAATATAAAATAAGGAGGGAAATATCGTGCAAATACCAAAATGTCCCGGGCAAGACAGAAGGTATTGGAAACCAGAAGATATTTACGAAGATGAGTGTCCGGATTGTGGTAACATTTTAGAATTTTGGAAAACAGATATTCGTATCCGTTGTGAAAAATGTGGAAGATTGGTCAGCAACCCCCGTTTTGATCTGGGGTGTGCAGCATGGTGTCCATACGCCGAATATTGTCTGGGTGATGTTGCCAAAGGTTATGGAAAACCCGATTCTTTCCTGGAGAAAATTGAAACGGAAATGGAATATATTTTGAAAGGGGAAGCCCTAGACAGAATAAAAAGAGTGTTACCCGTTGCGGAAAAACTTTCTGAGGAAAGAGGGGCAGACCTTTTGGTCATCGTTGTTGCCGCTTGTTTTTGGATTATCAAAGAATATATGGATGAAAAGACAGCGAAAAAGGCTATTGCCGAGTTTCCTGACAAAGCTGGGCTGCCTCGCCTGGTTGTAGAAGAAGCCTCTCAGGTGCTGGCCGAGCTGGAAGGAGGAAATCTGAAGAGCCTTAGCGCACGCATGTTGCACAAGGCTTTAAAGGTTGCTGCCCAAAGCGATGCTGGACAAGTAAAAGAAGTCCAAGGGGTCTAAAAATTTAGGGCAGTTTGTGCTGGGTTTCATGGACGAGTCAAAAGAATATTCCAAGATAAACAAAAGGAGGATAAAAATGGCAACTAAAACAAGACGGGAAATTATTCATATTGATGAGGAAAAATGTGATGGGTGCGGTTTGTGTATACCGGCTTGTGCCGAAGGTGCCCTTAAGATTATTGATGGTAAAGCCAGGCTGATTGGCGAACATCTTTGTGATGGGCTCGGTGCCTGCCTAGGTGACTGTCCCCAAGGAGCGATTTCTATTGAGGTCCGGGAAGCTGAAGCTTTTGATGTTCAAGCAGTGGAAGAGCATCTACGTTCTATGGGTGGTATTGCGGAAAAAATTGACACTGAAGATGCAGTGGATTGTACCACTGCCGGTGAAATTCCTGCAGAAAAAAGAGAAGGGGAGCAGGCTGAAGCAGGAGAAATGGCAACTCTTTCTTCAGAACTAACCCACTGGCCAGTGCAACTCCGGTTGGTTCCGCCCAAGGCAAAGTTTTTACAAAATTCTCATCTGTTGATTGCTGCAGATTGTGTTCCTTTTGCTTTTGCGGATTTTCATCGCCGTTTTTTGAAGGGTAAGGCACTTTTGATCGGTTGTCCCAAGTTAGATGATGTTTCCTTCTATCTTGAAAAGTTGGTTGAAATATTTCGGAACAATTCACCGGAGAAGGTTACGGTCCTATCAATGGAAATTCCTTGTTGCGCGGGTCTCATACAGTTAGTTAACAGGGCCTGTGAAGAAGCCGGAAATGGGATTATCCCCAAAAATATCGTAATTACAATTGATGGTAAAATTATGAAATCATGATCTGTTTGCTGAAATAGTACCATTAATCAATAAAATGCCAAAGCTGCAATTTATTTGGGAAATATATCCAACATGGGTAAAATTGTTTGATCATTGTGCAATTGAGCATGCTTGATTGTTGTTTTTGTCACTATTTTCTACCTAACCTAAATGAAGATTAAAACAGTCTTGACAAGACTATACAGTGATGATATTATGACAATTGAAACAAACGTCGAAATATGTAACAAATAAAATTGCAAGAAAAAAAACTAAATAGCCCAAACAAAACCTTGTAGTCTTTGCAATCGTTGCAGTAAAGTTTTTATTAACAATTGTGGTAAATGTCCAGCTATTTAACATCTATTTATTTAATGCACAAAATGCACAAAAAAATGTACAAGGGGACATGACAAAAAATGATCAAACAGACAAGGAAGGTCAATCCTTTACAGGTATTGGTGTTGGTTTTTTTTGCTTCAGCTGCTTATGGCATGGTACTGCAATCTATTCCTCCATTGTTACCCGCGATCATTGGCGATCTGAATTTATTTCATGCTCAGGGTGGATTGCTGATGAGCCTTTTCGCTCTTCCCGGAATATTTCTTTCACTGCCTGGTGGTATGTTGGCTGATGTGTATGGTCCCAAAAGAGTTGGTTCGCTATCCTTATTGTTGCTGACAACAGGTACATTAGTAGTAGGCTTGGGAAAAACCTTTGGCACCTTGGCTTTGGGAAGAATCATTGCCGGTGCCGGTGGCACTGCCATTATCATCATTGCCGCTCAATCTATATCCCTGGCTTTCATGGATGACAGGCGTTTGGGTCTGGCCATGGGTTTGTTTACTCTCTCCGTTCCTACCGGAACAGTTTTTTCTCATGTTGTTTTCAGCCGTCTCGTTCTTAAATGGGGCTGGTCTATGACAGTAATGGCGTCGGCTTTAATCTGCCTGGTGATCCTGTTTTTCTTCTGGAAATTTTTTCACCTGGAAACAGATACAAATATTAGTGTTGAAAGCAGCCGGGAAAAGAGGCCTGGTTTACTCGATAATTTCAAAAGAGGAAAGGGCTATCAGGGTGTCTGGCTACTTTCAATTTCTTGGCTCTTGTACATGGGGGCAAAAATGGCGCTTCTTACTTTTGCGCCGGAGTATTTTTCCAACGTGGGTTATGATTACGCTTTTGCCGGGTTAATGTCCGGTGTCCTTTCCATGGCTTCAATAGTTGTTGCCCCTTTAACAGGTTACCTGCTTGGCAGAACCGGAAATGCAGAAAAATATTTAATTTTTGCAGGGATCACCCTTTCTGCGTCCATCATATTGCTGGGAACAGCCTCAAGCGGTCATATGCCGCTGGTTATCATATGCAGCATAGCGATTGCTGTTTTCCCGCCTACCGTTTTCTTTATAGTGCCCATGCTGTTACCAGCAAAAAACTTGGGCCAGGGTTTTGGAATACTGCGAATTTGTGAAAATACGGGTATGCTTCTATGGCCGGCATTGGTAGGGCTTTCTTATGACCTAAGCGGGACTTATTCGTACGGTTTTTCGATCATGAGTGCTTCGGCTTTAGGTGCAGCTGTCATAGCTATCACTTTAATTCCGTTGATGAGAAGATTTACTGCCGAAGAAAAATTTGTGGGCGTGGGTGCGAGGTCCCGTGAACAAAATTAAAACATTTCCAGTGTTACATAAAGCTAACAAGCGTAACCTCAGGTTATTTTACCTGAGGTTACATTTTTTTATTGCACAATTTTCCAAAAGATAGATAACGCTTTAGCATCTTTTATGGACTTAAACGAAACTGGCTACAGCTACTTTGGAGTATACATGCCCATACTTTGCATATAATTAAAAATTTCTTCCCCGTGCTGCTGCTCCTCTTTTTGTATATGGTTTAGCGCCTCCCGGACATTTGTATCCGTGCATTCGAAAATTGCTGTGTCATAAGTACCGGAAACATATTTTTCTGTCATCAGCATATCGGTACAAAGTGAAGCATCCCCTTTATTGCCCATGGCACCTTTCATTTGCTGTTTCACCTTTTGGGTTGTTCCCGGATTGGACAGCTGCTGCCCCTGTTGTTGCATACTGGGTACCTGGCCGGCAAGTATCTGATTAATTGTGTTAAGATGCTGTTTTTCCTGCTGGGCCAAGGATTGAAACAACTCTTTCAACTGGGGATCCTGGGCCTGTTCTGCGTAATTTTCATATTTTTGGATACAGATCTCTTCATGACTTTTTTGATCCTCTAAAAGCATTTGTTCCTTTTGAGTTAACTGTAAAGTCATTTTTTACACCTCCTGCCGTTTAGTGTTTTTAAAAGGCGGCTTTTTTATTCATTCTGCAGCCCTAACAAGGATACTCAGGTGTGTATTTCCCATGGTTTAAAAGTTAATGTTATGGTATTATAACAGTGTAAAATAACTGTGGCGGAACCAAAGAGGAGGGAGTGTTTTGAACCGCTTATACCGATCCCGGAAAGACAGAATAATTGGCGGTGTGGCCGGGGGCCTAGCCGAATATTTTGAAGTGGATGTAGTCTTGGTCAGAGTACTTTGGGTGTTAGCTATATTCATCGGCGGCGGAGGTTTGGTAGCTTATGTTATCGCCTGGATTATAATTCCGGATGTTACTTCTGAACGGTTTCATAATAGTAAAAAGGTGCCCGGGGAACAAAAAGCAAACGCTTTTGCAAAAAATGAAGAGGATATTGCAGAAACCGCTAATTTTAAATATGAAAACGAACAAGAAGCAAGGGCCAGAAGGCGGCGCAATGCCGGGCTGATACTTATAGGCATAGGGGTAATTTTTCTTGTACGCAATGCTTTTGGCTTTATTTTCCATTATTTTTGGCCGCTTTTACTTGTAGCCCTAGGTATCTTTTTCTTTTTAAGAAGTGGAAGGGGGTCATGAGGTGAGGATTAGTACGTTCCTTGCTGGCACCCTGCTTATTTTAGCCGGCATCATTATCTTCATAGAAAATTTGGGATTTGGTTGGCGAGGATTTTCCGGGTATATTTTTAATTATTGGCCGGTATTACTGATTATTGTTGGCGTCGGTGTCTTTTGGGGCGGTAAGATCCCTTACTGGCTGGCCTTCGTTATCGTCGCCGCCCTTGCGGGGGGAGTAATATTTTTTGCGCTTGCAGGCCAAAGGCCCTATATTTTTTTTCATATTTAAAGAAAGTGTACCATGGCCATGCCGATTAATATCCCTGCCGATACTCCCAGGATAGCGTTGTGGGCGCTGCAAAGCTTGTATACATCGGGAATTAGTTCATCGCATACGACATAAAGCATGGCGCCGGCAGCAAAACCAAGCGAAAGGCTTAAAAAAGAAAAGGAAATGCCCCCGAATAATGCGCCTAATAGGGCTCCTAAGCCCATGGGTAGGCCAGCTACCAGGGTAATGCCCAGTGTTTTTGACCGTCTGAGGCCCCCCATGAGCAGCGGAAAGGCCACGGCTATGCCTTCGGGGATGTTGTGGACGGCGATTAAAACAGCCAGGGCAGTGCCCATCTTAGGAGAAGAAGCAAATCCCGCTCCGATTGCAATTCCTTCGGGTAAGTTATGCAAGGCAATGCCTGTAGCGATCAGGACGCCTTTTTTTACGTACTTTTCTCTATCCGTATTTTCGCTCACAAAATGATTGTGGGGCAAATTATTATCGAAAAAAATAAAAATCAAAATGCCCAGCAACAGCCCGATTGATGTGTATATGAAACTGATAGCCAAGGCTTCCTGTAAGAGCTCCATGAAAATGATGGAAGCCATAACCCCTGCAGAAAGCCCCAGCATTACACCCAATGCTTTATCGGTTGGTTTTGAAAAAATAAAAGCAAAGCCCCCGCCCAGTCCTGTTCCTACCGTTCCAGCCGCCAATCCTATGAGCGTTATATCAACCCAGTTCATCTGTCCTATCTCCCCTTTCAATCTTCTTCCTTTTTCTTTAAACTGCACCTGTACACCTTTTATTATTTCCCCGACTTAAATCTTGTGTCATGATTTAAGATACTTTCCATGAACCCATTTTTTGGGGCTGCATATAATATACAGAATTAACCGGGAAAAAACCATATGTTCAAAGAAAGGAGGTGCCGTATATGTCGCGCGTTCCCTGTAGATGCCCTGCTGGTTTTAGGGGCCGCTATACAATTGTTTCCGGCGATACAATGTTTTTTATAGCGCAGCGTTTAGGAATCAGTCTTGATGCCTTGATTGCTGCCAATCCGCATATTAAAAACCCCAATGTTATTTTCCCTGGCGATGTTCTCTGCGTTCCTAAGGAAGAACATGAAAAAGGTGGTCGTGAGCCGGCGCATTGTCCGAAAGGTT